>NZ_KV791884.1:0-188503 GCF_001808005.1 Staphylococcus sp. HMSC13A10 | reverse complement strand
GTATTTCTTACGCATGAGTTCAACTCATGTGTTCCATTAATGTACACCTTAGCTAAAGCTAATGTGTAAGTACTACTAACCTAATAAAATTAGGAGTAGTGCTTTATATTTCTGTCCCACTCCCTTGCGATTTTTTGGAATGTTTAATATTTAAGTGAGACATTTGAAAAATCTTTTAATTTAATGCAATCATTTTAATAAGGAAAACTTATTTGGTGATAACGATTACAGTGACAAATTAAAATTATTATGATTAAATATAATAAAGAATTTTTTGAATAGTTAGTAATTATTATTAGTAAATGTAAATCTTAGAATGAATTGAGAAATTGGTTATTACTAATAATTAGAATAATTTATTAAACAATCACGCAAATAAAATGATACAATAATATAGCACAACAAACTAGTCCTATAAAAGGGGAGGAATTGGTAAGTTGGAAACTAGATTGATAAATGAACAATCTTTAATGATTTATTTTGATAATGAAATTACTAAAGATACATATAATAAAGTAAATAAATTAGTTCAATATATTAAGGAACAAAATCATAAAGAAATCATAGATATAGTACCTTCATATAGAGCTATTTTGATTTCGTTTGATAACACAAGTATTGATGGCACTAAATTAATTGAAAATTTAGAACTTAATCAATTTAATGACTCAGAATCAAATCAATTACAACAACGAAAAGTAGTAACAATACCCGTAGTTTATGGTGAAGAATTTGGACCTGATTTGGAAGAAGTTGCCTCTAGTAATCAATTAACAACTGAGGAAGTAATCCAGATACATACACAACAACCCTACTTAATATATATGTTAGGTTTTATGCCAGGATTTCCATACTTAGGTGGTCTAGACGAACGTATACATACACCTCGTCGTTCAGAGCCAAGAGTAAAAATTGAAGCAGGATCAGTTGGTATTGCAAATAACCAAACTGGTTTATATCCTTTAGATTCACCAGGTGGTTGGCAAATTATTGGACGTACGCCGCTAAAAGTATTTGATTTAGATAGAGAGCCAATGACAATCTATGAAGCTGGTGACTATATTCAATTTAAAGCGATTACACAAGATGAATTTGAACAAATTCAAGCAGATATTAATGCTGGAAATTTTGAATTAGATAAGTGGGTGACTTACGACAATGAGTATTAAAATTATAAAGCCAGGCTTGTTCACAACCGTTCAAGATGAAGGAAGAAAAGGTTATATGAATTTAGGTTTTTCGGAAGCTGGCGCACTTGATAAATTTAGCTATTTGATTGCTAAGCATCTAATCGGTAATGAAGGCCCTTCACTTGAATATACAATTGTAGGCCCATCTATACAATTTTTAAGTGATAATTCATTTACCATTACTGGTGGACAGTTTAATGCAAAATTAAACGGGAACCCTATACAGACACAAGTCATCTATGAAGTTCATCAAGGTGATATTTTGGAAATCGGTAATGCTATTAAAGGCGCTCGAGGTTACATTACATTTGGTCAACCATTGGATATACTAAAAGTTGCAAATAGTTATGCAACGCATACTAGAAGTAAAATGGGTGGCTTTAAAGGTCGTGCATTAAAGAAAGATGATGTTATAGATACAGTATCATTACCTAAATATAAGAAATATGTAGGTCAAGCTGCAGAAATAAATTTAAACTATGAAGACAATGTGATTCATATTGTCGAAGGGCCACAAATTGAAGCTTTTTCAGAAGAGGCTAAAGCAAAATTAGTTGAAAATGAATTTATTATCTCAGATATGTCAGATAGAATGGGATTTCGCTTAAAAGGTGAAAGTATCCCACCCGAAGAATCTGCAGATATTATTTCTGAACCAGTAGCCTTAGGCAGTATCCAAGTTCCAAATGATGGAAACCCTATTGTATTATTAAATGATAAACAAACTGTTGGGGGCTATACAAAAATTGCAACAGTAACACAACTAGGATTAAATAAATTAGTTCAATTACAACCAGGAGAAGCTGTGCAATTTAAATGGATATCAATTGAAGATGCTATAAATGAATCTGCAACATTTAACGAGCAATTTGAAGACGAATTATCAAATATACAAAAACAACCGCTATACGAACTATCTATGTTAAGACAAACATCAAAAAAATTAGCGAATCTACTTAAAGGAGATATTTAATCAATGAATACTAAAAAAATAGAAGAAATCATTAAACTAGTCAAAGCTAATGATGTGAAAAAATTTAAATATAAAGATTTTGAAAGTGAAATTGAATTAGATTTTACAGAAGGACAAGTATTAGCACAGCCTACCAATGTACCTCAAGCTCAAAATGGTGCGACATCAAATGGTGTAAATCAACAAGATTCTCAAAAAACTGATGTTCAATCTGAAGAAAATGCGATCAAATCACCAATGGTCGGAACATTCTTTTTACAAGATAGTAAAGAATTAACAGAACCTCAAATTAAAGTCGGCGATAAAGTAGAAAAAGGCGATGTTATTGGTTACATTGAAGCTATGAAAGTAATGAATGAAGTTACTAGTGATATTGCTGGTGAAGTAGCTGAAATTGTTGTCGATCATGGAACTAATGTTGAATATGACCAAGTTTTAGTAACGTTGAAGTAAGGGGGTACAAGTAAATGTATCGATGTTTAATTGCAAACAGAGGGGAAATTGCTGTTAGAATTATTCGTGCCTGTAGAGAGATGGGCATTGAAACTGTAGCAGTATATGCTAAAGGAGATGAAGATAGCTTACATGTAGGATTAGCTGATCAAGCAGTTTGTATTGGTGAAGCAAATCCACTAGATAGTTATTTAAATATTCCTAGAATCATAGGTGCTGCAGAGGTAACTGGTGCGAATGCTATTCATCCGGGATATGGATTTTTATCTGAGTCAACAACATTCGCTAAAGCTGTAGAAGATAATAATATCAATTTTATCGGACCTAATAAAACAACTATGGAAATGATGGGAGATAAAATTACAGCTAGACAAACTGTTGATGGTGCTGGAGTTCCTGTTATACCTGGTTCAACAGATGAAGTTAAAACTGTAGAAGAAATAAAAACACTGGCAGAAGACATTGGTTATCCTGTTGTTTTAAAAGCTGCAAGTGGTGGCGGTGGTAAAGGAATACGTATTGTTAAAGAACCTGACCATCTTGAAAAAGCGTTAAAAGAAGCTAAAAGTGAAGGACAAAAATACTTTAATGATGACCGAGTATATGTAGAAGCCTTTATTCCTGTTGCTAAACATGTTGAGGTTCAAATTATTGGAGATGGAAAAGATAATTTTGTTCATTTAGGAGAACGTGATTGTTCAGTACAAAGAAAAAATCAAAAATTAATTGAAGAATCTCCATGTGCTGCACTAACTGAGGAAAGACGCCAACGTATTTGTGATGATGCAGTTAAAGTTGCTCAAGCTTCAAATTACAGAAGTGCAGGTACGATTGAGTTTTTAGTTACTGAAGATGCACATTATTTCATTGAAATGAATGCAAGAATTCAAGTAGAACATACTGTTACAGAAATGCGTGCTGACAGAGATTTATTACTTGCACAACTTTATCTACTACAACATGATGAGCTTCCTTTTAAACAAGAAGACATTAAGTTTAATGGTCATGTAATTGAGGCAAGAATCAATGCTGAAAATCCTGAAAAGCATTTCCAACCAACACCAGGTAAAGTAAATGCATTACACTTACCACAAGGTTTTAACGTTAGAGTAGATTCACTTCTATATCCAGGATATAAAGTATCTCCTTATTATGATTCTTTAGTAGCAAAAGTAATTGTAAAAGGTGCAGATAGAGCTAGCGCAATTCAAAAGTTAAAAGTAACTTTAGATGAAATGGTTATCGATGGTTTTACAACAACAGCAGATTTCCTTTATGCAGTATTAAACTATCCTGCATATTCAGATGGAGACGCAAAAGATGTTGATATTAAATTCCTTGAAAAACATCAAATAAGTAAAGGAGTGGAATTATAATGCAAATTGATTTAAATTGCGATTTAGGCGAAGCATTTGGTAATTATTCTTTTGGTGGAGATAAAGATATTCTTCCTCTAATTACATCAGCAAACATTGCTTGTGGTTTTCATGCTGGTGATGCGAATGTAATGAATGAAACAATTCAATTAGCTAAAAAAAATAACATTGGTATAGGTGCACATCCTGGTTTACCTGATTTACAAGGTTTTGGTAGACGTAAATTAGATATGACACCTGATGAAATATATAACATTGTAGTATACCAATTAGGCGCATTAAATGGCTTTTGTCAAATACACGACGTTAAAATGAATCATGTTAAGCCTCATGGAGCATTGTACCAAATGGGTGCTAAAGATGAAGCTATAGCAAATGCTATTGCTAAAGCAGTTTATGATTTTGACTCAAGTCTTGTATTTGTTGGTTTAGCTAATACATTACTTATTTCAGAAGCAGAAAAAGTTGGATTAAAGACAGCTTCAGAAGTATTTGCTGATCGTCGATACGAAGATGATGGTCAACTTGTAAGTCGTAAAGAAGCGGATGCAGTGATTACTGATTCTGAAGAAGCATTGGAACAAGTTGTAAAAATGGTAACTGAGAATAAAGTCATTTCAAAAAATAATAAGGAAATCACTCTTCAAGCAGACACAATATGTGTTCATGGAGATGGCGCACATGCGCTTGAATTCGTAACAAAAATAAGAGAAAAATTAACGAAAGAAGGCATTGATATCCAAACTTTATAGGGGGTTTTTAGATGGGAGAAAAACTATCATCAAATCATAATGGGAAAGCTCAATTTACTAGAAATCATAAAAGGTTGTTATTAGGGTCTGTATTTTTGATGGCTACATCAGCTATCGGTCCAGCATTTTTAACACAAACAGCAGTATTTACTGCACAATTTTATGCTAGTTTTGCATTTGCTATTCTCATTTCTATAATTATTGATATTGGAGCTCAAATAAATATTTGGCGTGTACTTGTTGTAACTGGTTTAAGAGGCCAAGAAGTATCTAATAAAATACTGCCTGGTCTTGGAACAGTTGTCTCGATTTTAATTGCATTTGGGGGCTTAGCATTTAATATAGGTAATATAGCCGGAGCAGGTCTTGGACTAAATGCGATGTTTGGTTTAGATGTAAAATGGGGTGCTGCGATAACGGCTATTTTTGCTATTTTAATATTTGTTAGTAAAAGTGGTCAAAAAATTATGGATGTTGTGTCTATGATTTTAGGAGTTGTTATGATCCTTGTTGTAGCCTATGTCATGGTAGTGTCCAATCCACCTTATGGTGATGCACTAGTACATACATTTGCTCCTGAACATCCAATTAAGTTGATTTTACCAATTATCACACTTGTAGGTGGTACGGTTGGTGGTTACATAACTTTTGCTGGTGCCCATAGAATTTTAGATTCTGGTATAAAAGGTAAAGACTTTTTGCCGTTTGTGAATCATTCAGCTATTGCAGGTATTTTAACTACTGGTGTGATGCGTACTTTACTATTCTTGGCAGTTTTAGGTGTTGTTGTAACTGGTGTTACATTAAGTTCTGAGAATCCACCAGCTTCAGTGTTCGAACATGCGATTGGACCAATTGGTAAGAACATTTTTGGACTCGTTATTTTTGCAGCAGCAATGTCCTCTGTTATTGGATCAGCTTATACAAGCGCAACGTTCTTAAAGACAATGCATAAATCTTTGTTCAATAAAAATAATTTAATCGTTATTTCATTTATCGTTATTTCAACTTTAATCTTCTTGTTTATTGGTAAACCAGTTAGCTTATTAATCATAGCAGGCGTAATAAACGGTTGGATTTTACCGATTACATTAAGTGTAATTTTAATAGCGAGTAGAAAGAAATCGATTGTTGGTGATTATAAACACCCTACTTGGATGTTAGTGTTCGGAATTATTGCAGTATTAGTAACTATCTTAACTGGCATCTTCTCATTGCAAGATTTAGCTAGTTTGTGGAAAGGCTAAGATTGTAATATTAAATTAAGATAATAAATATGCGTTAATATTATTCATTTAGTTAATAAATGTGTAGTATTAACGCTTTTTTTATAACTTAAAACATACGATTATATATTAGTTAAATACTAACCTATTGTCGTTGAAAGCTATAAAATGTGATAGAATAACAAATGCTAGTATAATAAGATAAGGTGGGACAATAATGATAGGTATTATTGGTGCAATGGAAGAAGAAGTTGCCATTTTAAAAGATAAATTAGTGAATTTAAGCGAAATTAATGTAGCTCATGTTAAATTCTATAAAGGTGAACTTAATCAAAAAGAAGTAGTCATTACTCAAAGTGGTATTGGCAAAGTTAATGCAGCTATTTCCACAACATTGTTAATCGAAAAATTTAATCCTAAATACATCCTAAATACAGGTTCAGCCGGAGCACTAGATGAAAACTTATCTATAGGAGACGTATTAATCAGTGATGATGTAGCTTACCATGATGCAGATGCTACAGCATTTGGCTATGCATTGGGTCAAATCCCACAAATGCCAGAAAAATATGAAGCAAATCAAAATTTAATAAATGAAACAATTGAAGTTGTAAAACAACAAAATTTAAATGCTAAAGTTGGGCTTATTGTAAGTGGTGATAGTTTCATAGGAAGTGCAGAACAAAGAAAAACGATAAAAACTCAATTTAGCGACGCAATGGCTGTTGAAATGGAAGCAACTGCTATCGCTCAAACATGTTATCAATTTAAAGTTCCATTTATTATTACGAGAGCTGTCTCTGATTTAGCTAATGGCGAAGCAGATATGACATTCGAGGAATTTTTAGGAAAAGCAGCTGTTTCATCAAGTGAAATGGTAGAATTATTAGTCGGAAAATTATAATTAAAGAGTAAAGGTGACAATTCAATGGGTATTATTAAACATTATTTTATGCCTAATGCATATGTAAAGTCAGTATTCGAAATCAATGTTGATAAATTGGCTGAAACTGGTGTAAAAGGTATTATCACAGATTTAGATAACACACTAGTAGGTTGGGATGTTGTCGCGCCAACTGAACAAATTAAACAATGGTTTAAAGAAGCAAGAGAAAAAGGCATACAAATCACAATTGTGTCAAACAACAATGAACAACGTGTAGGTGAATTTTCAAAAGATTTAAATGTAGATTTCATTTGTAAAGCTAGAAAACCGATGGGTAAAGCATTTAAAAAAGCAATTAAACAAATGAGCATCAAACCTAGTGAAACAGTGGTAGTTGGTGACCAAATGTTAACAGATGTTTTTGGTGGTAATCGTAATGGTTTATATACGATTATGGTTGTACCTGTTAAACGTACTGACGGGTTTATTACCAAGTTTAATCGCTTAATTGAAAGAAGATTATTAAATCACTTCAGGAAAAAAGGTTATATTAAATGGGAGGAAAATTGATTGAGTGATGAATTGAAATGTATAGGTTGCGGCGCACCATTGCAATCAGAAGATAAAAACGCACCAGGTTATGTACCGGAACATAATATGTTTAGAGAAGATGTTATTTGTAGAAGATGTTTTCGATTAAAAAATTATAATGAAGTACAAGATGTAGGACTTGATAGCGAAGATTTTTTAAATTTACTTTCTGGATTATCAGATAAAAGCGGTATCGTTGTTAATGTCGTAGATGTATTTGATTTTGAAGGTTCATTTATTAATGCAGTTAAACGCATTGTTGGTAATAAAAAAGTTATTTTAGTAGCTAACAAGATGGACTTACTTCCAAAACAAATTAACAAACGTCGTGTAAAAGAATGGTTGAAACGTTCTGCTAAGAAATACGGTCTTGAGTCTGAAGACGTTGTACTCATTTCAGCTGAAAAAGGACAGGGTATTGAAGATCTATTATATTCAATCAATAAACATCGTCAACAGGAAGATGTCTATATTGTAGGTACAACTAACGTAGGTAAATCAACATTAATTAATAAATTGATAGAGCTTAGTGTAGGTGAAAAAGATGTTGTCACAACGTCTAGATTCCCAGGAACTACATTAGATATGATAGATATTCCATTAGATGAAAAATCATTTATGTTTGATACACCTGGTATTATTCAATCACATCAAATGACTCACTTTGTCACAGAAAAAGAATTAAAATTAATTATGCCTAAAAAGGAAATCAAACAAAGAGTATATCAACTAAATGAAGGACAAACATTATTCTTTGGTGGTTTAGCTCGAATTGATTATGTTTCAGGTGGAAAAAGACCATTGATATGTTTCTTTTCAAATGAATTAAATATTCATAGAACTAAAACAGAAAAAGCCAATGATTTATGGAAAAATCATATTGGAGATTTGTTAACACCACCTCATGATCCTAATCAATTTAATATGAGTGAAATGAAAGCTGTTCGATTAGAAACAGGCAAAGAAAAACGAGACGTAATGATTTCTGGACTAGGATTTATTACAATTGATGCTGGTGCAAAAGTTATAGTTAGAGTACCTAAAAATGTAGATGTCATTTTAAGAAATTCGATATTATAAGGAGGGATAAACGTGAAATTTGCAGTAATTGGACATCCAATTTCACACTCTTTATCACCACTTATGCATACTGATAATTTTGCATCTTTGGGTTTGAATTATACTTATGAAGCAATTGATATACCTGAAGATCAATTTCATAACATTAAAGAAATAATTAAAGAAAGAAAATTAGATGGATTTAATGTTACGATCCCACATAAAGAACGTATTATTCCATTTTTAGATGAAATAGATTCACAATCTACAACTGTTGGTGCTGTTAATACAGTAATGGTACGTGACGGTAAATGGATTGGATACAATACAGATGGGATAGGTTATGTTACTGGCTTGCGTCAAGTTTATAATGATTTAGAAAATGCATATATATTAATTTTAGGCGCTGGTGGAGCTAGTAAGGGTATAGCAAATGAATTAACTAAATTTGTTCAACCGAAATTAACGATTGCTAACCGTTCGATGAAACGATTTGAGTCATGGCATTTAAATGTTAATCAGATAACTCTAGAACAGGCTGAATCCCACTTAGATGAGTTCGATATTATTATTAATACAACACCTGCTGGTATGGATAATAATCAAGAATTACCCATCAGTCTCAAGAATTTAAACACAGACACCTTAGTAAGTGATATCGTATATATTCCGTATAAAACACCAATTTTACTAGAAGCGGAAAATAAAGGTAATCCGATTTATAATGGATTAGACATGTTTGTATATCAAGGCGCTGAAAGTTTCAAAATATGGACTGGATACCAAGCCGATATTAAAATGATGAAACAATCAATAATAGATAAATTAAAAGGAGTTTAATTATGTTAACTGGAAAACAAAAAAGATATTTACGTAGTTTAGCACATAATACTGATCCAACCTTCCAAATTGGTAAGGGTGGTATAAATGAAAATATGATTAACCAAATTGACGATACTTTAGAGAATCGCGAATTAATTAAGATACACGTATTACAAAATAATTTTGATGATAAATCAGAACTTGCTACTGCATTAAGTGATGCTACGAATAGTGAAGTTGTTCAAATCATAGGGTCTATGATTGTTTTATACAGAGAATCAAAGGATAATAAAGAAATTACGTTACCATAATGAAAAAGAAAATTATTTTATATGGTGGACAATTTAACCCGATTCATATCGCTCATATGATGGTAGCTAGTGAAGTGTATCATGTCATCAAGCCAGATGAATTTTATTTTTTACCAAGTTATATGTCTCCTTTAAAAGAACATTCTGATTTCCTAGAAGCATCACAACGCATTAAAATGATAGAGTTAGCAATTGCTACTTTAGGTTTTGGTAAAATTAGTGAAGAAGAAATAGAAAGAAAAGGGCAAAGCTATACTTATGATACGTTATCATCATTAATAAAGTCACATCCTAATAGTGAATTCTACTTCATTATAGGCACTGATCAATACGATCAATTAGATAAATGGTACAATATTGATGAATTAAAGAAATTGATTACATTTATAGTGGTTAATAGAGAGAAAGATGTACAGTCTGTTGAAGAAGGTATGATATCTATCACTATTCCTAGAATGGATATTAGTTCTTCAATGATACGTGAACGTGTTAAAGCGAAACAGTCTATTCAAATATTAGTTCCTCAAAGCGTTGAACATTATATTCGAGAGGAAGGATTATATGAAAATTGAAAATGCTATAGAGTTAGTCAAAGAGAAATTGCCAGAAAAGCGATTTAAACATTCACTTAGAGTAGCAGAGACAGCTGTAAAATTAGCAGAAATCTATGATGGCGATAAAGATAAAGCTGAACTAGCTGGTGTACTTCATGATTATTGTAAATATGATGATTTAAGTACTATGTATCAAACAGTGAGACAGTATGATTTAGAATCTGATTTATTGAGTTACGGTGGAGAAATTTTGCATGGACCGGTTTGTTCAGCAATAATGGAAAATGACTTTGATGTCAAAGATGAAGAAGTTTTGTTAGCTATTAAATATCATACAACTGGTCGTCAACAAATGACAAAAACAGAAAAACTAGTATTTATAGCTGACTATATAGAGCCTGGTCGTAAGACTCCAGGAGTTGAAGAAATCAGAGATATGGCATACAATCAAGGTAGCTTAGATAAAACAATTTATGAAATTTCTAAGCGTACAGTACTATTTTTAATTCAAAAAGATATTACAGTTTACGGTGCTACGATTGCTTGTCTAAATTATTATAACTATAGTGATGAAAGAATAAAGGATGATTAAATGAATTCAGACAAATTGTTAAACATTGCTGTTGATGCAGCAGAGAACAAAAAAGCAGAAGATATTATTTCTCTTAATATGCAAGGTATCAGTGATATGACAGATTATTTTGTTGTATGTCATGGTAATAATGAACGTCAAGTTCAGTCAATTGCTAGAGCTGTAAAAGAAGCAGTTCATGAACATGATATCGATGTTAAACGAATGGAAGGTTATCAAGATGCAAGATGGGTTCTAATTGACCTTGCCAATGTAGTTGTTCATATCTTCCATAAAGATGAACGATCTTATTATAATATTGAGAAATTATATCAAGATGCTCCAATCGAATCATACGGACAGGTTGTTTACTAATTATGTCTCAATATGAAGAAATGAGTTTGGTTTATGATCAACTCACACAAGATCAACCTTATGAATCATGGTTTGATATAGTTCAATTTTATGCTAATCATCATGCCGATATCCTTGATATTGGATGTGGTACAGGTACATTAACATGTATGTTAAATGATTTAGGAAATGTTAGTGGCATGGATATTAGTCCGGATATGCTTTCCATTGCCTCTCAAAAATCTAATCAAATCAATTGGTTAGAAGGAGACATGACGAATTTTCAATTAGATCATCAATTTGATATTGTTACTATTTTTTGTGATTCATTAAACTATTTACCTACATTAGACAATGTTGAAGATACTTTTAAATGTGTTTATAACCATTTGAAAGATAACGGTTTGTTAATATTTGATGTACATACCGTTGCTAAAATGACTACATTATTTAGTGACCAAAGTTATATAGATGAAGCAGAACATTTATTTTTAGGATGGGATGCTCTAAAAGGAGCGGAACCATTAAGCGTTATTCATCAAATGTCATTTTTTATTGAAAGAGAAAATGGTTTATATCAAAGATTTGACGAAGAACATTATCAACGTACATTTGAAAAAGATGTATATACTCAATTATTGGAAAAATGTGGATTAACTTTAGTCAAAACGTTTACAGATTTCAATATGAATCAAGATGATGAACAGGCAGATCGATTATTTTTTGTAGCTCAAAAACATTAAATATAAAGTAAAATCACGCTGACATACGTTAATTAGTATGAAGGGGTGATTTTTTGCTTTCTAAATTAACACAATTAATAAAGATTTTGACACCGTATCAACTATATATTGGAATTGGAATAGCAATTATTTTTATAGCAGTTTTATCTTATTCTATGAATCATAATGAAGACAAAAGTCAACAAACATATGTTGAATCAAATACAGATAGTTATAGTAATAAAACAGATAAAAAAGAAACTCTATCTAAACGTCATCAAGGCGAAACTAAAGATTCTGATGCAAAAAAGGAAAATAAAGTTATATACGTCGATATAAAGGGGGCAGTAAAGCATCCCAATGTATATAAAATGAACAGTTCTGATAGAATCATTGACTTGTTAAAGAAAGCGCAATTAAGTAATAATGCTGATACTAAACAAATTAATTTATCAGAAAAATTAATAGACCAAAAGTTAATTTACATACCTGAAAAGGGAGAAAAGACTTCTCAAAATATACAAGAACAAATTACCAGTAATACGGTTGATAATACACAATCAACTATTAATTTGAATGTAGCGACAGAAGAGCAATTACTGAAAGTTCCCGGTATAGGTCCTTCTAAAGCCAAAGAAATTATAGATTATAAAAATAAAAATGGTGCTTTTAATAGCATAGAAGATTTAAAAAATATAAAAGGATTTGGACCAAAGACATTTGAAAAATTAAAGGCTTATTTTACTGTGTAATAAGAGTTGCATTTGCAATATGAATTTAAAATGAGTAAGCTATAATTATTATTTTAATTAAGTACGATGGAGGCATAGATCATCATGGAAAGAATAAAATGGGAAGAATATTTTATGGCACAAAGCCACTTATTAGCATTAAGATCAACTTGTCAAAGATTATCGGTTGGCGCGACGATAGTTAAAGACAACCGTATTATTGCAGGCGGTTATAATGGATCCGTAGCTGGTGAAGTACATTGTATCGATGAGGGTTGTTTGATTGAAGATGGCCATTGTATAAGAACTATTCATGCTGAGATGAATGCGTTATTACAATGTGCAAAGCAAGGTGTATCGACTGAAGGTGCAACAATTTATGTCACACATTTCCCATGTCTTAATTGTACAAAATCAATCATTCAAGCAGGAATAAAGACGATTTATTACGCTGAAGATTACCATAATCACGAGTATGCCATGAAGTTACTGGATCAATCTGGAATAGAATACAAAAAAATTCCATTTTCACCAGATTATGTTGCAAAGTATTTAACTCAAGGTTAAGTTTATTGTTTTATATTGCAATATCATTTCTAGTAGGGATACTTTGGTTATTTAACAAAGTGCTCTCTACTTTTATACTTTGTATGCTAATGTTTCTATTAATAAGAAAAAATGTAATTAAGCAATATCTATTCTTGGTATGTATCTCAGTATTACTTAGTGTTTTAATGTTAAATTTAGCACTTACTAAACATAAACAAGAAATGCAAAATATTAAGAATAGTAAACATATTAATGAAGCAGTAACTTTTATTAAATTAAACAAAGAAAGTAATATCTATAAAGGACTCCTTGAATGGCATGACCACAATGTAAAGTTTTATTACAGACATCAAGGTGATTATAATCGATTGAATATTGATAATTATAGATGTGCTATAAACGGAGATTTACAGTTATTAAATTCGAATCAGCCTATAATATTTATTAAACAGATAGATTTAAATAGTTGTACACAAAATAAGAAAATTAATCCTATAGCCAAACATCAAAGTTATATTCAGAATCAAATGAGTAAAACAAAAAATGTTTATCACGATAGGTTACTAGCTTTGATTACTGGTGACACATCAACATTAAATCAATCATTTATTGACGATGTTAAAGAAATAGGAATTTATCATTTACTTGCAGTAAGTGGTTCACATGTTGCTGCAATTATTTATTTAGTACATTCCGCTTTTGTGAGATTGAACACACCATATTTATTAATTAAGCTTTTACTTCTACTTATATTACCTCTATATGCTTTTTATACTGATTTTGCTCCTAGCGCAGTTAGATCTATATTAGTCGGCATAATTTTACTCATTCTTCCTAGACAGTTTAAAAGTAAACCGTTAGATATACTCTCTTTTATTTTTATATTAATGTATTTTATCAATCCACTGATAGTTTTTGATATTGGTTTTCAGTTTAGCTTTTTTATTTCATTCTTCCTTATAATTTCTACACCATTATTAAAGGAACTTACTGGACTAAAATTATTAATGTCAGTGACAATTATAGCTCAATTAGGAGCGTCAGTAATTACTGTCTACTATTTTAATCAAATTCAATGGATAGGATTAGTTTCAAATTTAATTTTCGTTCCTTTATATAGCCTTATTATCTTTCCGCTAGCGATTATATTTTTCTTTCTTAGCCACTTCACAACCCACTTATTAATTTTAAATACAGTAATAAATTATAGTTACCGTATACATGATCTATTTCTTTCTTTATTTCTTTCATTAAAGTACATTAGAATTTTTGTTCCTGAGTTAAACACTTTCGCAATAGTGTTTTTAATAATTTCTGTGTTCATTTCATTATTTTTATTCGTTAAAAGAAATATTTTAACGTCTGTTTCGATAATTTTTCTTAGCATTATAATAATTATATATACATCGAGGCCTTCAGAAACAGAGTTAACAATGTTAGATGTTGGTCAGGGAGACAGCATTTTATTTCATACTGAGTACAATCTAAATATTATGATTGACACTGGTGGAAAACTAACTGACAGTCACACTAAATCTAATAATAATATAACTAAATATAAGATTTTACCAAGTTTAAAAGCTAAGGGGATATCTACAATTGATTATTTAATTATTACACATCCTCATTTAGACCACATGGGTGAATTACCATATTTAAGTAATCATATAAACATCAAAAATATTATTATAGAGCCATCAAGTTATCCTAAAGATGTCCTAGCAAATATTAAAAGTATTTGTCAGTTAAATGGTATCAATTTCATGGATATTAACTTACTCAATTCTTTATCTATTAAAGATGGGAAACTTGAATTTTTAGACACTTATATTCAAGAAAGCGACGATAAAAATGAACACTCAATTGTTACATTATTAAAATATAAAAATAAAACTATTTTACTTACTGGTGATATGACTATTAATAATGAGGAACTACTGTTAAATCGATATCAATTACCTAAAATAGATATTTTGAAAGTTGCGCATCATGGCAGTAAAACAAGTAATTCTGCAAATTTAATACAACACATAACTCCAAAAATCAGTCTTATATCAAGTGGTAAAGGTAATAAATATCATTTGCCAAATCAAGAAGTAATTATACGGTTACGTCAATCTGGAAGTAAAGTTTTAGATACCCAAATAAACGGGGAGATAACTGTTAAACTAGATTCAAATTTATCAATATCAACTAAGCAACAAAAATAAATTGGTAGAGGTTAGAGTTTATTACGTGATATAATTTCTTAATGTGAACTATATGGAAAGGGTGTAATGCATGTCTGACAATATCATTATGGTATATGGAGAGGTACCAGACTTAGTTGAGAAAAAGAGTTCAGAAATGATAAATAAATATTTACAATCAGAAAAAGATGACTTCAACTATGTGAAATATAATTTATATGAAACTGAAATTACACCAATCATTGAAGAAGCATTAACAATGCCATTTTTTTCAGATAAAAAGGCAATTTTAGTTCAGAATGCATATGTCTTTACGGGTGAAAAGGTTACCAAAGAATTGAATCAAAATACCGACCAATTACTTGAATTTATTGAAAAATATGATGGTGAAAACCTTATAGTTTTTGAAGTATTTCAAAATAAATTAGATGAACGAAAAAAATTAACCAAAACACTTAAGAAAAATGGACAATTAAAAAAAGTTGAACAAATGTCTGAAGAAGAAATAAAAAAATGGATTCAATCAAAATTAAATGATAATTTTAAGGACATCAAACAAGACGCACTAAATAATATGATTGAGTTAACCGGTATTAATTTCAATATTATCTCACAAGAATTAGATAAATTAATGCTATTTTTAGGTGATAGACCGACTATAAATAAAGACGATGTGAATCAAATCATTAATCGTAGTTTAGAACAAAATGTATTTCTGTTAACAGAATATATTCAAAAACGCCAAAAAAATAAAGCAATACAACTGGTCAAAGATTTAATTAATATGAAGGAAGAACCAATTAAATTATTAGCATTGATAACTAGTAATTATAGGTTATATTACCAATGTAAGATTTTAAGTCAAAAAGGATATAGTGGGCAACAAATAGCTAAAACAGTCAATGTGCATCCATATAGAGTGAAATTAGCATTGGGGCAGGTAAGACATTATCAGTTAGAAGATCTTTTAAATATTATAAATTCTTGTGCAGAAACTGATTATAAATTGAAATCTTCATATATGTATAAACAACTGATTTTAGAATTGTTTATTTTATCATTATAAGATTGATTGGTTATTACATAAAAAAATAAAAGCTAGTTCGACCTATTAGGCGAACTAGCTTTTATTTATAATTATTTGTTAGCGCTCATCAATTGTGATTTTACGCGATCAGCTTTGTTAGAGTGGATTAAGTTGCTTTGAGCAGCTTTATCTAATTGCTTAATAGCAAAGCTTACTAATTCATTTTTGTTATCGGCATTTGTCTCAATAGCTGATTTCGCACGTTTAACTGCTGTACGCATAGTATTTTTCTTAGAAATATTACGTTCTTCAGCAGTTTGAGTTGTTTTAACACGTTTAACTGCAGATTTAATGTTTGGCATTACTGTCACCTCCTAAAAGTGAACTAACTTATCAAATTAAATTATATTTGATTACAACAAGAAATATTTTATCAAATGTACTATCTTTGTGCAATCATTTATTTAATGGCTACGCTAATAAATGAATATCACATTATAGTATTGGAATTAAGTTCATTACACTTTATAATAAAGTATGCAATATTAAACTTAAACCAATATAAGTATTAGTTTATCAAAGTAAATGGTTTATTTAAACGATTAATTAGATGTTTGCATTTACAATTTAAAAACGTTATCATATCAAAGATGTACAAATACGGGTTATAAATATGAAAGTGAGAAGGATATAATGGATAAGCAAGAACGATACAATAGAAGAGATAAGATTAGAAATTTCTCTATTATAGCTCATATAGACCACGGTAAATCTACCTTAGCTGATAGAATTCTTGAAAATACGAAATCAGTAGAAACTAGAGATATGCAAGATCAATTGTTAGATTCAATGGATTTAGAAAGAGAACGTGGTATCACAATTAAATTAAATGCTGTTAGATTAAAATACGAAGCTAAAGATGGAGAAACATATACATTCCATTTAATCGATACACCTGGACATGTCGATTTTACATATGAAGTTTCAAGATCATTGGCTGCATGTGAAGGTGCTATTTTAGTAGTCGACGCTGCACAAGGTATAGAAGCACAAACACTAGCTAATGTATACCTAGCTTTAGATAATAACTTAGAACTATTACCAGTAGTTAATAAAATTGATCTTCCAGCAGCTGAACCTGAAAGAGTTAAGCAAGAACTTGAAGATGTTATTGGTCTTGACCAAGATGATGTAGTTCTTGCAAGTGCAAAATCTAATATTGGTATTGAAGAAATTCTTGAAAAAATTGTAGAAGTTGTCCCACCACCTGAAGGAGACCTAGAAGCTCCATTAAAAGCATTAATTTTTGATTCAGAATATGATCCGTACCGCGGTGTTATTTCATCAATTAGAATTATTGATGGCGTAGTAAAAGCTGGAGATAAGATTAAAATGATGGCAACAGGTAAAGAATTTGAAGTGACTGAAGTAGGTATTAATACTCCAAAACAACTACCTGTGGACGAATTAACTGTCGGTGATGTTGGTTATATCATTGCAAGTATTAAAAATGTTGATGATTCACGTGTCGGTGATACTATTACTTTAGCGAATAGACCTGCTGAGAAACCATTACAAGGTTATAAAAAAATGAATCCAATGGTTTATTGTGGTTTATTCCCAATTGATAATAAAAATTATAATGATTTACGTGAAGCGCTTGAAAAACTACAATTAAACGATGCTTCATTAGAATTTGAACCAGAATCATCACAAGCCTTAGGTTTTGGTTATAGAACTGGATTCTTAGGTATGTTACACATGGAAATCATTCAAGAAAGAATCGAACGTGAATTTGGAATTGAATTGATTGCAACTGCTCCATCAGTAATTTATCAATGTATATTAAAAGATGGATCTGAAGTCACAGTTGATAACCCAGCACAAATGCCTGAACGTGATCGTATAGAAAAAATTTATGAACCATATGTTAGAGCAACAATGATGGTACCTAATGATTATGTGGGTGCAGTCATGGAACTATGTCAACGTAAGCGTGGCCAATTTGTTAATATGGATTACTTAGATGACATTCGAGTTAACATCGTTTATGAAATTCCTTTATCAGAAGTTGTATTTGATTTCTTTGATCAACTTAAATCTAATACTAAAGGTTATGCATCATTTGATTACGAATTTATTGAAAATAAAGAAAGTGATTTAGTTAAAATGGACATCCTACTTAATGGTGAAAAAGTAGATGCGCTTAGCTTTATAGTCCACAAAGAATTTGCATATGAACGTGGTAAATCACTAGTTGAAAAATTAAAAACATTAATCCCTAGACAACAATTCGAAGTACCTGTACAAGCTGCAATTGGTCAAAAAATAGTAGCACGTACAAACATTAAATCTATGGGTAAAAACGTATTATCTAAATGTTATGGTGGGGACATTAGTCGTAAACGTAAACTTTTAGAAAAACAAAAAGCTGGTAAAGCTAAAATGAAAGCTGTTGGTAATGTAGAGATTCCTCAAGATGCATTCTTAGCAGTACTTAAAATGGATGAAGAATAATAATGACGTTATTAAGTGTGACTTTGTATTTAAAAACACTTTTTAATTAAGATTTAAACATTAACATTTGATACGAGGTGGGACCAGAATTGATTTTTAACTTAATTCTATCCCGCCTCTAATTTTTTAATAAAAATAAAGTCATATCTTGTGGAGGAATTAAAGTGACCATACAAAGTGCTTATATTCATATACCGTTTTGTGTCAGAATATGTACTTATTGTGATTTCAATAAATATTTTATTGATAAGCAACCAGTTGATGACTATTTGGATTCATTACTATTAGAAATGGAAAGACGTACTAAACATTCAAATACCAATTTAAAAACGATGTATGTTGGTGGAGGTACGCCAACTGCATTGAATATAGATCAACTTACAAAATTATTATCAGGAATCAATAATCTATTTAATATTGAAGGCGAATACAGCTTTGAGGCAAATCCAGATGAACTTACATTTGAGAAAGTGAAATTACTAAAATCTTATGGTGTAAATCGCATATCAATGGGTGTACAAACGTTCAAACCAGAACTACTAAATATTTTAGGAAGAACACATAAAACCGAAGATATTTATAATGCAGTTAAAAATGCTAGAGATGCTGGTATAGAATCTATTAGTTTAGATTTAATGTATCATTTACCACAACAAACTCTTCAAGATTTTGAAAATAGTTTAGATTTAGCAATGCAAATGGATATTGATCATATATCTAGTTATGGACTCATACTAGAACCCAAAACCCAATTTTATAATATGTATAGGAAAGGTCATCTCAAACTACCTAACGAAGATTTAGGTGCAGAAATGTATCAATTATTAATGCATAAAATTGAAAATTCAAGATTCCATCAATATGAGATTTCAAATTTTGCTATTGAAGGACACGAATCTGAACACAATAAAGTTTATTGGTTAAATGAGGAATATTATGGTTTCGGTGCGGGCGCAAGTGGATATACAAATGGAGTACGTTATACAAATGTTAACCCTGTTAATCATTATATTAAAGCTATTAAAAATGAAGAAGTACCTCTTCTTACTCAAACTGAACCAACTATAAATGAGCAAATGGAAGAAGAGATGTTTTTAGGACTAAGATTAAATCAAGGCGTTAGTATGACTAAATTCAATGAGAAGTTTAATACATCAATTGAAAATGTATTTGGTCAAACTATTAATGATTTAAAAAATAGAAAGTTGATTGAGGAAAAATCAGATTATATTTATCTTACGGAGAGAGGTAAAGTCATTGGTAACGAGGTTTTTGAAGCATTTTTATTAAATATCTAAAATAAATTTAAATTTCTAATGCTTTAACGTTGACTTACTTTGACCAATTTGATAAATTATAATTAGCACTTAAGAGAAAAGAGTGCTAATGAGGTGAAAACATGATAACAGATAGACAATTAAGCATTCTTAATGCAATTGTTGAAGATTATGTTGATTATGGACAACCCATTGGTTCTAAAACTTTAATTGATCGTCACGACTTAAATGTAAGTCCAGCGACAATTCGGAATGAAATGAAACAACTGGAAGATATGGATTTCATTGAAAAGGTTCATACATCTTCAGGAAGGTCACCATCCGAATTAGGTTTTAGATACTATGTAAATCAATTATTAGAACAAACATCTCATCAAAACTCAAACAAAATTCAACGTTTAAATCAGTTAATGATTGAGAATCATTATGATACTTCTTCTGCATTAACGTATTTTGCAAATGAACTATCTATGATGTCTCAATATGCAACGTTGGTTGTTCGTCCCAACCATAATCAAGACATTATTAATAATATTCATTTGATTCGAGCAAATAATCATTTAATAATAATGATTTTAGTATTTTCATCAGGCTATGTTGAAAATGTGCATCTTACATCTGAATTACCTTTAACTAATGATGAATTGAATAAGATATCCAATTTCCTATCAAATCAATATAATAAGTTAATTAAAGGTCAAATTGATGAAATAGAAAGATTCGCACAAACTCAAAATGAAGCACAATTCATTAAAGAATTAGTTAAAATGATGAATTTACACATTTCCAATCAAAGTAATAGCATTTACATGGGTGGAAAGGTTAAACTGATTGATGCATTGAATGAATCTAATGTATCTTCTATTCAACCAATTTTGCAGTATATCGAATCAAATAGAATTATTGAATTTTTAGATGATATATCCAATTCTCAAATCAATGTAAAAATTGGTAAAGAAATAGATGAAAATTTAAGTGATATATCAATAGTATCAACACAGTATCACTTTGATGAGAAACTCAAAGGTCAAATTGCGGTTATTGGACCAACTGCGATGCATTATCAAAATGTAATTCAATTACTTAACCGAATTTGGTAACGTAATTAGAATTGTATTGGAGGGCACAAAATGACAGAAAAAGATGAATCAGTGAAACAAAATACTGAAACAGAAACAGACAACCAAACAACAGATACACAATCTGAAGAAACAGCGACTTCAGTTGATAACACTGAATCTAATAATACGCAAGATGTAGAAACGCAAGAAGAATCAAACAATGAAACAGTTTCTTCTGAAGAAACTGATAATGAAAGCATTGATCCAAAAGATCAAGAAATTAATGACTTACAAAAGTTAGCAAATGACAACGAAGAGAAATATTTAAGATTATATGCTGAATTTGAAAACTATAAACGTAGAATTCAGAACGAAAATAAAATCAATAAAATGTATCAATCTCAAGGTGTACTAACAGATATTTTACCAACTATCGACAATATTGAACGTGCACTACAAATTGAAGGTGAAGATGAATCATTTAAATCACTTCAAAAAGGCGTTCAAATGGTTCATGAAAGTCTGTTAAGAGCCTTAAAAGACAATGGTCTTGAAGAAATTGAATCTGAAGGACAAGAATTTGACCCTAATGTACACCAGGCAGTAGTTCAAGATGACAATCCTGAATATGGTTCAGGTATTATCACTCAAGAACTACAAAAAGGGTACAAATTAAAAGATAGAGTATTAAGACCATCAATGGTTAAAGTAAACCAATAATATTGGCGAAAAAACATTGAAAACATAAATATAACAATTGGAGGAATTTTATTATGAGTAAAGTAATCGGTATTGACTTAGGAACAACAAACTCTTGTGTAGCAGTATTAGAAGGTGACGAACCAAAAGTTATTCAAAACCCTGAAGGTGCTCGTACAACACCATCTGTTGTGGCTTTTAAAAATGGTGAAACACAAGTCGGCGAAGTAGCTAAACGACAAGCTATTACTAATCCAAATACTGTACAATCTATCAAACGTCATATGGGTACAGATTACAAAGTAGATATAGAAGGTAAATCATACACACCACAAGAAATTTCAGCAATGGTATTACAAAACTTAAAAAACACTGCTGAAAGCTATTTAGGTGATAAAGTAGATAAAGCTGTTATCACAGTACCTGCATACTTCAATGACGCTGAACGTCAAGCAACTAAAGATGCTGGTAAAATTGCTGGTTTAGAAGTAGAACGTATTATCAATGAACCAACAGCTGCTGCATTAGCTTATGGTTTAGATAAAACTGAACAAGATCAAAAAGTATTAGTATTCGACTTAGGTGGCGGTACTTTCGACGTTTCAATCTTAGAATTAGGTGACGGCGTATTTGAAGTACTTTCAACTGCAGGTGACAACAAATTAGGTGGGGATGACTTTGACCAAGTAATCATTGACCACTTAGTATCAGAATTCAAAAAAGAAAACGGTGTAGATTTATCACAAGACAAAATGGCTTTACAACGTCTTAAAGACGCTGCTGAAAAAGCTAAAAAAGACTTATCTGGTGTATCTCAAACTCAAATCTCATTACCATTCATCTCTGCTGGTGAAAGTGGTCCATTACACTTAGAAATCAACTTAACTCGTTCTAAATTTGAAGAGTTAGCAGATTCATTAATCAAACGTACAATGGAACCAACTCGTCAAGCAATGAAAGATGCTGGATTATCAAACACAGATATTGATGAAGTCATCTTAGTTGGTGGTTCAACACGTATTCCAGCAGTTCAAGATGCTGTTAAAAAAGAAATCGGTAAAGATCCACATAAAGGTGTAAACCCAGACGAAGTAGTAGCAATGGGTGCAGCAATTCAAGGTGGCGTAATCACTGGTGATGTTAAAGACGTTGTACTATTAGACGTAACACCATTATCATTAGGTATTGAAATCATGGGTGGACGTATGAATACGTTAATTGAACGTAATACTACTATCCCAACTTCAAAATCACAAGTATACTCAACAGCAGCTGATAATCAACCAGCAGTAGATATTCATGTATTACAAGGTGAACGTCCTATGGCTTCAGATAACAAAACATTAGGTCGTTTCCAATTAACAGACATTCCACCAGCTCCACGTGGTGTACCTCAAATTGAAGTAACATTCGATATTGATAAAAATGGTATTGTAAATGTTACTGCAAAAGACCTTGGTACTAATAAAGAACAAAATATTACTATCCAATCAAGCTCTTCATTATCAGACGATGAAATCGATCGTATGGTAAAAGACGCTGAAGAAAATGCTGAAGCTGATAAAAAACGTCGTGAAGAAGTAGACTTAAGAAACGAAGCAGATAGCCTAGTATTCCAAGTTGAAAAAACTATTAACGACTTAGGTGAAAATATCGGTGAAGAAGATAAGAAAAATGCTGAAGACAAAAAAGAAGCATTAAAATCTGCTCTTGAAGGCGAAGATGTTGAAGACATTAAAGCTAAAAAAGAAGAACTTGAAAAAGTTGTTCAAGACTTATCAGCAAAAGTTTACCAACAAGCTCAAGGTGAATCTGGTGAACAAAATCAAGATAGCACTGTAGAAGATGCTGAATTTAAAGAAGTTAAAGACGACGAAGATAAAAAATAATATTTAAGTCGAACTAATCAACTTCAATTAAAGCTATTTTAAAAAAGTCAAAGTCAATTGTACATTGGCTTTGGCTTTTTATTTGGATAGTTGTTATGAATTAGTTAAACTTATCTTGTTAGTAAAAAAGGAGAGGTTACTGTGGCCAAAAGAGATTATTATGAAGTCTTAGGGGTAAGTAAAAGTGCTTCTAAAGACGAAATTAAAAAAGCTTACAGAAAATTATCAAAAAAATATCACCCTGATATAAATAAAGAAGAAGGCGCAGATGAAAAATTCAAAGAAATATCTGAAGCCTACGAAGTTTTAAGTGATGATAACAAACGAGCAAATTACGATCAATTTGGACATGATGGTCCACAAGGTGGTTTCGGCAGCCAAGGATTTGGCGGCGGTGACTTTGGTGGATTCAGTGGCGGCGGTTTCGAAGATATATTTAGTTCATTCTTCGGAGGTGCCTCTAGACAAAGAGATCCAAATGCACCACGCAAAGGTGACGACTTGCAATATACTATGACGATCACATTTGATGAAGCAGTTTTCGGTGGTAAGAAAGAGATTTCAATTCGTAAAGATGTAACTTGTCATACATGTGATGGTGAGGGTGCTAAACCTGGTACTAAGAAAAAAACATGTAGCTATTGTAACGGAGCAGGTTCTGTTTCAGTTGAACAAAATACGATCTTAGGAAGAGTTAGAACTGAACAAGTTTGCCCTAAATGTGAAGGTAGTGGACAAGAATTTGAAGAGCCATGTCCAACTTGTCACGGTAAAGGTACTGAAAATAAAACAGTTAAATTAGAAGTTACTATTCCAGAAGGTGTCGATAATGAACAACAAATTCGTTTAGCTGGCGAAGGTTCACCAGGTGTAAACGGAGGACCAAGTGGAGACTTATATGTTGTATTCAGAGTTAAACCTTCTGAAGTGTTTAAACGTGATGGAGACGACATTTACTATGATTTAAATATTAGTTTCCCTCAAGCAGCACTAGGTGACGAAGTGAAAATACCAACTTTAAATAGTAACGTTGTATTAACTATTCCTTCTGGAACTCAAACAGGTAAACAATTCCGCCTTAAAGATAAAGGTATTAAAAATGTTCATGGTTATGGACACGGTGATTTATTTGTAAACATTAAAGTGCTTACACCAACTAAAATGACTGAACGACAAAAAGAAATTATGAAAGAATTTGCTGATATTAATGGTGAAGAACTAAATGAACAGCCTTCAAATTTTAAAGATAAAGCTAGAAGATTCTTCAAAGGAGAATAACAAAAATGAATTGGACGGAACTTTCGATCGTAGTTAATCATGAGGTTGAATTCTTGGTTACTGATATACTTGAGAACTACGGGTCTAACGGAGTAGTAGTAGAAGACTCAAATGATTTAATCAATCCCCCAGAAGATAAGTTCGGTGAAATTTATGAACTTAAACCTGAGGACTATCCAGAAAAAGGAGTACGTTTAAAAGCTTATTTCAATGAAGTGAATTTTAATGAGAATTTACGTACTAGTATTGAAGAAGAAATTCTAGCATTAAAAGATATAGATAAATCTATTTTTAATATAAGTGAAACTACAATTGCAGAAGAAGATTGGGAAAATGAATGGAAAAATTATTTTCATCCTTTCCGAGCATCTAATAAATTTACTATCGTTCCTAGTTGGGAAACTTACAATAAAGAATCAGATGAAGAGTTACTTATAGAATTAGATCCAGGTATGGCTTTCGGAACGGGAGACCATCCAACGACGAGTATGTGTTTAAAAGCTATTGAAACATATGTGACTCCACAACACAGTGTCATCGATGTTGGTACAGGTTCTGGAATATTAAGTATAGCTAGTCATTTGATAGGTGTTAAAAGGATAAAGGCATTAGATATTGATCAAATGGCTGTTAATGTAGCCAAAGAAAACTTTGAAAAAAACCATTGTCTAAATGAGATTGAAGCTGTTCCTGGTAATTTATTAAAAGATGAAAATGAAAAATTTGATATTGTCATTGCAAATATTTTAGCTCATATTATTGATGAAATGATTGAAGACGCTTATAATACAGTCAATGAAGAAGGTTACTTTATAACTTCAGGTATAATTGAAGAAAAATATGAAGAAATTGAAGAACATATGAAGCGTGTAGGTTTTAAAATTATTTCAGTTCAACATGACAACGGTTGGGTATGTATCGTTGGTCAGAAAGTGAGTGACTAATTTGCAAAGATATTTTATTAATCAAAACGCTGATGAAAGTCAGCGTTTTTTTATTACAGATAAAGAAGATATGCATCATATTAAAAATGTAATGCGCCATTCTGAAGGACATAAAATAGTAATCACATTTAATGATAAAAATGTTTATACGTGTAAAATAACTAATATATCTGATCAAAATATAGAGTTAGAATTAATCGAAAAGCAAGAAATTAATACTGAGTTACCGCAACATATTACTATTTGCAGTGGTTTGATTAAGGCTGATAAATATGAATGGATGATTCAAAAAGCAACTGAACTAGGTGCCAGTGAATTTTTGGCAGTAGAAATGGACCGATCTATTGTTAAATTAAACAATGCAAAAATCTCTAAAAAACTAGAACGATGGCAAAAAATAATCAAGGAAGCTGCAGAACAAAGCTATAGATTAACAATTCCTCAAATTAATTATCTATCGAATTCAAAGGCAATTTGTGATATCATAATTCAGTATGATTATGTTCTTGTTGCTTATGAAGAACAAGCCAAACATAACGAAAATAGTCATTTCAAACATATGTTAAAACAATTTAAGCCACAAGATCGTGTATTACTTATATTTGGTCCAGAAGGCGGACTTTCTGATGAAGAAGTGTCAATGTTAAAATCAAATTCACAGTTAGTTGGTTTAGGACCAAGAATTTTACGGGCAGAAACAGCGCCACTATATGCATTGAGCGCGTTAAGTTATGAAAAAGAATTAATGGGGTGAACAATATGTCAACAGTTGCGTTTCACACTTTAGGTTGTAAAGTTAACCACTATGAAACTGAAGCAATTTGGCAATTATTTAAAGAAGCAGATTACGAAAGAGTAGATTTTGAAACAAATGCAGATGTATTTGTTATTAATACTTGTACTGTAACGAATACCGGAGATAAAAAAAGTAGACAAATTATAAGAAGAGCAATCAGAAAAAATCCTGATGCTGTAGTATGTGTAACTGGTTGTTATGCACAAACATCTTCTGCTGAAATTATGGAAATTTCAGGTGTAGATGTAGTCGTAGGTACACAAGACCGTCATAAATTACTTGATTACATTGATGAATTCCAAAAAGAACGTCAACCAATTAATGGTGTTGGTAATATTATGAAAAATCGTAAATATGAAGAGTTAGATGTGCCATACTTTACAGATAGAACAAGAGCATCATTAAAAATTCAAGAGGGATGTAATAATTTCTGTACATTCTGTATTATTCCATGGGCTCGTGGATTAATGAGATCTAGAGATCCTGAAAAAGTAGTGGAACAAGCGACTACTTTAGTTAACTCTGGTTATAAAGAAATCGTATTAACTGGTATTCACACAGGCGGATATGGACAAGATTTAAAAAATTATAATTTAGCTCAATTATTAAGAGATTTAGATCAAGTTGATGGTTTAGAGCGTATTCGTATTTCATCAATTGAAGCAAGTCAATTAACTGATGAAGTAATCAGTGTTCTTGAAAGCTCAAATAAGATTGTAAGACATTTACATGTACCTTTACAATCTGGATCAGATACAGTGTTAAAACGTATGAGACGTAAATATACAATGGAACACTTCTCAGAAAGAATTACTAAATTACATCAAGTTTTACCAGATGTAGCTATTACTAGTGACGTTATCGTTGGTTTCCCTGGCGAAACAGAAGAAGAATTCCAAGAAACATACGACTTTATTGTGAAGCATAAATTCTCAGAATTACATGTTTTCCCATATTCATCTCGTATTGGTACTCCAGCTGCAAGAATGGACGACCAAATCGATGAAGAAATCAAAAATGAACGTGTGCATAAATTAATTGAATTAAGTAATCAATTAGCTAAAGAATATGCATCTAAATTTGAAGATGAAGTACTTGAAGTCATTCCTGAGGAAAGTGGAGAAACACCAAACACTTTAGTTGGATATGCTGATAATTACATGAAAGTTGAATTTGAAGGCAATGAAGATTTAATAGGTCAAATTGTGAAAGTTAAAATTCAAAAAGCCAATTATCCTATAAATAAAGGTAAAGCTATTCGTATTGTTGATCATGCTACAAATAAATCTGAACAAGAAGTACTTGTTTAATTATTTTAAAAATATAAATATTAGTAATTGACCGGATATTACAGATATATTATACTAATAAAAGCATAGTTTTACTATGCGATTGAATATAAAGTTCCGTTGATATTTGGAGGGAGGGAAATACAGATGTCTAAAACAGTAGTACGTAAAAATGAATCACTTGAAGATGCTTTACGTCGATTTAAGCGTTCAGTTTCAAAAAGTGGTACTATCCAAGAAGTACGTAAACGTGAATTTTACGAAAAACCTAGTGTTAAACGTAAAAAGAAATCAGAAGCTGCACGTAAACGTAAATTCAAATAATTAATAACACTGTTGACTCCCTCAACAAGAATGTTAATTATAAATATGAAACACCTTAGTTGTAATAACTGAGGTGTTTTTTGTTATCTATAGAAAACTAACTTTTATAAATTGAGTTTAAATTTAATTTAATAAATATTTTTATATATTACTAAATCACTATAATATGTCTGCGTTTTCATGTATAATTATGGTGAGAGTGAGGTGAAATAGTGACATATTCAAATGTAATACATACTTTACTGTTAACTCAATTTTCAACTGAAAATAGTTGGGTTAAAGATATAACTAACGTAATTGTCCATCCGTTGGTATCACTTCTTCTAACATGTATTATTTTTCTAGGGTTTTTATATCAATTATATTCTAAAAAAATAAATATGATTGGTATCTTAGCATCATTATCGTTATTAATTTTGTTTCTAGGTTTTCTTATTAAAGGTGATGTCAACATATTATCTGTAATACTTTTTGCTATTGGCGTTTTATTCGTTATTATCGAATTATTTATTGTTGGTGCAGTCATAGGTATTATTGGCATAATACTCATATCAATTAGTATTGTGATGTTAGGCAATAACCTGCTACTTATGTTAGGTAATGTGATTGTAGCTCTAATATTATCAATAATTGAATGGGTGGTATTAGTGAAAATATTTAAGAAAAATATTCCATTTTTAGATAAAGTTATTTTGAAAGATTCAACTAATGCTGAATCAGGGTTCACTTCTCACGATGATCGCTCTCATTTAGTCGGTAAAACGGCTCAAACCGTCACGGACCTTAGACCTGCTGGTATCATTAAGTTAGATGATGAACGTATTGATGCAGTTTCTGATGGCACATTCATATTAAGAAACAGACAAGTAAAGATACTTGAAGTTGAAGGCACACGTGTCGTAGTAAGAGAAATAGAATAGTTATAAAGGAGAGTTAAAATGATTAGTATTGGATTTATAATAATTGCAGTCATTATTGTTGTAGCTTTATTAATACTATTTTCATTTGTACCTGTAGGCCTATGGATTTCAGCTTTAGCAGCTGGTGTTCATGTTGGTATCGGTACTTTAGTAGGTATGCGTTTAAGAAGAGTATCACCAAGAAAAGTAATTGGTCCTTTAATTAAAGCACATAAAGCTGGTTTAAATTTAAAAACAAATCAACTTGAATCTCATTATTTAGCAGGCGGTAATGTAGATAGAGTCGTTGATGCAAACATTGCTGCTCAACGTGCAGACATAGATTTACCATTTGAACGTGGTGCAGCGATTGACTTAGCAGGTAGAGATGTTTTAGAAGCAGTTCAAATGTCTGTAAATCCTAAAGTAATTGAAACACCTTTTATCGCTGGTGTAGCTATGAATGGTATTGAAGTTAAAGCTAAAGCACGTATCACTGTACGCGCGAATATTGCCCGTTTAGTCGGTGGTGCTGGTGAAGAAACAATTATAGCACGTGTAGGTGAAGGTATTGTTTCTACTATTGGTTCAAGTCAACACCACACTGAGGTTCTTGAAAATCCGGATAATATTTCAAAAACAGTGCTAAGTAAAGGTTTAGATTCAGGAACTGCATTTGAAATTTTATCAATTGATATTGCCGATGTAGATATTAGTAAAAACATTGGTGCCGATCTACAAACTGAGCAAGCACTTGCAGATAAAAATATTGCACAAGCGAAAGCTGAAGAACGTCGTGCAATGGCAGTAGCATCAGAACAAGAAATGAAAGCAAGAGTTCAAGAAATGCGTGCTAAAGTTGTAGAAGCAGAATCAGAAGTTCCATTAGCAATGGCTGAGGCTTTACGTTCTGGAAACATTGGTGTAAAAGATTATTATAATCTAAAAAATATTGAAGCTGACACAGGCATGAGAAATGCCATTAATAAACGTACTGATCAAAATGATGACGAATCACCAGAACAATAATTGTGGGGTGATTAAATGAATATTGGGATAATTATTTTTGTCATATCGATCATAGCAACAATAATTAGTACCCTACGTGATAAGAGTCATGAGGAAAGACAAAATCAAAAACCACCGTCCACACCTAAAGAAAACCAACAACCAAAAAAAGGTGGTTTTTTCGAAGAATTTGAAAAGACATTTAAAGAACTTAGTGATGAAATTAATGGAGAAACATCAAGTGATAAAAAAAGAACATTTGATGATAATCTCCCTCCATTGAATCAAGAAATAGAGAACAGTAAACCTACATCTGAAGAATTACATCGTAGACCTACTGACTATGATGATTCCATTCCTAAACCAGATCCAACACCTTATCATAATGAAAAAGAAGTACGTGAACCTGTAAAACAATCAACATCTAGAGATGAAAGCGCTGAAAATTTACGTAAAGAACTTGAATCAAATTTACATCAAGATTTAAAGAATGTAAGAAGTGAGATAGATAGGGAAAAAGAAAAACAGCTCGCTTTAATTGAGAAAAAGGCGCAAGATATTATTAATGATAAATATCTTTCAGAACGTACGAAAAGAGTCAGATTAAAACAATTACTCAATTCACAAAATGTAGAACGTAATATGAGTAAGTCAGCTTTTCAATTTGATAATGATGAAATAGTGAATGGTATTATTTGGAATGAAATTTTAAATAAACCTAAACAACTTTAATTTGTAATAGCTCGGGGCAGAAATGTCTCGAGCTTTTTTCAACATTAAATACTACTTTTAAATATTGTTTTTAGAAGTATCTTTTTTATTACTTATATTAATAAAATTTGAGTAGATATTTAGAATTTAGTAAAATTTAGTTGTATTACCACTTCTTGTTTTAAAAGGTTAAGTCTACGATAGCTCACTTCGTTATTGAAAAAGCTAGTTTTATAGTAAATTGTTATTTAAATTGAAACGAATCTTAATTAATATATGTTCAAGAATGGTATAATATAAGTATGTTAGCCCTTAAAATGGGTGTATTGAATTATAAAACTGTAATTTGAAAAGGAGCGCGTTTATGCCTGGAATAATTCAAATCGACGACATTAATCAATCCCAAGCTTTAATTGGAAATAATGATGAACATTTAAAAGCTATTGAAGATAGTTTTGATGTCGTAATTCATGCTCGTGGACAAGAAATCGCTGTTAAAGGTGAAAAAATTGAGCATGTAGAAAAAGCCGAATTAGTTCTAACCAATTTATTAAAAGTGATTGAATTGGGAAATAATATTACGCTTAAAGATGTTGAAGCTGCTATTAAGATGGCAGAAAATGGAACCATTCAACAACTTTTAGATTTATATGAAGAAGAAATAACAAAAGATGCGTTCGGCAAAACTATCCGCGCTAAAACAATGGGACAACGTATGTATGTCAATGCTATGAATAGAAATGACTTAGTATTTGGTATTGGACCTGCTGGTACAGGTAAAACATTTTTAGCTGTTGTATATGCTGCTAAACAATTGCGTAAAGGGAATGTTAAACGTATTGTGTTAACACGTCCAGCTGTTGAAGCAGGTGAATCACTAGGTTTCTTACCAGGTGATTTAAAAGAAAAAGTTGATCCATATTTAAGACCACTTTATGATGGATTGAATACTGTATTAGGTAGAGAACAAACAGCTCGATTCATTGAAAGAGGTATTATTGAAATCGCGCCTTTAGCATATATGCGTGGTCGAACATTAGATGATGCATTCGTAATATTAGACGAAGCACAGAATACAACACATGCACAAATGAAAATGTTCTTAACGCGCTTAGGTTTTGGTTCAAAAATGGTAGTAACTGGTGACCAAACACAAATAGATTTACCAAAAGGTGTTAATAGTGGTTTGAAAGAAGCAGTAAAAAAACTACATGGCGTTAAAGGAATTAGTATCATGAAACTAGAGCAAGACGATGTAGTAAGACATCCACTTGTAAGTAAAATCATAGATAGATACGAAGGAGAGGACTAAATGTTTACAATAGATTTTAGTGATCACACAGAATTAGTAAATGATGATTGGTATGAACAAATAGAAAATTTATTGAACTTCGCTAAACAAGAAGAGCAAATTAATGAAAACGCTGAATTATCCATAACCTTCGTTGATAAAACTGAAATTCAAGAAATTAATAAAATGTACAGAGATAAAGATAAAGTGACAGATGTAATATCATTTGCTTTAGAAGAAGATGAGCCAGAAATTGATACAAGCGAATTTGATATTCCAAGAGTATTGGGAGACATTATAATATGTACGGATGTTGCACAAGAACAAGCAGAGTCTTATGGTCACTCTTTTGAACGTGAATTAGGGTTTTTAGCGTTACATGGTTTTCTTCACTTATTAGGATATGATCATATGAATGAAGAAGATGAAAAAGAAATGTTTGGTCGTCAAGATGCTATATTAAATGCTTATGGATTGACGAGAGATTAATCGTGAAAAGATTTAGCTATGCACTCAATGGCTTGAAAACACTATTAATTAAAGACCAAAAGTTTTCTCTTCACATTTATGCTAGTATTATTGCAATTGTTTTTGGCTTCATTTTTCATATCAATCGCTTAGAGTGGTTATTTATTCTATTAGCAATAAGTTTAGTCCTAGCTTTTGAAGCGATTAATACTGCAGTAGAATACGTCGTAGACCTTGTTACATCTGAATATCATGATTATGCCAAATATGCAAAAGACATTGCCGCATTTAGTGTAATGATTGTGTCAATTTTAGCTTTATTAATTGGTTTAATTGTTTTTATTCCATATTTTATTAACTTATTATAGGAGGGCAACATGAGCTATCAATCTCATTATTTTAAAGAAGTCAGAGAAGCACAACAAAGATCTTATTCACCATATAGTCATTTTAAAGTAGGCGCCTATTTAAAAGCTAAGGATGGACGTACATTTTACGGAACGAATGTTGAAAATGCAGCATATTCAATGTCAATTTGTGCTGAAAGAGCTAGTTTAGTTTCTGCGATATCTGCTGGTTATCAGCCCGGTGATTTTGAATCAATTACTGTCACTGTAGACGCTGATCAACCATCTTCACCTTGTGGGGAATGTCGTCAAGTATTGAAAGAATTATGCGACGATGATATGCCAGTATATATGACTAATCACAAAGGTGATATGATTGAATCATCAGTTAAAGAATTATTACCATACGGATTTTCTGGAAAGGATTTAAATAAATGACAGAACATAAATCAGGATTTGTTTCAATTATAGGAAGACCTAATGTAGGTAAATCTACATTTGTAAATAGAGTTATTGGTCATAAAATTGCAATTATGTCTGACAAAGCTCAAACTACACGTAATAAAATTCAGGGTGTAATGACTAGAGATGATGCTCAAATTATTTTTATTGATACACCTGGGATTCATAAACCTAAACATAAATTAGGCGATTATATGATGAAAGTGGCAACAAATACGCTTTCTGAAATAGACGCAATTATGTTTATGGTCAACGTTAATGAAGATATCGGTCGTGGCGATGAATATATCATGAATATGCTAAAAGATTTAAAGACACCTGTATTTTTAGTATTAAACAAAATTGATTTAGTTCATCCAGATGAGCTAATGCCACAAATTGAAAAGTATCAAAAATATATGGACTTTACTGAAATTATTCCAATTTCTGCGTTAGAAGGTTTAAATGTTGATCATTTTATTGATGTTTTAAAATCTTATTTACCAGAGGGACCAAAATATTATCCTGATGATCAAATTTCCGATCACCCAGAACAATTTGTAGTAGGTGAAATCATTCGTGAGAAAATTTTACATTTAACTAGCGAAGAAATTCCTCATGCTATTGGTGTAAATGTTGACCGTATGATTAAAGAAGATGAAGATCGCGTACGTATTGAAGCTACAATCTATGTAGAACGTGATTCTCAAAAAGGTATTGTTATCGGTAAAGGTGGCAAAAAACTTAAAGAAGTAGGTAAACGTGCAAGACACGATATAGAAATGCTTTTAGGTTCTAAAGTTTATTTAGAATTATGGGTTAAGGTTCAGAAAGATTGGAGAAATAAAGTTAATTTTATTCGCCAAATTGGATATATAGAAGATCAAGATTAACTCAAAAGATGGTGAGTTAGTATGTTAATGAAACAAAAAGGGATTATTTTAAAATCTGTAGAATACGGCGAATCAGATAAAATCATTACGATTTTAAACGAACATGGCGCTAAAGTACCGCTGATGGCTAGAAGAGCTAAAAAAGTTAAAACAGGTTTACAAGCACATACACAAATGTTTGTGTATGGCTTATTTATTTATAATAAGTGGCGAGGTATGGGGACACTTAATTCTGTAGATGTCATTGATCAACATTATGAATTACAACTTGATTTGTATGAAAGTAGCTTTGCGACATTGTGTGCTGAAACAATTGACCGTTCAATGGAAGAAGAAGAAATATCAAAATTTAATTTTGACTTATTACAGTTTGTTTTAAATAAAATTTCTTCAGGACAATCTGCACAATTAATGTCTATCATAGTCTTACTCAAATGTATGAATAAATATGGTTTTTCTGCCTCGTTTAATATATGTGCTGTTAGCGGCAATACAGACCAATCTCAATTAATAGGGTATAGTTTTAAATTTGATGGTGCCATTTCAAAAAGTGAAGCATATCAAGACCCTCATGCATTACAATTATCAAATAGAACATTGTATCTATTAGATATATTATTAAAATTACCAATTGATAAGATGAATGAACTAAAAATACATCAAGACATTTTAGATGAAATGTCAGAATTAATGATAATGCTTTATAGAGAATATGCAGGCATGTTTTTTAAAAGTCAAAAGTTAATCAATCAATTGAAAAGATTAGAATTAAATGATTTAGATAAATAATTAGTTTAAAATCTAGATAAAAGACCGCAATCACAAAGCTCTTGTGATTGCGGTCTTTAGTATTAATCAATGAGAAATTATCTCAACATAATTAAAATTTAATTTTTTCTGCTAAGAATGTCTCTAGTTCTGAAATAGGCATACGAACTTGTTCCATAGAATCTCTGTCACGTACTGTAACTTGATTATCTTCTAATGAATCAAAGTCAAATGTAATACAATATGGTGTACCAATCTCATCTTGACGACGGTAACGTTTACCAATAGATTGTGATTCATCAAAATCTATTGAGAATGTTTGACTTAATTGTTCAAAGATTTTAATTGCTTCACTTGATAATTTTTTACTCAATGGTAAGATTGCAGCTTTATAAGGTGCTAAAGCAGGGTGGAATTTTAAGACTGTACGTTCATCTTTACTTCCTTCTACTCCTTCTTGAGCGTAAGCATCACATAAGAATGCTAATGTTACACGATCAGCACCTAAAGAAGGTTCAATACAATATGGGATATATTTTTCATTTGTTTCTGGATCATGATATTTGAAATCTTCACCTGAATGTTCACTATGCTTTTTCAAGTCAAAGTCAGTACGACTTGCGATACCCCATAGTTCTCCCCAACCAAATGGGAATTTGTATTCGATATCAGTTGTAGCATTTGAATAGTGAGATAATTCATCAGCATCATGATCACGTAATTTTATATTGTCTTCATTAATATTTAGATCTTTTAACCATTGACTAGCAAATGTTTTCCAATAATTTTGCCATTCAATTTCTTCACCAGGTTTACAGAAGAATTCAAGTTCCATTTGTTCAAATTCACGTGTTCTGAAAATGAAGTTACCTGGAGTAATTTCATTACGGAAAGATTTACCAATTTGTCCAATACCAAATGGTAATTTTTTACGCATAGAACGTTGAACGTTTTTATAATTTACGAAAATACCTTGTGCTGTTTCTGGGCGTAAGAATAATTCGTTAGTTGAATCTTCAGTTACACCTTGGAATGTTTTAAACATTAAATTGAATTGACGGATATCAGTCCAATTAGCAGTACCACTTACTGGACACACAATACCTTCATCATCAATGATTTTTTTCATTTCATCAAAGCTTAAGCCATCAGCAATAAAGTTTTCATCGCCTTTTTCTTGTTGCATGTAATCTTCAATTAGTTTGTCTGCACGATAACGAATTTTACTATCTTTGTTATCAATCATAGGGTCATTAAAGTTACCTAAATGTCCTGATGCTTCCCATGTTTTAGGGTTCATTAAAATAGCTGCATCTAAACCAACATTATATGGTGATTGTGTAATGAATTTTTGCCACCATGCTTTTTTAACATTATTTTTTAATTCAACACCTAGTGGACCGTAATCCCAAGTATTAGATAAGCCACCATAGATGTCACTACCAGGGAATACGAATCCTCTGTGCTTTGCAAGTTGTACGATTTGTTCCATATCATTTGCCATTAATAATTCTCTCCTTACACATAAAAACGCCCCAAGACAATAAAACACAATTAAATATGCTTAATCATCTTGGGACGAGTTAATTTTTATTTAGTATAATTCATATACATTAAAATATCATTTAACCCGCGGTTCCACCCAAATTAGTGTAGCCACTCGCTTTAAAATAAATTTAATTTTATGCCAATATTTATATGCTAAGCTTACACCATCCTTAGCTCGCTTTATAATTATTCTAATTGATTAAATATTTAATAGCAAGCGTTTATATGTGTTTGTGGCAAATAAAAATAACAGTTATAATATATAATGTATATAAGAGGGGTGAAGACCTATAGAACTGAATCAAAGACAAGAACAAATAGTTGAAATCGTCAAGCAACATGGACCAATAACAGGTGAGCATATCGCCGATCAATTAAATTTAACACGCGCAACATTAAGACCAGATTTAGCTATTCTTACGATGTCAGGATTTTTAGAAGCAAGACCTAGAGTAGGTTATTATTATTCAGGCAAATCTAAAAATAAAATCATCCATGAACAACTACGCCAGTATGTTGTAAAGGATTATATGTCACAACCGGTAGTGGTAAAAGAAGATATGTCGGTTTACGATGCCATTTGTACTATATTTTTAGAAGATGCTGGTACTTTGTTTATCACAAATAAGGATAATGATTTTATTGGAGTTTGTTCACGAAAAGATTTATTGAGAGCTTCAATGATTGGAAATGATATTCATACAATGCCGATTAGCGTTAATATGACTCGTATGCCTAATCTTACTTATTTAGAAGAAAGTGAACTAATTATCTATGCTGCTAATCAAATGATAGATAAAGAAATAGATGCTATTCCCATTGTAAGATTAAAAGATAATCAAAAATATGAAGTCGTTGGAAGAGTATCTAAAACGACAATTACAAAATTATTTGTATCATTATTTAAAGAATAGGTGGTTAATAGATGGATAATATAAACATAATTGTTGCTTCAGATTCAATTGGAGAAACTGCAGAGTTAGTTGCTCGTGCAGGTGTTTCACAATTTAATCCTAAGCAATGTAAACATGAATTTTTACGTTACCCATACATAGAATCATTTGAAAACGTAGATGAAGTGGTTCAAGTAGCCGAAGATACAGATGCTATCATCGTATATACTTTGGTTAAACCAGAAATCAAAAAATATATGGTAGCTAAAGTAAAAGAACATAATTTAAAATCAGTTGATATTATGGGACCTTTAATGGATTTATTATCTGGTTCAATTGAAGAAACACCTTACTATGAACCAGGTATTGTCCATAGATTAGACGATGCCTATTTTAAAAAGATTGATGCAATTGAGTTTGCTGTTAAATATGATGACGGGAAAGATCCTAAAGGTTTACCAAAAGCAGATATCGTCCTTTTAGGTATCTCTCGAACATCAAAGACACCACTATCACAATATTTAGCTCATAAAAGTTATAAAGTCATGAACATACCAATTGTGCCAGAAGTTACACCTCCTGATGCACTATTTAATATTGATTCATCAAAATGTATTGCTTTAAAAATTAGTGAAGAAAAATTAAATAGAATACGAAAAGAAAGATTAAAACAACTTGGTCTTGGTGACACAGCAAGATATGCTACTGAAGCACGAATAAAAGAAGAATTAAATTATTTTGAAGAACTAGTGGAGAAAGTTGGTTGTCCAGTTATAGATGTAACAGATAAAGCAATTGAAGAGACAGCTAATGACATCATCTATTATATTGAAAATAATAAAACAAAATAATTTCATTTAATGCATAAAAAAGGTATAATATTAAGACTAATATTTAATAGGTGATTTATTTTGCGTATAGAACAATCGGTCATTAATGAAATCAAAGATAAGACAGATATACTTGATTTAGTAAGTGAATATGTAAAACTTGAAAAAAGAGGACGCAATTATATCGGTTTGTGTCCTTTTCATGATGAAAAGACCCCTTCTTTTACTGTGTCAGAAGATAAACAAATCTGTCATTGTTTCGGTTGTAAAAAGGGTGGCAATGTTTTTCAATTCACACAAGAAATAAAAGATATTTCCTTTACAGAAGCTGTAAAAGAGTTAGGCGAACGTGTCAATATATCAGTTGATGTGGGTAATAACCAATATCAAAATACAAACACACAAATCGCAACTGATGATTTACAAATGATAGAAATGCATGAACTCATGCAAGAATATTACCATTATGCACTTATGAAAACTGTTGAAGGTGAACAAGCGCTTAATTATTTGAAAGAACGTGATTTTCCAGAACAATTAATTAAAGAAAGAGGAATTGGTTATGCGCCTAATTCGTCTCATTTTTGTCATGATTTTTTAGAGAAAAAAGGTTATGATATCGAATTAGCGTATGAAGCGGGACTTTTATCTCGAAATGAGGAAAACTTTAGCTATTATGATCGATTTAGAGATAGAATTATGTTTCCTCTTAAAAATGCTCAAGGAAGAATTGTTGGATATTCAGCAAGAACCTATACTAATCAAGAGCCTAAATATTTAAACAGTCCAGAAACACCTATTTTCCAGAAAAGAAAGTTATTATATAATCTCGATAAAGCTAGAAAAAATATAAGAAAAAATGATGAAATTATATTACTTGAAGGCTTTATGGATGTTATTAAGTCAGACCATGCTGGTTTGAAATCTGTTGTAGCAAGTATGGGGACTCAACTTTCAAATGAACATATCACATTCATAAAAAAATTAACATCCAATATTACTTTAATGTTTGATGGAGATTTTGCAGGTAAAGAAGCAACATTAAAAACTGGACAAGCGCTTTTAGAGCAAGGTTTAAATGTATTTGTCGTTCAATTGCCTTCTGATATGGACCCAGATGAATATATTAGAAAGTATGGAAATGAAGCATTTCTAGAATTTGTTCAAAAAGATAAAAAATCTTTCGTCTTGTTTAAAGTTCAAACACATAAAGATGAAATTCAAAATAATGATTTGGCTTATGAAAGATATTTAAAAGAAGTAACTCAGGATATAGCTTTAATGCGTTCATCCATACTTCAGAAAAAGGTATTGCAAGACGTTTCAGAATTGTTTAAAGTTAGTTTTGAGACTTTGGACTATGAAGTGGCTCATCAACAGCAAACACAAAATGTTCAGTCTTCTTACCCAGATCAATCTTATTTTTATAACGAGCCACCGCAACAAACGATACAATTCAATCAATTGAATCGCCATGAAAAGGCAGAACGTTCCTTGTTAAAACACTTTATGCAAGATAAAGATACATTTTTAAATTACTATCAAAAAGTCAATTCTGACGACTTTACAAATGAGTATTTCAAGCGTATATTTAATACTTTGCATGATTATTTTTCTAATAATGATGTTTACCAATTAAGTACAATGATTCAATATATAGAAAATAATGACTTAAGAGAAGCGTTGATATCACTTGATTCATATAACTTAAATGAAGAACCATTTGAACAAGAATTAGAAGATTATATTAATATCATGAACGAGAATAAAGATGGCGAATCTTTAGAAGTTTTAAATCATAAATTGCGAGAAGCAACTCGTATAGGAGATACAGAACTACAAAAATATTATCTTCAATTAATTGTTAATAAAAACAAAAGTAGAATGTAATCTTACAAAAATTTATGATATCGTTGTATTTTAGAGATTTATGAATGGTTACCATGTATTTACATTGGGTAAACAAATAATATCTAAAAATGACTATTCAGAATAATTATATGTATTTTAAAGGGAGTTATTTTGACTGATATTTCATAAGAAAGTAATATTTTTCAGAAGATGATTAATCTACTGGTTTATTTAACGCATCATTGAAAATACATTGCTTTTAACTAAACGAAAATATGAAATTTAGTCTATATTTTATTAGCATTACCATCATTATAATCAAATTACTAATAATAAAAATGAATAAATTGAAAGTTTATATTAATACCGGGAGGCCGTTTCATGTCTGATAAAGTTAAAATTAAAAAACAAACAATTGATCCGACTTTAACAATGGAAGATGTTAAAAAACAATTAATTGAAAAAGGTAAAAAAGAAGGTCATTTAAGTCACGAAGAAATTGCTGAAAAATTACAGAATTTCGAAATGGATTCTGATATGATGGATGATTTCTTTGATCAATTAAATGACAATGATATCACATTAGTAAATGAAAAAGACAATTCAGATACAGATGCTAAATTAAATCCTAATGATTTAAGTGCACCTCCAGGCGTTAAGATTAACGATCCAGTACGTATGTATTTAAAAGAAATCGGACGTGTTAACTTATTAAGTGCACAAGAAGAAATTGAGCTTGCTAAAAGAATTGAACAAGGTGACGAAATAGCTAAATCTAGATTAGCTGAAGCAAACTTACGTTTAGTAGTAAGTATTGCTAAAAGATATGTAGGTAGAGGTATGTTATTCCTTGATTTAATTCAAGAAGGTAATATGGGTCTAATTAAAGCAGTTGAAAAATTCGACTTCAATAAAGGATTTAAATTCTCTACTTATGCAACTTGGTGGATTCGTCAAGCAATTACTCGTGCTATTGCTGACCAAGCACGTACTATTCGTATACCAGTGCATATGGTTGAAACAATTAACAAATTAATTCGTGTTCAACGTCAATTATTACAAGATTTAGGACGTGACCCTGCACCTGAAGAAATTGGTGAAGAAATGGATTTACCACCTGAAAAAGTTAGAGAAATCCTTAAGATTGCTCAAGAACCTGTATCATTAGAAACACCTATTGGTGAAGAAGATGATAGTCATTTAGGTGATTTCATTGAAGACCAAGAAGCACAAAGTCCTTCAGACCATGCTGCATACGAGTTACTTAAAGAACAGCTTGAAGATGTTTTAGATACTTTAACAGACCGAGAAGAAAATGTCTTACGTTTAAGATTTGGTCTTGATGATGGAAGAACTAGAACACTTGAAGAAGTTGGTAAAGTGTTTGGCGTAACTAGAGAACGTATCCGTCAAATTGAAGCTAAAGCATTAAGAAAGTTAAGACATCCAAGTAGAAGTAAACGTCTTAAAGACTTTATGGATTAAATAGTTTTGGACTGGGGCATAAAGCTTGTCCCAGTCTTTATTTTTTATAAACCGATGATTTATTATTTTAATACATATAGAGGCATTTATGATTTTAATAAAATAAAGGAGAATACCTTAGTGATCACATTAAACCAAAGATTATTAAAAGTGTCAGAATTTATTAAACAAGGTACACTTGCCGATATTGGGTCCGATCATGCATATCTACCTATTTTTGCTATTCAGTCTAATCTAAGTACTAAAGCAATTGCTGGTGAAGTTATCAAAGGACCTTTTGAAGCTGCCCAAAAAAATGTTAACGCCAATGAACTGGATAATGAAATTGAAGTGCGACTAGGTGATGGTCTTAGCGTAATTCGTGATAACGAACAAATAGATAACATAACGATATGTGGCATGGGAGGGCCTTTAATAGCTAAAATATTAGAAGAAGGCCAACATAAATTACATTCTCATCCTAGATTAATACTACAAAGTAATATTCAAACTCAGAATGTAAGAACATTATTACAAAGTATTCAATACAAAATTTTAGATGAAATCATTTTAGAAGAAAAAGGCCATATCTATGAAATAGTTATAGCCGAATACCAAACTTCACCTTTTGAATATAATGAATATGAACTCAAATTCGGTCCTATTTTACTAGAAAATAAAAATAAACATTTTTATAATAAATGGGAAAGAGAATTGAAGGCATTAGAAAAGATTAAGCAACAACTCAATCCAGAATTACACTTACATCGATATAATGAAATAGAATCAGAAATAAAATTGATTAAAGAGGTGTTAAATAGTGAAAGTTAATGAATTAATGGCTATGTTAGATGAGCATGTTCCGTTTAATACTGCTGAATCATGGGATAATGTAGGTTTATTAATAGGCGATGAATCTCAAGAAGTGAATGGAATATTAACAGCATTAGATTGTACTATTGATGTTGTTCAACAAGCAATTAATGAAAATGTTAATATCATTATTAGTCATCATCCACTTATTTTTAAAGGCATTCAATCAATTACTAATCAAGGATATGGCGAAATAATCAGATTACTTATTCAAAATAATATTAATTTAATAGCTATGCATACAAATTTAGATGTTAATCCTAATGGTGTAAATGCAATGTTAGCTTCCAAAATTGGTTTACAACATACACAGTTAATTAATAAAGAACCAATTCAATACTATAAAGTTCAAACATTTATACCTGAAGATCATCTAGAAACATTTAAACAACAGCTCAATGATATTGGTCTTGCTAAAGAAGGCGATTATGAATATTGTTTCTTCGAAAGTAAAGGGAGAGGTCAATTTAAACCTGTTGGTGATGCAGATCCGTATATTGGTTCAATTGATGAAATAGAATTCGTTGATGAAGTGAAATTAGAATTTATGATATCTTATCAACAACGTCAGTTAACTGAGCGAGCTATCCATCACTATCACCCTTATGAAACACCAGTATATGACTTTATTGAATTGAATAAAGAAGGTAATTACGGTTTAGGAATAATGGGAGAATTAAAAGAACCAATGAAAATTGAGGACTTTGTAGAACAAGTGAAAAGACAACTTCAAATTCCAAGTGTTCGATACGTAGGTAATTCAAATGCTATGATTAGTAAAGTTGCTATGATTGGTGGTTCTGGAATAGGTTTTGAATATAAAGCTGCTCAATTAGGTGCCGATATATTTATTACCGGTGACATCAAACACCATGATGCATTAGATGCGAAAATAGAAGGAATAAATTTATTAGATATCAACCACTATAGTGAATATGTGATGAAAGAAGGATTAAAACTTTTACTACAGGAATGGTTATTAGAAGAAAATTCAAATGATATCAAAGTTGTTGCTTCTAATATTAATACAGATCCTTTCACATATATTTAAAATCTTCATCATTTACATTATAATAGTAAAGATGAACTTATAAGGAGGCCATAACATGGCAAAACATCCATTCGAATACTTCGGTCTTGAAGATAGTATGATTGAAGCAGTTAAAGATTTAAATTTTGAAAAACCGACAGAAATTCAAAATCGAATTATTCCAAGAATTTTAAAGAAAACTAATATTATTGGACAGTCACAAACAGGTACAGGAAAATCACATGCCTTTTTATTACCTTTAATTAGTTTAATAGATATAAATATTCAAGAACCACAAGCTATTGTTGTAGCACCAACTAGAGAACTTGCACAACAACTATATCAAGCCGCTAATCATTTAAGTAGTTTTAAAGAAGGCGTAAGCGTAAAACTATTTATTGGTGGTACTGATATTGAAAAGGACAAGCAAAGATGTAATCAACAACCACAATTAGTTATTGGTACACCAACTAGAATTAATGACTTAGCTAAAAGTGGTCATTTACACACACATTTAGCTTCTTATTTAATTATTGATGAAGCTGATTTAATGATTGATTTAGGTTTAATTGAAGATGTAGACCTTATAGCATCTCGCCTAGAAGATAGTTCAAATATTGCAGTATTTAGTGCAACAATTCCTAAATCTCTACAACCATTTTTAAATAAATATTTAGAACAACCAGATTTTGTAGAAGTTGATAGTCAGTCTCAAAATAAGAAAAATATAGAATTTTATTTAATTCCTACAAAAGGTGCAACCAAAGTTGAAAAAACACTTAAATTAATAGATATTCTAAATCCATACCTATGTATTATATTCTGTAATAGTAGAGACAATGCCGATGAATTAGCACGTTCATTAAATGAAGCAGGTATCAAAGTTGGTATGATTCATGGTGGATTAACACCTCGTGAACGTAAACAACAAATGAAACGTATACGTAATCTTGATTTCCAATTTGTAATTGCGAGTGATTTAGCTTCAAGAGGTATTGATATTGAAGGTGTTAGTCATGTTATTAATTTCGATGTACCAAATGATATAGATTTCTTTACTCATCGTGTTGGACGTACTGGTCGTGGTAATTATCACGGTGTTGCTATTACGTTATATAGTCCTGATGAAGAAGAAAATATTTCAGCAATCGAAGATAGACGATACGTTTTCGAAAATGTTGATATCAAAAATGATGAACTTACACCTATCAAGGCGCATAACACTCGACGTACTAGACAACGTAAAGATGATCATTTAACAAATGAAGTTAAAAATAAAGTACGTAGTAAAACCAAACGTAAAGTTAAACCTGGTTATAAAAAGAAATTTAAGCAGGAAGTTGAGAAAATGAAACGACAAGAGCGTAAACAATACAGTAAACGTCAAAATCGTCAAGATAGAAAGAATAGAAAAGGATAGGTGAAAAAGATGTTATTAGGTTCACATGTATCTATGAGTGGTAAAAAAATGTTAGAAGGGTCTGCAGAAGAAGCACATAAATTTGGCGAATCAACATTTATGATATACACAGGAGCGCCACAAAATACACGTCGTAAAAGTATTGAAGATTTAAATATTACAAAAGGTCATGAAGTGATGGAACAATATGGTCTATCTAATATTGTAGTACATGCTCCATATATCATTAATATTGCTAACACAACTAAACCAGAAGTATTTGAATTAGGTGTCAATTTCTTACAGAACGAAATTGAGCGTACACAAGCAATTGGGGCTAAAGATATTGTATTACATCCCGGTTCTCATGTTGGCGCTGGTGCAGATGTAGGTATACAAAAGATCATCGATGGTCTGAATGAAGTATTAACAAATGATAACAATGTTCGTATCGCTTTAGAAACAATGGCAGGTAAAGGTTCTGAAATAGGTCGTAACTTTGAAGAAATTGCTCGTATCATTGATGGCGTGAAATATAATGAACGCTTATCCATTTGTTTTGATACATGTCATACGCATGATGCTGGATACAATATCAAAGAAGATTTTGATGGTGTTTTAAATGAATTTGATAAAATTATAGGTGTAGACAGAATTAAAGTCGTACACGTAAATGACAGTAAAAATGAACAAGGTGCACATAAAGATAGACACGAAAATATTGGATTTGGTCATATAGGCTTTGATGCATTAAATTACGTTGTTCATCACGATACTTTCAAAGACATTCCAAAAATTTTGGAAACACCTTATGTTGGTGAAGATAAAAAGAATAAGAAACCACCTTATAAACATGAAATTGAAATGTTAAAATCTCAGACATTTGATCCAGATTTAAAAGATAAAATTTTAAACTAATAATATTAAAAGTAGGCGTTACAGATATTTCTGTAACGTCTTTTATTAGTCGTAAGCATTACTATTTACATTAAGTTCATCAACATGTATAGTATACAATGAGGTGAAAAAATGACTACACCAGTATTTGAACTTAAAAATATAGATTACTATTTTGATCATAAACAAGTCTTAGAAAATATAAATATTAAAATTAACAAAGGTGAATTTTTAGCAATTGTTGGTCCTAATGGAGCCGGCAAATCAACACTTTTAAAAATCATACTTGGTTTGCTGCCATTACAATCCGGCGACATTTTTATAGATGGTCATCCTATTAAAAATAATAAATCAGCTCTAAAAATAAGTTATGTTTCACAAAAGGCCTCTTCGTTTACAGCTGGTTTTCCAGCAAGTGTTAAAGAAGTAGTTTTAAGTGGTTTAACTAAAACAAAAAAACTTTTTCAACGTTTTAATAATAAAGACATCAAGAAAGTAGAACATGTTTTAGAAAGATTAAATATAGAACATTTAATTGATAAAAACATTGCAGAATTATCAGGTGGCCAACAACAACGTGTGCTTATTGCACGTGCTTTGATTTCTAATCCTAGCGTGCTTGTATTAGATGAACCTACTAATGGTATTGATGCTAAACATGTAAATGAATTTTATGAAACGCTTGATCGATTAAAAAAGGAAGGCATAACCATTATATTAGTTACACATGATATTGGTGTAGTAGCAGATACAGCAACAGAAGTTGCATGCTTAAATAAACATCTTCATTTTCATGGTACGACTGAAGATTTTAAATCTCTTGATGAGGTTGAAATTTCCAAAATATATGGACACCCAGTTCAATTCGTTGATCATCAACATGATAGAGAATGTTGTACCTAAATTAGAATCGATTCATAGAAATAAATTTGAGGAGTGTAACTCGTGATAGATGCATTATTAAACTTTGATTTTATGAGATACTCCTTGATCAGTGGTATCTTAATAGGATTTATAGCACCATTAATTGGAGCTTTTATAGTAGTACGAAGGTTGTCACTTATTGCTGATGCACTAAGCCATGTAACATTGGGCGGTATATCATTTGGCATGTTTATTATAACAGTATTGCCAGCACTAACTTTCATTAATCCTATGTGGTTTGGAATATTATTCGCCATTATTGGTGCATTATTAATTGAAAAATTGCGTACCTCATATACTAATTATCAAGAAATTGCCATTCCAATTATTATGAGTGCAGGTATTGCCTTAAGTGCTATATTTATTTCATTAGCAGATGGTTTTAATCAAGAGATAGTTGGTCTATTATTTGGTTCAATTAGTGCAGTTAATTTCAGTGATTTAACTACAATTATCTTCATTACAATACTAGTTTTATTATTCATAACTTTATTTTATAAAGAGTTATTTATTTTATCTTTTGACGAAGAGTATAGTAAAGTTATAGGAATACCAAAATGGATTCAGTTTTTATTTATTGTAGTTGTTGCAATGGTTATTTCTGCTTCTATGAGAGTAGTAGGTATATTGTTAGTTAGTGCGTTAATCACTTTACCTGTAGCAATAGCGATGCGTTGGACAAAAGGATTCAAACAATTAATTATCCTTAGTATCATCATAGGTGAATTATCAGTGATACTTGGATTAGTTCTCGCATTTTACATTAATATTTCACCTGGTGGCGTGATTGTAGTACTATTAGTCATTATGCTAATGATTACAATGACTTATCAAAAGTTAAAATTAAAGTCACAAAAAGGGGATCGTAAATATGAACACTAGTGATGCTATTAAAATATTAAAAGATAATGGTTTAAAATATACAGATAAACGTAACGATATGCTTAATATATTTGTTAAAGAAGATAAATACATTAATGCTAAACATATTCAACAAGTTATGGATAAAGATTATCCAGGTATATCTTTTGATACCATCTATAGAAACCTTCATTTATTTAAAGACTTAGCAATTATTGAAAGTACTGAACTAGATGGAGAAATGAAATTTAGAATCGCTTGTACTAATCATCATCACCATCATTTTATATGTGAAAATTGTGGTGATACTAAAGTTATTGATTTTTGTCCAATTGACCAAGTTAAACAATATTTACCAAATGTTGATATTCATACTCACAAACTCGAAGTTTACGGTACTTGTGAAAAATGTCAAAAAGTAAATCATTAATCTTACTAGCCATAGTCTATCGACAAGAAGACTATGGCTAGTTTTTATATTAGAAAGCGAAAATACACATAAATACTAAAAAAACATACTCCATTAGTACGAATTCACTAATTATAGTAAATAAATGTTTAAATATCATCGTTTTGAGATATATAATACATGTAACAATAATTAGCAGTTATATATTAAGCACATTTATTGTCGAAATTGTGACTGCTTGTTATGATTAAGATACAGACATTTTAGGAGGATGATTATTTATGGCATTTGAATTACCAAAATTACCATATGCATTTGACGCATTAGAACCACACATCGATAAAGAAACTATGGAGATTCACCATGATAAACACCATAACACTTATGTAACAAAATTAAACGCTGCAGTTGAAGGTACTGATTTAGAAGCTAAATCAATCGAAGAAATTGTAGCTAATTTAGACAGTGTACCTTCTGATATCCAAACTGCTGTTAGAAATAATGGTGGCGGACACTTAAACCACTCATTATTCTGGGAATTACTAACACCTAACTCAGAAGAAAAAGGTGAAGTAGTAGATAAAATTAAAGAACAATGGGGTTCTTTAGATGAATTCAAAAAAGAATTTGCTGACAAAGCAGCAGCTCGTTTTGGTTCAGGTTGGGCTTGGTTAGTAGTAAATAACGGGCAATTAGAAATCGTTACAACTCCAAACCAAGATAATCCATTAACTGAAGGTAAAACACCTATCTTAGGTTTAGATGTTTGGGAACACGCTTATTACCTTAAATATCAAAACAAACGTCCAGATTATATCAGCGCTTTCTGGAATGTAGTTAACTGGAATAAAGTTGACGAATTATATAACGCTGCAAAATAATTTATATTTTGATGTTAGAGTCTAGAACATTGTTATAATGTTCTAGGCTCTTTTTTCTATGATTAATATGATATTATGTCTATTAATGAAAATGATTTGAATGTAAAATTAATTATAAATAAGGATTACAAAAAGGTCGTCATAAATAAAAAACGATAGTGTTTTAATTAATGTCTGTTCACTTTTTTATCAAAATGATAGAAAAATTTTTGTTTTTCATATATCATTTTAAAGAGATACTTTGAATAGAGGTAGGTTGTTTTGCTTAAAAGATTAAAGGAAAAATCAAATGATGAAAAAGTAAGAAACACGATGAACCGGAGAATTAATTTCATTTTTGGTTTGGTTGTGTTTATATTTGCAATTATAGTACTCAGACTCGGTTACCTACAGATTGCCCAGGGTTCTCATTATAAGCAATTAATCAAAAGCGATGAGAATATCACTGTGAACGAATCTGTGCCTAGAGGTCGTATTGTAGACCGTAATGGTAAAGTATTAGTTGATAATGCCTCTAAAATGGCGATTACATATACTAGAGGTCGTAAAACCTCACAAAAAGAAATGTTAGATACAGCTAAAAAATTATCATCATTAATCAAAATGGATACTGACAAAATTACTGATAGAGACGAAAAAGACTTCTGGGTCACTTTACACCCTGAAAAAGCTAAAGCTTTAATGAAAAAAGAACAATCTCTATTAGAAAATGGTAGCATTACACAAGAACAATATGATGAACAGCAAAGAAAGAAAATTGGTAAAAAACAATTAGATGACTTATCTGACAAAGAGTTACAAATTTTAGCTATATACCGTGAGATGAATGCAGGTAGTACACTAGATCCGCAAACTATTAAAAATGAGGATGTAACAGAAAAAGAATACGCTGCAGTATCTCAACAATTATCTAAGTTACCTGGTGTAAATACATCTATGGATTGGGATAGAAAGTATCCATATAAAGATACGCTTAGAGGTATATTTGGCGAAGTTTCAACATCTACAGAAGGTTTGCCTAAAGAACTAACTGAACAATATTTATCTAAAGGTTATTCACGCAATGATCGTGTCGGTAAATCATATTTAGAATATCAATATGAAGATGTACTTCGTGGTAAGAAGAAACAAATGAAATATACGACTGATAAATCTGGTAAAGTAATAAAATCTGAAGTTATTAATCCAGGTTCTAGAGGACATGATTTACAATTAACAATAGACATTGATTTACAGAAAAAAGTAGAATCATTATTAGATAAACAAATTGAAAAATTACGTAGTCAAGGCGCTAAAGATATGGACAATGCCATGATAGTTGTTCAAGATCCGAAAAATGGTGACATTTTAGCTATGGCTGGTAAACAAATAAGTAAAAGCGGCAAATTAACAGATTATGATATTGGTAACTTTACTGCTCAATTTGCAGTAGGTTCATCGGTAAAAGGCGGAACTTTACTTGCCGGTTATCAAAATCATGCCATTAAAGTAGGAGAAAAAATGGTCGATGAACCATTAAAATTCCAGGGCGGTTTAACTAAACGTTCATACTTTAATAAAGATGGTCGAGTGACAATAAATGATAAAGAAGCACTTATGCATTCATCAAACGTTTATATGTTTAAAACAGCCTTAAAATTAGCTGGAGATCCATATTATTCTGGTATGCCATTACCAAACGATATTACATTAGCTGGTCAAAAGCTTCGAAAAGGTTTAAATCAAGTTGGTCTTGGTGTTAAAACAGGTATAGATTTACCAAATGAAACAAATGGTCAAATTGAACCATTAACTAATAATCCAGGTAATTACTTAGACTTATCTATTGGTCAATACGATACTTATACACCATTGCAACTTTCTCAATATGTATCAACAATCGCAAATGACGGTTATAGAATTCAACCGCATATTGGACTGTCTATACACGATTCAACTAATAAAGATGAACTAGGACCGGTAAAACGAAAAATTAAAGGTAATGTATTGAATAAAGTAAATAATTCTCAAAGAGAAATAAATGAAGTTCAAGACGGATTCAAAATGGCATTTAATGAAAAAGATGGTACCGGTTATGCTAGCTTTAAAAACACAGTTGTACCTTCAGCAGGTAAAACAGGAACAGCAGAAGTATTCCAAGATGGGGAATCTAGAGTAAACTCAACTTATATTGGTTATGCACCAATTAAAGATCCAAAACTAGCATTTTCTATTGTCTATACCAATCAACCAGTTCCACCACCTTGGTTAAACGGTGGAGACTTAGGAAGAGATGTTATCAATTATTATTTCAAAGATAAAGATAAAAATGGAGATAGCACTGAAAATAGTAGTGATAAATAATTAAAATTTAAATAAATTACAAACTATTGATACAGATTCTTAAAATTTACTTTGCAATTAATAAAGTAATTGGTATAATGTAAAGGTCGTATTTAGAAAAGGTAAGGAGGAATAATCATGCGCGTTAACGTTACATTAGCTTGTACTGAATGTGGTGAAAGAAACTACATCACTACAAAAAACAAAAGAACTAACCCTGAACGTATTGAAATGAAAAAATACTGTGCACGTGATAATAAACAAACTTTACACCGTGAAACTAAATAATTAATTTATTTAACAAATATTCAATACCAAAAGACGAAATTCCTCAGACGGAATTTCGTCTTTTTAAATTTTGTAGTCAAATATTTTATGTTTACAAAACCTCATTTTATTCAAAGCTTTTAACAAAATTTGTACAATCGCTTATTTTAATATCATTAAAAAGTTAATATCTTAGTCAATATAATGACATAAAATTAGATAAACGTTATAATATGGGGTAGTAAAAGTAGGTGAAAATTTGAGCAAAAAAAATATAAGAGCTAATATTTTAACTAAAATGAAACAGCATAATAGCATGCAGAAAAATGAGGCAGACAATTGGTTAGCCACAGAACTTATTAATTCTCAAGCATATCAAAATGCATCTTCTATAGGATTTGTGTTGTCATTGTCACATGAAGTAAATACATATCAAATGATTCAACAAGCTTTAAACGATAATAAAGAAGTATATGTACCTGAAGTTAATTATCAGACTAAAGTTATGACTTTTAAACAATTATTAAATATTAATGACATAGAAAAAGATGAAAAAGGTATTAATCATTCAGTTTCTGAATCAAATACTTCCAATCATTTAGATTTAATCGTCGTACCTGGTGTTGGCTTTAGAAAAGATGGCTATCGAATAGGATATGGAGGGGGTTACTATGATCGCTTTCTATCAAATTTCAAGACCAATACAATAAGTTTGCTATATGATTTTCAATTAACTGATTTTCAACCCGATACACACGATCAACCGGTCGATCAATTAATTATTTATAATAGCCACCAATGGAGGCATACATGAACATTAAAAAGCAATTTTGGAAAACCATTTATTACTGGATTAGGTATTTAAACTACGATGTAATTAATAGAGAAAAAGATGACCAAGAAATTTGGTTAAGTAACAAAAGAAAGAAAACAATTGTAATTTTTTCGAATCATATCACTACGACTCAGGAAATTCGGTTTGATAAAAGCAGAGTTATTGAAAATAAGGAAAATATAGAACAACTAGCTGGCTTTCAACCTCAAACAATTCTATTTTATTATTTTACTGATAAATCATTATCGACTGAATCATTAGATGAAACCTATCCGCAAAAAATAAAATTTAGAAGGATTAGTGATGAGAGGGAATTAGAACTTGCAATGCCAAATGTTATTTTATCTAAAATGATAAATCGAGAGGATTCTAAAAAGACATCTATCTTTTATAGAAACAAAGTTCTTTCATCTAATCTCTTAGATAAACATATGCAACGCTTTTCACCAGTTACATATTCCTTAATAATAATTAATATAGTCTTATGGCTATGCATGATACTTTATTTTAATCGTTTTTCTGATGTAAAATTACTTGATGTAGGTGGATTAGTACACTTCAACGTCGTACATGGTGAATGGTATCGTTTAGTTACCTCAATGTTTTTACATTTTAATTTTGAACATATACTCATGAATATGCTTTCACTTTTTATTTTTGGTAAAATAGTTGAATCGGTATTAGGTTCATGGCGTATGTTAGTCATCTATTTATTTGCAGGCATATTTGGAAATTTTGTTTCTTTATCATTTAATACAACAACGATTTCTGTTGGTGCCAGTGGTGCTATTTTTGGGCTTATTGGTTCAATTTTTGCAATTTTATATTTAAGTAAAAGCTTTGATAAAAAAGTAATTGGCCAATTATTAATAGCTTTAGTTATTTTAATCGGATTATCAATATTCATGTCTAATATTAATGTTATGGCACATTTAGGCGGATTTATTGGTGGTCTCTTAATTATCTTAATTGGTTATTATTTTACTGTTAACCGTAATATTTTCTGGATACTACTGATTATTTTATTAGTATTGTTTGTGGCAATGCAGATAAGAATTTTTAGTATTAAAGAAGATAATATTTATGATAAATTAATTCGGGATCAAATGTTATCCGGTAATTATGATGAAGCTAGAAAAATTGTAAATAAATCTATTAAAAAAGATTACGCTGATGATCAAACATATTACCTAAGCGGTTTAATTACAGCTGCTAAAAGTTCTAAAGCTGAAGCAATGGCGGAATGGGAACGTGGATTAAGGCTGTTTCCTAATTCCGGTGCATTGAATTATGAAATGGCAATTGCTAATCGTTCACTAAAAGATAAAAGTAAAGCTTTAAAATATATTAAAAAAGCTAGAAAAGCTAATCCTCAAAATGCTCAATATAAAAATTTAGAAAAAGAGTTGAGTGAGAAAAGTGACTCGTAAAATTAATAATTTCTATGATGTTTTGCAATTATTAAAAAAATATGGATATATCATCTATTTCAAAGATCCAGAAGATATGTATGAAATGATGTTACAAGAAATCAAATCTTTATACAGTTATGAATTATTAACTAAAGATGAATATCTTAAATGTATATTGATAATAAACCAAAGAAGGAATGAACATAAATGACAAAAATTATTTTAGCTGCTGATATTGGTGGGACTACTTGTAAATTAGGTATTTTTAATACTAATCTAGATAGAATTGAAAAATGGTCAATTCATACAGACACTACTGATCATACAGGAAAACTACTTTTAAAAAATATACATGAATCATTTGAAGCAAAAATTGCAGAATTAAATTACAACATGTCTGATGTAATCGGTGTTGGTATTGGAGTTCCTGGACCTGTAGATTTTGAAACAGGCATCGTTAACGGAGCTGTTAACTTACATTGGGACAACAATGTTAATGTCACTGAAATCTATCAAAATTTCATCGATTGTCCAGTGTATGTTGATAATGATGCCAATGTTGCTGCATTAGGCGAGAAACATAAAGGTGCTGGTAATGGTGCTGACGATGTTGTAACTATCACATTAGGTACAGGCCTTGGTGGAGGTATTATCTCAAATGGTGAGTTAGTACATGGTCATAATGGTTCAGGTGCTGAAATTGGCCATTTTAGAGCTGATTTCGACCAACGTTTCAAATGTAACTGTGGCAAATCAGGCTGTATTGAAACGGTTGCCTCTGCTACAGGTGTTGTCAATTTAGTTAACTTTTATTATCCAAAATTAACGTTTAAATCTTCAATTTTACAACTTATAAAAGATAATGAAGTTACAGCTAAAGCTGTGTTTGATGCAGCTAAAGAAGGTGACCAATTCTGTATCTTTATCACTGAAAAAGTAGCAAATTATATCGCTTATTTATGTAGTATTATTAGTGTTACTAGTAATCCTAAATACATTGTACTAGGTGGTGGAATGTCTACAGCTGGTTTAATTTTAGTTGAAAATATTAAAACTGAATATCGTAATTTAACGTTTAATCCAGCTCAACATGAAACAGAAATTGTACAAGCAGAATTAGGTAATGATGCAGGTATTACAGGTGCAGCAGGACTTATCAAAACATATATTTTAGATAAGGAAGGTGTAAAATAATGGCAATTGTTGACGTAGTAGTTATTCCAGTAGGTACTGAAGGGCCAAGCGTTAGTAAATACATTGCTGAAATTCAAACAAAGTTAAAAGAATTTAAAGATCAAGGTAAAATCGATTATCAATTAACACCTATGAATACACTTATTGAAGGTGATTTAAAGGATTTATTCGAAGTTGTACAAGCAATACATGAATTACCATTTGATAAAGGATTAGATAGAGTTTGTACAAATATAAGAATTGATGATCGCAGAGATAAATCTAGAAAGATGAATGATAAATTAAAATCTGTACAAAAACATTTAGATAATAGTGGGGAATAAATCATGAGAATTTCTAGTTTAACTTTAGGTTTAGTAGATACTAATACCTATTTTATTGAAAATGAAAACAAAGTATTACTCGTAGATCCATCTAGTGAATCTGATAAAATTATAAAAAAATTAAATCAAATTAATAAACCTTTAGAAGCTATTATACTGACACATGCCCATTACGATCATATTGGGGCATTAGACGATATTATAGAAAAATATAATGTACCAGTTTATATGCATAAAGAAGAATTCGACTTCTTAAATGATCCAGAAAAAAATGGTGCATCAAAATTCAAACAATATGGTATGCCTCAAGTTATAAGTCAGGCCAAACCAAAATCACTTGATGAGGGACCAGCTCAAATTGGTGATTTTACATTTGATGTATTGCATACACCTGGACATTCACCTGGAAGTTTATCTTTTGTTTTCAAAGAATTCGCAGTAGTCGGTGACACATTATTTAATAATGGCATTGGTAGAACAGATTTATACAAAGGCGATTATGAAACTTTAGTAGATTCTATTAAAGATAAATTATTTGAATTAGATGGAGATTTACCATTATTCCCAGGCCACGGTACTTATACAACTGTTGATGATGAACAATTAAATCCATTTTTAAATGGTTAAAGTAAAACTAACACCTCCTACGTTAATATATGTAGGAGGTGTTTTTATGAAGATTCTATTTCAAGAAATAATTAATAAAGGAATTGCATATAAAGCGAGTGATATACACTTTATTCCTATGGAGCATTATGTTCATATTAAATTTAGAGTAAATGATACATTAACACCTTATGAAACACTTGATATTAATATTTATCGTAAGTTATTGGTGTTTATGAAATTCCAAGCTGGATTAGATGTTTCTACACAACAAATCGCTCAAAGTGGCCGCTATACATATAAATTAAGGTCAGTTTATTACTTACGTATTTCAACCCTTCCTTTATCAATTGGATGTGAAAGTTGTGTTATAAGAATTGTGCCTCAATATTTTCAGAGTAAAAAGGAAACATACGAGTTTAAAGATTTTAAACATTTTATGAATAAGAAGCAAGGTTTATTGCTTTTTACTGGTCCTACAGGTTCAGGAAAGAGTACATTAATGTATCAAATGGTTATGTATGCACAAAAGGAGTTAAACCTAAATGTGATTTCTATTGAAGATCCAGTTGAACAAATTTTAAAAGGTATTACTCAAATTTCTGTTAATAACAAAGCAGGTATTACATACGCTAGTTCATTTAAAGCAATTTTAAGATGTGATCCAGACGTTATTTTAATTGGAGAAATTCGAGATGCCGAAATCGCTAAATATGTCTTTCAAGCTAGTCTAAGTGGTCATTTGGTATTAAGTACATTACACGCCAATGATTGTAGAGGGGCTTTACTTAGATTATTAGAAATGGGAGTAACAGTTCAAGAATTATCTCAAGCTATCAATTTAATTTCCAATCAACGATTAATTACAACATCACATAATCATAGACAATTAGTGTGTGAACTAATGTTTAAAAATCAAATTAATTACTTTTTTGAACATAACCAAACGATGCCAAAATCTTTTAAACGATTAGCATCAAAATTAGATGATATGACTAAAGAAGGTATTATATGTGAAACCATTGCTGATAAATATATTTAAATTTAGACAAGCCAAATGCCTAACTAAATCTGAACAATTAGATTTAGTGTATAGATTACATCAATTACTTAAACATGGATTTACTCTTTACGAATCATTTAAATTTTTAAATTTACATTTTAAATATAGAGGAGATAAATGACATGATGAAGTTTTAAATAAAATAGAACAAGGTGCAACTTGCTGGGAAGTATTTAAATACTTAGATTATTCAAGTGACATTGTTACTCAAACATATTTAGCTGAAAGATTTGGAAATTTAGAACTTTCTCTATTGGAATCTAATAGATATTTAAAAAAGCAACTACAAGTTACTCAAAATGTTTTAAAGACCATACAGTATCCCATCGTATTAATAATTACTTTTATATTAATATTAACGTTACTCAATTTTACAGTTATACCTCAATTTAAAGAATTATACCAATCTATGAATATAGAACTTTCTCCATTACAATCTATTCTTTCTTATTTTATTACGACATTCCCTTTATTCATCATAATTTTATCCAGCGTAATATGTATATTATCTATCATATTTAAATATCGTTTTAATAAGATGACTATAGAAAATCAAATTCAATTTTTGTGTCACATTCCAATTATTAAGCATTATTATAAAATTTTAAAAACGTATCAATTATCAAATGAGTTTGCTCATTTTTATAGAAATGGTGTTAATTTACAGATAATCGTTAGAATATATAAACAATCAGAGAATAACCAATTTCATCAATTTTTAGGAGACAAATTACTCAAGCAGTCAAATCAAGGAGAAAATCTACCTAATATATTAAAAAAACTGAATTGCTATGAAAATGACTTGATTAAATTTATAGAACAAGGAGAAAAAAGTGGGAAACTTGATATCGAATTAACGCTATATAGCCAAATACTTATACAACAATTCGAAGCTATGGCTAAAAGACACATTAAATTCATTCAACCAGTTATCTTTTTAGTATTAGGATTATTTATCGTTGCACTTTATTTAACTATTATGCTACCTATATTTGACATGTTGCAGTCAATTAAATAGTTAGGAGGACTTATAAATTGAAGATATTCAAAACACTGTTTAACAAAAAGGCATTTACATTAATTGAAATGTTACTAGTTTTATTAATAATTAGCTTATTGCTTATTCTAATTATTCCCAATATAGCTAAACAAACCGCTCATATACAAACTACTGGTTGTGATGCTCAAGTGAAAATGGTTAATAGTCAAATTGAAGCATATACTTTAAAACATAATAGAAATCCTAATACCATCCAAGACTTAATTTCTGAAGGATTTATTAAAGAAAACCAAAAAAATTGCAAATCAGGAGAAACTATTAGTATTAATAATGGCGAAGCGGTTGCAAATTAAATATTTAGCATCATTTACTTATCTAGAGATGTTAATGGTTATGTTTATTCTAGCTATACTAACTGCATGTACACTTATTGGTAAAACACTATTATCAGTATCAGCTTCTAATGATGAACTAAACATTAATCATCTGATAACTCAAATGAATTATTTAAAGTCTAAAGCTATCAATGATAAACAATCAATTTCATTAATATTTACTAATCAAACAAATTCTATAAAAGTAAAAGAAGAACATGGTTCAAAATATCAGTTGAAAATTAAAGGCGGAAAAATAGTAAATATAGCTAAGATACAATTATTAACATTTAATAAAGATGGACATATTAATAATTTTGGTTCAATAAACTTAAAAATGAAACATGGGAATTATAAATTAATATTTCACATAGAAAAGGGGCGTATAAGGTATATTAAAATATAAAATTAAGGGGAGTGTTCTATTAGATAGTTTATTGGCCTTTTTAATCATGAGTACGATTACGCTTGTGTTCATGAGTTCAATTAATCATCTTATTAAAACTTATCAAAATCAATTAGATTTATTAGAAATGCAAAAAGTCATTATAGTAGCCTTAAATAAATTCGATATAAAACAAATAAAGCAAGGAGTATTTATTGATCAATTTCAAGTTACAATGTCTAAACAAAAAATTTGTGTTTCAAATTAGGCGAAAAAGAAAAACTATTGTGTTAAGAAATAGGTTACAAGGGTTTACTTTTATTGAAATGATTTTTGCTCTACTTATTACCATAGTAATCCTTACTTCACTCCCCTTAACTATAAAACTAGTGAGTCATTATAAAGCGTTAGCTAACGAAAACAGTTCAATAGAATTTGAATTCTTTCATAGAGATTTAATAAGAGACATAAATCAACATAATCTTAAATTATTTATGAAAAACAATCATACATTAATTTTAAGGAATAATGAAAGCAGTATAGAATATACATTTAAAAACAATAAAGTATATAAACAAATTAACGGCAAGGGGAATGTTAATTTATTAAATCAAGTTATTGTAGAAAAAATAATAAAGTCGAATGATAACGTAATCAAAATTATACTAAAGGTAGGAAATCCGAATTATAAACAAATTAAAACCCTCTATTTATAAGCAAAAAGCATTTATAAGTCCTTTTTTAATGATTATATTTTTCATTTATTTAACCATTATATCTTTTTATGTAAGCCAATATAGTTTAAAATTAAAGACAACACATAACTTAGAAAAAACATATCAAGAAGTTATAGTTAATAAGCTTAAAGAGGTAGATGTTGTTGCAATTAAATAAAACACCAATTATATTAATAGGCTTCATGGGTACTGGTAAAACTACAGTAGGAAGTTACATGAGAAATCAATTAAATCTTAGTTATGTGGATTTAGATCAATATATTGAACTAAAAGAACATATGACAATACCTCAAATCTTTGATGAAAAAGGTGAAACACACTTTAGAGATTTAGAGTATAAATATTTAGAAGACACTTTAAATAAGTTTGATATTATTTCTACAGGTGGTGGAATAATTGAAAATCAAGCTTCTCTTGATTTATTAAAATTACAAAAAAATGTAATATGGTTAGATTGTGACATTGAAACTGTATTTGAAAGAATCGTTAATGATCCTCATAGACCAAATGCTAATAATAAGTCACTAAATCAACTAAAAAACTTGTATTCATCAAGGATTTCAAGATATAATGAAATCGCATTCATGAAAGTGAATAGTAATCAAAATGTATCAAATATTTATCAAGAAATTACAACTTCATTAACTAGCGATTGATCAGTATTAGAGAGAATAAAAGATAGCTTTTATCGCCGAAGGTGCAAGTAGCAATACTACGAAACTCTCAGGCAAAAGGATAATACTGTTACGCGTTCCTGGAGAATAACTTTAAACAGGGTAGCAATTGATTTGCTACTCTGTTTTTAAATAAATATAGGGGGTTTTGACATGACAAGCGAGTTAAAAAAGACGCCATTATATCAAAATTATGTAGACAGTGGTGCTAAGATAGTAGAATTTGGTGGATGGGCAATGCCTGTTCAATTTTCAAGTATTAAAGAAGAGCACAATGCTGTTCGTTATGAAATTGGTTTATTCGATGTAAGTCATATGGGAGAAGTTCAAATTCAAGGTACAGATGCAAAAGCATTAGTACAATATATTTTATCGAATGATACTAACAATCTAACTGATTCAAAAGCAATATACACTGCTTTATGTAATGAAGAAGGCGGCATTATTGACGACTTGGTTACATATAAATTAGCAGATAATGACTATTTATTAGTTGTTAATGCCGGAAATACCGATAAAGACTTCCAATGGATTGAAAAACAATCTAAAAAATTTGATGTTGAAGTTAAAAACGTTTCTAAAGATTATGGTCAATTAGCATTACAAGGACCAAAAGCTAGAGACCTAATGCAAAAATTAGTAGATATAGATATTTCTGAAATGGGTATGTTTGAATTTAAAAAAGATGTTCAACTTTTAAATAAAAACGTTATTCTTTCACAATCAGGTTATACAGGTGAAGACGGTTTTGAAATTTATTGTGATGCTAAAGATACTGTAGATATCTGGAATGGTTTATTAGAATACGACGTAGTTCCTTGTGGTTTAGGTGCTAGAGATACTTTAAGATTAGAAGCTGGTTTACCACTACATGGTCAAGATTTAACTGAATCAATTACTCCATATGAAGGTGGAATTGCATTTGCTGCTAAACCTTTAATTGAAGAAGATTTTATCGGTAAATCTGTATTAAAAGACCAAAAAGAAAATGGTTCAACAAGACGTACTGTTGGATTAGAAATTTTAGATAAAGGTATTGCTAGAACTGGATACGAAGTTTTAGATTTAGATGGTAATCAAATTGGAGAAGTAACTTCAGGAACAAAATCACCTTCTTCTGATAAATCAATCGCATTAGCTATTATCAATAGAGATGAGTTTGAAATGGGTAAAGAAGTACTAGTTCAAATTAGAAAAAGACAAGTAAAAGCAAAAATTGTTAAGAAGAACCAAATTGAAAAATAGAACAAAGGGGTGGACGAATTGAGTGATCGTTATATACCGTTAACTGATAAAGATAAGCAAGAAATGTTAGACACTATAGGTGCAAAATCAATTGATGAATTATTTGGAGATGTTCCTTCAGATATTTTATTAAATAGAGATTTAGGCATTGGAGAGAGTGAATCTGAAACAACTTTATTAAAACGTTTAAATAAAGTTGCTAGTAAAAACGTTACAAAAGAAACTCACGCATCTTATCTTGGTGCTGGCGTGTACGACCACTATGCACCTTCTGTTGTAGATGCAATGATTTCTAGATCAGAATTTTATACTGCTTACACACCATATCAACCAGAAATTTCACAAGGCGAACTACAAGCTATTTTCGAATTTCAAACATTAATTTGTGAATTAACTAATATGGATGTAGCAAACTCTTCTATGTATGATGGTATGACTAGTTTTGCTGAAGCATGTATTTTAGCTTATAGTCACACTAAAAAGAATAAAATTGTTGTATCAAAAGGATTACATTATCAAGCATTACAAGTATTAAATACGTATGCTAAAACACGTCAAGAATTTGAAGTCGTAGAAGTAGATTTAGATGGTACTATAACTGATTTAGAAAAACTAGAACAAGCAGTTGACGATGAAACTGCAGCATTAGCTGTACAATATCCAAATTTCTTTGGTTCAATAGAAGACTTAGAGAAAATTCAAAGCTTTATAGAAGATAAAAAAGCATTATTTATTGTTTATGCAAATCCTTTAGCATTAGGTTTATTAACACCTCCTGGATCATTCGGTGCTGATATAGTAGTTGGGGATACACAACCATTTGGTATTCCATCTCAATTCGGTGGACCACATTGTGGTTACTTCGCTACTACTAAAAAGCTAATGCGTAAAGTACCAGGTAGATTAGTTGGTCAAACCCAAGATGATGAAGGAAACAGAGGTTTTGTATTAACTTTACAAGCACGTGAACAACATATTCGTCGTGATAAAGCAACTTCAAATATTTGTTCTAACCAAGCGTTAAATGCTCTAGCTTCATCTATTGCAATGTCAGCTTTAGGTAAACAAGGTATATATGATATAGCTGTACAAAACTTTGAACATGCTAACTATGCTAAACAATCATTTAAAGACGCTGGATTTAATGTTTTAGAAGGTACTTCATTCAATGAATTCGTAGTAGAATTTAATAAACCAATTACCGAAGTTAATAAAGCTTTAGCTGAGGAAGACATTATTGGTGGCTTTGACTTGAGTGTAGTTTCAAGTGAATTCAATAACCATATGCTAATTGCAGTTACTGAATTAAGAACTAAAGAAGAAATCGATACATTTGTTAAGAAAGCTGGTGAAATTAATGGTAAGTAAATCAAGTCCACTTATTTTTGAAAGATCTAAAGAGGGTAGATATGCCTATTCTTTACCGCAAAGCGAAATTAACAACAATTCATTTGAATCGATTTTAGATGATAAATTTATTAGAAAAGATAAAGCTGAATTCCCTGAAGTAGCTGAATTAGATTTAGTACGTCACTATACAGAGTTATCTAACAAAAACTTCGGTGTCGACACTGGTTTTTATCCGTTAGGCTCATGTACAATGAAATACAATCCTAAAATTAATGAAAAGGTAGCAAGAATTCCTGGTTTCAGTGAAGCACACCCACTTCAAGATGAAAACCAAATCCAAGGATCTCTTGAAATTATTTATAGTTTACAAGAAGAACTTAAAGAAATTACAGGTATGGATGAAGTTACGCTTCAACCAGCTGCAGGGGCACATGGTGAGTGGACTGCATTAATGATTTTCAAAGCTTACCACCAAAATAATGGTGAAGGTCATCGTGATGAAGTTATCGTTCCTGACTCAGCTCACGGAACAAACCCTGCGTCAGCATCATTTGCTGGGTTCAAATCAGTTACCGTAAAATCAAACGAACGTGGAGAAGTCGATATTGAAGACTTAAAACGTGTTGTAAATGAAAATACAGCAGCGATCATGTTAACGAATCCTAATACATTAGGTATTTTTGAAAAAAATATTATGGAAATTAGAGAAATTGTCCATGAAGCTGGTGGTTTATTATACTATGATGGCGCTAACTTAAATGCTATTATGGATAAAGTTCGCCCAGGAGACATGGGATTTGATGCAGTTCATTTAAATCTTCATAAAACATTTACTGGTCCACATGGTGGCGGTGGCCCTGGTTCTGGACCTGTGGGAGTTGTAAAAGAATTAGCAAGTTATTTACCAAAACCAATGGTAATTAAAGAAAATGACTATTATAAATATGATAATGATATCAAAAACTCTATTGGACGAGTTAAACCATTCTACGGTAACTTTGGTATTTATCTAAGAGCTTATACTTATATTAGAACAATGGGTGCAAAAGGCCTTAAAGAAGTTTCAGAAGCTGCGGTATTAAATGCTAACTACTTAAAAGCACGCTTAAATGATCATTTTGAGATTCCATATCAACAATATTGTAAACACGAATTTGTGTTAAGTGGTATTAAACAAAAACAATATGGTGTTAGAACATTAGATATGGCTAAAAGATTATTAGACTTCGGTGTACATCCGCCAACAATTTACTTCCCATTAAATGTGGAAGAAGGTATGATGATTGAACCTACAGAAACTGAATCTAAAGAGACATTAGATCATTTTGCAGATACTTTAATCCAAATTGCTAATGAAGCTAAAGACGATCCAGATAAAGTTCTTGAAGCCCCTCATACTACAATAATAGACAGATTAGATGAAACAACAGCTGCAAGAAAACCAATTCTTAAATTTGAAAATCTACATGCTGAAAAATAATAATTTTTATAGAGCCCGTTAGTGTATCATTCCAGTACACTAACGGGCTCTTTTTACATAAAAAAGAGTAAAGATAATGCGACTTTATATAAGTCACATTATCTTTACTCCGAAATCATTTAATATTTTCATAAAAATATCAAATGACTATTTTTTGGACTTAATTTTACCAGTCCATTTTTTATAGCCGCCTTTAAGCATATAAATATCATTATAGCCATTTTTTCTTAACATACGAGCAGCACGATAGCTTGCTATACCGTTCGCATCACAAAGATATATAGGTTGATCTTTTCTTAAACCTTGGAATCTTTGTTTAAACATAGTAATTGGAATATTTCGAGCACCGTTAATGTGACCATAATCATAATCAACTTTTTCTCTCACATCAACTACTTGTGCTTTACGTAAACCTTTATGAAATTCATTTTGGTCTAATTCTTTAACAGCTCGTTTATTAAGAATTTGTTGAACGACCATATAACCAATTATTATTATTAAAATAATAATTGCAATATACAAAGAGATACTCATGTTGCATCCTCCCTAATTTACCGATATTATAATTATAAGACTGTTAGAACAAATTATCAAAATATTTTTATACATTTACAGATGTTTTAATAATTTATTCGTAATTATAGGGCTATAATCAAATTTGTTACTAAAGCAATTATTAATGGGGGATTTAATCATGACAGAAACATGGAATTTTATTAACACTGGTAGTAAAGATCCATATTACAATATGGCAATGGATGAAGCACTACTTAATTTCGTTTCTAGGGGGGAAATTGATCCGGTCATACGGTTTTATACATGGAATCCTGCGACACTATCAATAGGTTACTTCCAACGATTAAAAAAAGAAATAGATATTGAAAAGGTAAAAGAAAAAGGCTATGGACTAGTGAGACGACAAACAGGTGGAAGAGGAGTGTTACACGATAAAGAACTAACTTACAGTGTTATTGTTCCTGAATCACATCCTAAAATGCCTACAACCGTAACAGAAGCTTATAGAGTTATTTCTCAAGGATTATTAGAAGGCTTTAAAAATTTAGGTTTCGAAACTTATTTTGCTGTTCCTCGTTCCAAGGAAGAAAGAGAAAAATTAAAACAACCACGTAGTTCAGTTTGCTTCGATGCACCTAGTTGGTATGAACTCGTTGTTGAAGGTCGTAAAATTGCTGGAAGTGCACAAACACGACAAAAAGGCGTGATTCTGCAACATGGATCTATTTTACAAGACATTGATGTAGACGAACTTTTTGACTTATTTATTTTTAAACATGATCGATTAAAAAACAAAATGAAAGAAGCATTTGTAGATAAAGCGGTAGCGATTAACGACATCTCAGAAAAGCACATAACCCTAAATGAAATGGAAGATGCATTTAAAGAAGGTTTTAAAGAAGGTTTACAAATTGAATTTAAACCATTAACACTTACCGATGAACAAATGAACAAAGTTAAAGAACTAGAAGAAAAATTCCGTTCAGATGAATGGACATATAGAAAGTAATATAATCAATAATAAAGCAGTAGTCATCATCAAATTAATGATATCAATGACTACTGCTTATTTTTATTACTATTTATTTCTTTTACGATATTTTCTTGCAGCTCGTTTATACTTTCTTTGATCTTCTGTTAAAAAGAAAAAGTAGTATATTAGATAAATAATTAACACTAAAACTGCGAAACTAATTAACATTTTAACGATTGAAAACAAAAATACGTCTAAATTCATTATCAAACCAAATGCTGCAATCGCTATAACGATATAAAACATTATATTTTTCATTTAAATCCACCTAATTCTAATTAACTTCACTTTGTACACTAGCTAATTTTTTCTGTCCTTTATTAATTTTCTTTTTATTTTTTTCTTGATAACCTTGTTCGATGTCACTAAAGGCTGAAGTTATATTTTTATTTATCTTATTAATACTTTTTTTCGTTGATTTATCTTCACTTGTCATTGAGTCTTCATCTATATCAGATTTATATGTACTATAAGCATCGTTTAAATCAGATGTAATTGTTGATAATTTCTTTTGGATAGAGTTACTTCCTTTATTTTTAGTCACATCCGCATCTATGTCATTATACTTCTCTATAGATTTTGCAACTTTATTATAATAAGAAGAGCTTGCATTTAAATTCTTTTCTTTTTTCTTATTAGTAGCTGTTTGCTTACTATTTTCTTTATCTTTTTGTAATCCTGCAATTTTAGATTTTTGATCGCTAATATCTTGATTTAATTGCTGAATATCTAATTTTAATTGATGATTGTCATCTCTAAGTTTTGTAGTTTTATCTTCTAGTGGTGCAAGATTTTGACTACCACAACCAGCTAATAAGCAAGATGCGCCAATCACGATTATATATTTCTTCATGATTATCTCCCTAAACTAAAAACTATTATATTATTTATTGATTATGCTATCATTTTAATGTATTCAAATAAAATGTACAAACGTTATACTAATTATGGAGGTATTATATGAATAAATTAGAGCAAGTTCAACAATTATTAAAATCTAAAAAACTAGATGCAATTGTCATCCTTTCAGATTACAACAGAAGATATTTATCAGAATTTACTGGTACAAGTGGGGCATTGATTATTTCATCAAACCACAAATATTTAGTTACAGATTTTAGATATACAGAACAAGCTAAAAAACAAGCTACTGAGTTTGAAATTGTAAATAGAAAAAATGATATGATTTCCGAAATCAAATCTATTCTTGAAAAAGAAAAATTAGAAAATGTAGGTTTTGAAGGTCATGAGGTGAGTTATGATACGTACCTCGAATTAAATAAAGGTATGATTACATTAATCAGTATTTCTGATGCAATTGAAAAAATTAGAGAAGTAAAATCAGAAGAAGAAATTGATATAATTAAAAAAGCTGCACAAATCGTTGACGAAACATATGACTATATATTAACAGTTGTAAAAGCTGGTATGTCAGAACGTGAAGTCAAAGCTGCCTTAGAAAGTAAAATGTTACAATTAGGAGCAGATGGTCCTTCTTTTGATACGATTGTAGCATCAGGTTATCGAGGCGCTTTACCTCATGGTGTGGCAAGTGATAAAATTATTGAGCAAGGCGATATGATCACATTGGATTTTGGCGCATATTACAAAGGTTATTGTTCTGATATAACAAGAACATTTGCGATAGGTGAACCAGATCCAAAAATGAAAGAAATTTATGATATAGTATTAAAAGCACAAATAAAAGCTATCGATGAAATTAAACCGGGCTTAACTGTTAAAGAAGCAGATGCATTATCCCGTAATTACATTGAAGCAAAAGGATATGGTGAGCATTTTGGCCATTCATTAGGTCACGGTATTGGTTTAGACATACACGAAGGACCATTGCTTTCACAAAAAGCATCTGGACATCTTCAAGTTAATAATTGCGTTACGATTGAACCAGGTATTTATGTTGATGGATTAGGTGGCGTTAGAATTGAAGATGATATTTTAATTACAGAAAATGGTTGTGAAGTCTTTACTAAATGCACAAAAGACCTTATTATTTTAGAATAAGCGTGTATATTGAGGAGGAAACTGAATGATTTCAGTAAATGATTTTAAAACAGGTTTAACAATATCAGTAGATAATGGTATTTGGAAAGTAATTGATTTCCAACATGTAAAACCAGGAAAAGGATCTGCATTCGTTCGTTCTAAATTACGTAATTTAAGAACTGGTGCTATTCAAGAAAAAACATTTAGAGCAGGCGAAAAAGTTGAACAAGCTATGATTGAAAATCGTCGTATGCAATACCTATATGCAGATGGTGATAATCATGTATTCATGGATAATGAAACATTCGATCAAACAGAATTACCAGGCGATTATCTAAAAGATGAATTAAATTATTTAAAAGCTAATATGGAAGTTCAAATTCAATCTTATGATGGAGAAGTAATTGGACTTGAATTACCAAAAACTGTTGAATTAGAAGTTACTGAAACTGAACCAGGTATTAAAGGTGATACTGCAACTGGTGCTACAAAATCAGCTACAGTTGAAACTGGTTATACATTGAACGTACCTTTATTCGTTAACGAAGGTGACATTCTAGTAATTAATACTGGAGACGGAAGTTACATTTCAAGAGGATAGTCATCAAATTGATGTTCTTCAACACTCATAACTGTCAGAAATGATAGTTGTGAGTGTTTTTTTGCATTTTAATTAACTAAAATATTATATTGTAGGCTTGATAATTTTATAAGTATACAATGTAATTGTATAAAAATACGAAAAGAGGTTTAAGTATGCGTATTAGTATTGTGGGGATTACTGGTTATTCTGGATTAGAATTAGTGCGACTTATCCATTCGCATAACCACTTAGAAGTTGTTTCTATACATGCGACTCAATCTACTGGCACTAAACTATCTGAAATCTATCCACATTTAAAAGGTATCTGTGACTTAGTAATTAAACCATTTGATGCTCGTTACATAATGAAACATGCAGATTTAGTAGTATTTGCCACACCTAGCGGAATAGCAAGTCAATTATCTTCATACTTTATTAATTATCAATTTCCAGTCGTTGATATATCCGGAGATCATAGACTGCCTCCTGATGATTACCAATTATGGTACAAGAAAGAAGTAGTTTCATTAGATATACAAGAACAATTTACATATAGTCTTCCTGAATTTTCTAATATAAAAAACCAAAAATTCATTTCAAACCCAGGTTGTTACGCAACAGCAGTAGAACTTGCACTTATACCACTAGTAAAAGATAAATTAATTCAGTTAGATTCAATCATCGTTGACGCAAAGAGTGGATTATCTGGAGCAGGTAAAAACCCAACCACTACTAGTCATTTTGTAAATATAAACAATAATTATATTACATATAAATTGAATGAACATCAGCATATACCAGAAATTCTACAAATGCTAAAAAAGTACGATAAAAATTTACAGAATATTCAATTTTCTACATCATTAATACCTGTTAATAGAGGAATTATTTCTACTATTTATTGCAAGTTAAATAGTGACATTCATCCAAGTAAAATTAAACTTAGTTATGACTCAGCATATAAAGATAAGTATTTTATACGTATAGTGAATAACATGCCTCAATTGACAGATGTGATTGGTTCAAATTTTGTAAATATTGGTTTTAAATATAATAAATCTATGAATATTTTAACAATTATGGTAGTGTTAGATAATTTAATCAAAGGCGCTTCTGGACAAGCCCTTCAAAATATTAATCTTATGTATGGGTTTGATGAAACAGAAGGTCTTCGCACTTTACCATCAATAGTGTAGTAAGGAGTAACAACATGATAGAAATCACAGGAAACATAGCAAGTCCTATTGGTTATACCGCAGATGGTATTCATTCAGGCATAAAAAAGAAAAACTTAGATTTAGGATGGATTGTGTCTGAAATACCCGCAAGTGTTGCATATGTACAAACAACTAATAAAGTTAAAGCCGCTCCCTTAATTTTAAATAATGAAACTATTCAGGCAAATGGTAAAGTACAAGCTATTATTGTTAATTCTGGTATTGCAAATGCATGTACTGGCTCTCAAGGTATGGAAGATGCTGTCTCAATGCAACAACTCACTGCTAATGCACTGAACATTAATCAAAATCTAGTAACTGTCGCATCTACAGGTGTCATTGGTAAACACTTGCCAATGGATATCATCGACAATGGGATTAGACGGTTAAATAAAAATGGTAACGCTCATCATTTTGCAAAAGCTATATTAACTACTGATTTAACTACTAAAACATGTGTGGTCACTGAAACCATTCATCAACAGAAAATCACTATGGCAGGTGTCGCAAAAGGATCAGGTATGATACATCCAAATATGGCTACGATGTTAGCGTTTATCACTTGTGATGCCAATATATCAACTGAAACATTACAGCTGGCATTACAAACTAATGTCAATAAAACGTTCAATCAAATCACAATAGATGGAGACACATCAACTAATGATTTAGTACTTGTATTATCAAATGGCTTAGCACGTAATCAGGAAATTTTACCGAACACGGAGGAATACATAACGTTTTGCAATATGTTAGAGCACGTCATGCGAAATCTTGCTATGAAAATCGCTAAAGATGGAGAAGGTGCAACCAAACTAATAGAAGTTAAAGTAATGGGAATGCCTACAGAAACATCTGCTAGAATGATTGCTAAAACAGTAGTGGGGTCTAGTTTGGTTAAATCAGCAATTTTTGGAGAAGACCCGAATTGGGGACGTATTCTTGCCTCTATAGGCTATACAAAGACAAACTTTGATGTAACAAATATAGACATTGCTATTGAAGATATACTTGTTATGACTCATTCAACTCCTGAAGCTTTTGATAAACAACAAATGCAACATCTATTAAAAAAAGATCATATTAAAATTTCTATCAATATGCATCAAGGAAATCAAAATGGAACTGCTTGGGGATGTGACCTAACTTATGACTATGTAAAAATAAACGCTTTATATACAACTTAGAGGTAATAATATGAATAAAATTATAGTAATAAAAATGGGCGGTATTGCAACAAAAAACATTACACCTGAAACAATTCAACAATTAAAAATTTGGATTAAACAACGATATAAAATTATTATCGTACATGGCGGAGGAAAAGTGATTGAAGAATTATTAATCAATGCTGGCCATACTACAATAAAAAAAGATGGTCTTAGAATAACATCACAATCAGATCTTCCTATAATAAAAGAAGCACTTTTCAATCATGTCGGGGCACAATTAACTGCATATTTAAAGAAGCAAAACATAGCAGTCAATCACTTAAAAGATAAGCAACTCTCTTTTATACAAGCAGAGTATTTGAATTATAAAATATATGGTTCTGTAGGTACATCTATACAAATTAATCCAAATTATATTAACGATCTTTTAAATAAAAATAATATCCCAGTATTAGCATCATTAGGAACTCATATAAATGGTGAATTAATCAACATTAATGCGGACCATTTAGCAACTGCCATAGCTATTTCACTAAAAGCACAAAAATTGATTCTAATGACAGATGTAAAAGGTGTCTTAGAAAACGGAAAACTTATCAATCGATTACATATAAATGAGGTACAAACTAAAATAAAAGAAAACATTATTACTGGTGGAATGATACCTAAGATTGAAAGTGCTGTTGATACAGTAAAATCAGGGGTCAAGAAAGTTATCATAGGTGACAACTTGTTAACAGGGACAGTCATAGAGGGGAACATCTAATGAGTTATTTATTTCAAAATTATAAACTATCAAATATTGAATTCGTAAAAGCACAGGGCAATGAACTAATCGATGAAAATGGTAATAAATATCTCGATTTTTCATCAGGAATTGGTGTTACAAACTTAGGATTTCATCCACTACTTATTGATGCATTACAACAGCAAATTAACCTTATTTGGCACACGCCTAATTTATACATAAATACATTACAAGAAGAAGTTGCAAAATCGTTAGTAGATGATCAAGACTATTGTGTTTACTTTTGTAATAGTGGTGCCGAAGCAAATGAAGCAGCCATTAAATTAGCACGAAAATTCACTAGTAAACAATCTATAATTTGCTTTGAACAATCATTTCACGGTAGGACTTATGGTGCAATGTCAGCGACAGGACAATCTAAAATTAAATATGGATTTGGTGATGGTGTTCCACATTTTTCGTTTGCCAAATTCAATGATATTGAAAGTGTTAAATCATTAATTTCTAGTGATACTGCAGCAATTATGCTCGAATTAATTCAAGGTGAATCAGGTATACATCTGGTGCAATCAACATTTATTAATCAATTAAATCAGTTATGCAAAGACAACAACATATTATTGATAATAGATGAAATTCAAACTGGAATAGGTCGCACTGGAACGCTATTTGCATATGAACAGTATGGTATTCAACCTGATATTATTACATCTGCTAAAGGGCTTGCAAATGGTATACCGTGTGGTGCTATGATAGGACATCGTCGTTTGAGCCATGCCTTTGATTATGGTAGTCATGGATCTACATTTGGCGGAAATAAATTAGCAATGACAGTGGCTAAAGAAACCCTCTCAATAGTAAAAGATAAAGAATTTTTAAATCAAATTAGTTTAAAAGGTAAAACTTTACTTGCTAAATTAAAAAAACAATTAAATGATAATCCAAATATTATAGACATCCGTGGTAAAGGGTTAATGATTGGTATTGAAACAACATTAAATATAGAACAATTAGTTAACGAAGCTCGTCGCCGAGGATTAATTGTTTTACCAGCAGGCCAAAATGTTATTCGATTACTACCTCCACTTACTATTACTTCACAACAAATTGATAAAGCAATAAGCATTTTAAATCAAATTTTCAATAAAAAATATTAAACTAACACAATAACGTGAAAGCAATCAACATACGATCTTTCACGTTTTTTATGTTTTACAAATGACTATATACGATTAATCTATTTATATTACTTATCAATTTAATCGTTGATATATCGCTCTCAATTTAAAATGAAATTAGAGGATATCTTCTCATGCTTGAATTGAGCGGTTTACTCAAGTAAAATAGACGGGTAGATGAAAACAAACTGAAGGAGTCAGTAATAATTATGAACTTTAAAGAAATAAAAGAATTAATTGAGATTCTTGATCAATCAAACTTAACTGAAATTAACATTGAAGATAACAAAGGTAGCGTAGTTAACTTAAAAAAACAAAAAGAAACTGAAATTATAACGCCACAAGTAGCACAAGCGCCAGCGCAATCAATAGCACAACCTCAACATGCTACTCAACCTGTGCAACAACCTAGTGAAGATAATCAAACTCAAGAAACAGCTTCAGACAATTACGAAACAATTAACGCACCAATGGTAGGAACGTTTTATAAATCACCTTCTCCAGAAGAGGGTGCATATGTACAAGTTGGAGATAAAGTTTCCAACGATACAACTGTTTGTATCTTAGAAGCAATGAAGTTATTCAATGAAATTCAAGCTGAAATTTCAGGAGAAATAGTAGAAATATTAGTAGAAGACGGACAAATGGTAGAGTATGGCCAACCGTTATTCAAGGTGAAATAATGAAGAAAATACTCATCGCTAATCGTGGTGAAATTGCTGTAAGAATTATAAGAGCATGCCATGAGTTAGGTATTCAAACAGTTGCAGTCTATTCAGAAGGAGACAAAGACGCTTTACATACTCAAATTGCTGATGAAGCATACTGCGTCGGTCCAACCCTGTCTAAAGACTCATATTTAAACATTCCCAATATCCTATCAATTGCAACATCAACTGGTTGTGATGGCGTACATCCTGGCTATGGATTTTTAGCTGAAAATGCTGACTTTGCAGAATTATGTGAAGCATGTCAGCTAAAATTTATCGGACCTAGCTATGAATCAATCCAAAAAATGGGTATCAAAGACGTTGCGAAAGCAGAAATGATAAAAGCTAATGTACCTGTTGTACCTGGTAGTGAAGGCTTAGTTCATAATATCGATGATGCAAAGAAAGTCGCTAAGAAAATTGGTTACCCAGTCATTATTAAAGCTACTGCAGGTGGCGGCGGTAAAGGTATCCGTGTTGCTCGTGATGAGAAAGAACTTGAAACTGGATATAGAATGACACAACAAGAAGCGGAAACTGCATTTGGTAATGGCGGTTTATACTTAGAAAAGTTCATCGAAAACTTCCGTCATATTGAAATCCAAATTATTGGTGATAGTTTCGGAAATGTTATCCATTTAGGTGAAAGAGACTGTACAATTCAACGTCGTATGCAAAAATTAGTTGAAGAAGCACCATCACCTATATTATCTGAAGAAACACGCCAAGAAATGGGTAATGCAGCTATTAGAGCAGCTAAAGCTGTAAACTATGAAAACGCAGGTACAATCGAATTTATATATGACTTAAATGATGATAAATTCTACTTTATGGAAATGAATACACGTATCCAAGTTGAACACCCAGTAACTGAAATGGTAACAGGTGTTGATTTAGTTAAATTACAATTAAAAGTTGCAATGGGTGAAGCATTACCATTCAAACAAAAAGACATCAAAATTAATGGTCATGCTATTGAATTTAGAATAAATGCTGAAAATCCATATAAAGATTTTATGCCTTCTCCAGGTAAAATTACTCAGTATTTAGCACCGGGTGGATTCGGAGTAAGAATCGAGTCTGCATGTTATACTAATTATACAATTCCACCTTATTATGATTCTATGGTAGCGAAATTAATCGTTCATGAATCAACGCGCGATGAAGCTATCATGACAGGTATTAGAGCTTTAAGTGAGTATTTAGTTTTAGGAATAGATACGACAATACCTTTCCACCTAAGATTATTGAATAATGATGTATTCAGAAGTGGTGAATTTAATACGAAATTCCTTGAAAAATATAATATTATGGCTGATGACAAACAATAGGAGGTTAAAACAATGGTCAATGTTGCAGATTATTCTCATACAAATTTAGGCAAAATCGAAATTGCTCCAGAAGTTTTATCTGTTATTGCAAGTATTGCCACATCAGAAGTAGATGGCATTACAGGACATTTTGCAGAACTTAAAAATACTAACTTAGAAAAAATTAGTCGTAAAAATTTAAATAGAGATTTAAAAATAGATGCAAGAGAAGACGGTATTTATATTGATGTTTATTGTGCACTTAAGCATGGTATCAATATCTCCAAAACCGCAAATCAAATTCAAACTGCTATTTTTAATCAAATATCAACAATGGCAGCCATTGAACCACAACAAATTAATGTTCATATTACTCAAATAGTAATAGAAAAATAAATATTAACTTAAGATAGGTACTTGTTCAGAGATTTTAAAATTAAAATAATATTTCTCAACAGTACCTTGTCTTTTATAAAAACGTTTGAAGGAGTAATTTATGAGTCGTAAAGAATCAAGAGTCCAAGCTTTCCAAACTTTATTTCAATTAGAGATAAAAGATACAGATTTAACAATTAATGAAGCTATAAACTTTATCAAAGATGATTATCCAGATTTAGATTTCGATTTTATTCATTGGCTTGTAACTGGAGTTAAGGATCATGAACCTGTTTTAGATGAAAAAATAAAACCATACCTTAAAGATTGGTCACTTGAAAGATTACTAAAAACAGATCGTATCATCTTACGTATGGCAACATTTGAAATTTTGCATAGTGAAACTCCAGCAAAAGTAGTCATTAACGAAGCCGTAGAACTAGCTAAGCAATTTAGTGATGACGACCATTATAAATTTATCAATGGTGTATTAAGTAATATAAACTAATAAAATTGAGTGATAATTATGACTGATTACTTAACAGTTTCAACATTAACCAAATATATTAAATACAAATTTGATCAAGATCCACATTTACAATCAGTTCTAATCAAAGGCGAGTTATCCAATTTCAAAAAACATTCTAGCGGCCACTTATATTTTAATGTGAAAGATAAAGAAAGTGTCATAAGTGCAATGATGTTTAAAGGTAGTGCGTCAAAACTTAACTTCGAACCTAAAGAAGGCGACGAAGTTTTATTAGAAGCACGAGTCTCTGTTTATGAGCGTAGAGGTAACTATCAAATTTATGTTAATAAGATGCAGTTGGATGGAATAGGCAATTTATATCAAAAATTAGAAGAACTCAAAAAGAAACTTTCAAAAGAAGGTTATTTTGATAATAGTAATAAAAAATCTATTCCTAAATTCCCTAAGAAAATTGCGGTATTAACAGCATGTACAGGAGCAGCTATTAGAGATATATATTCAACAATTAATAGTAGATATCCTTTAGTTGAACAAGTACAAATAAGTACACTGGTACAGGGACAACAAGCAAAAGAAGACATTATAGAGAAAATTAAATATGCTGATAGTCTTGATGTTGATACAATTATAGTTGGTCGTGGCGGTGGTTCCATAGAAGATTTATGGAATTTCAATGAAGAAGAGGTTGTTAAAGCAATCTTCGAATGTGAAACACCTATTATTTCTGCAGTTGGGCACGAAACAGATTTTACATTAAGTGATTTTGTGGCGGATGTACGCGCTGCAACGCCAACTCAAGCTGCTGTCATGGCAACGCCAGACCAGTATGAATTATTGCAACAAATCAAACAATATCAATTCACATTAACTAGACACATTAAACAATATGTCGAACAGCAAAAGAAACATCTTGAGCATTTGTCATCATATTATAAATTCAAACAACCATCTTTATTATATGATCAACAAATTCAAAAAAGAGACGATTTAGAAAAGCAATTAAAACAAAAATTAACGATTAAATTAGAACAACAACAACATCAACTCAATTTATTAAAGCAACGATTTAATCCTAAACACATACAAACATCTATTATTAGAAATCAGCAACAAAATGATCAATTCAAATCTCGTCTGTCACAAAAGATGAATTATGATTTAACTCAATATAAAAAAGAACTTAAATCTAAGCTAGAACAACTTAATCAGTTAAGTCCAACAAATACGATGTTACGTGGTTACGCTATTGTTAATAAAGATGACAATGTTATAACTAGTACTAAAGATATGTCTGAAAATGATGACATAGTATTAACTATGAAAGATGGTCAAGTCGACGCCATTGTTAAGAAAGTAAGGTGTAATGATGAGTAAAGAAAAACAAAGCTTTGAAGAAATGATGCAAGAATTAGAAAGTATCGTACAAAAATTAGATAATGAAACCGTCTCATTAGAGGAATCTTTAGATTTATATCAAAGAGGAATGAAACTATCTACAGCGTGTGACTCAACATTAAAAGATGCCGAGAAAAAGGTAAACAAATTAATGCAAGAGGAAAACGAGGAGCAAGATAATGAAGAATCTACAAATGAATGATTTAATTAATGAGATTAATATCGCTCTAAAAGAAACTATTCCACAGTCGAATTTAAATACTGATTTAGAGGAAAGTATGCTTTATTCACTTAATGCAGGCGGCAAAAGACTCCGTCCAGTTCTCCTGCTTCTTACATTAGATATGTTAGAAGTAGATTACCAAAAAGGAATGCAAACTGCTTTAGCATTAGAAATGATTCATACATATTCGCTTATTCATGATGATCTTCCAGCGATGGATAATGATGATTACCGTAGAGGTAAACTAACAAATCATAAAGTATATGGCGAATGGAAAGCAATTTTAGCAGGTGACGCACTTTTAACAAAAGCTTTTGATCTAGTATCGAATGACACAAATATAAACGATACAACTAAAATCAAAGTCATCCAACGTCTAGCATATGCTAGCGGACACTTAGGCATGGTCGGTGGACAAACTCTTGATATGCAAAGTGAAGACAAAGCAATAGATTTATCAACTTTAGAAGCAATTCACCGAACAAAAACAGGCGCACTATTAACTTTTGCAATTATGAGTGCAGTAGATATTGCTCATACTGACGAACAAACTTCAGAAATGTTAAACGAATTTAGTGATCATTTAGGATTAATGTTCCAAATTAAAGATGATTTATTAGATATCTATGGTGACGAACAAAAATTAGGTAAAAAAGTTGGTAGTGATTTAGAAAATGATAAAAGTACGTATGTATCACTATTAAATAAAGACGGTGCAGAAGAAAAGTTAAATTATCATAAAAATGAAGCACTTAAATCTTTAGAAAATATTAATGATAAATATGATACTTCTAACTTAAAACAAATCGTAGAATTATTTTACAATCGAGATCACTAAACCATTTAGTACTTATAATAATTTTTCAATAAGAGGTTAACAGAAATTACATTCAATTTTTGTTAACCTTATTTTATGTTTTAATTAGAATCTCACTGTCGTTATACAATAAATATTCACTATATTTCTAAAATGCATATAATTAACTATTAATTAATTTATCTTCAGTTGTTATTACATCATTATCATCATGCCTATTGAACTTAATTTATAGTAGTATTTCGAATGGTGATGAGTAGTAGATATGAAATGCATATGTTAAAATAATTGTATAAATATTCGTAACTAGAGGTGTTAATTTTGCCAAAGAAATCTGTAAGACATATAAAGATTAGAGAAATTATTTCGAATGAACAAATTGAAACACAAGATGAATTAGTAAAACGTTTAAATGAATACGAACTTAATGTAACACAAGCAACTGTTTCACGAGATATTAAAGAACTACAATTGATCAAAGTTCCTGCTGCTTCAGGTCAATACGTATATAGTTTACCAAATGATCGTAAATATCATCCTTTAGAAAAATTAGGAAGATATTTAATGGATTCATTTGTAAATATAGAAGGAACTGGTAATCTTCTTGTACTCAAAACATTACCAGGAAACGCTCAATCTATAGGCGCAATTTTAGACCAAATTGATTGGGAAGAAGTATTAGGAACAATTTGTGGTGATGATACTTGCCTTATTATTTGTCGTAATGAAGAAGCAAGTGAAGAAATTAAAACTAGAATTTTCAATTTATTATAAGGATGCGATGAATTTATGTTACAAACCTTATCAATAAAACAATTTGCAATCATCGATGAATTAGAAATTCAATTTTCAGATGGTTTAAATGTTTTAAGTGGTGAAACTGGTGCAGGTAAATCAATCATTATCGATGCAATTGGTCAACTCATTGGTATGCGAGCTTCATCAGATTATGTTAGACACGGTGAAAAGAAAGCTATAATTGAAGGTATTTTTGATATCGATAACAGTAAAGATGCAATTCATGTCTTACAAAATCTAAATATTGATATAGATGAAGATTTTTTATTAGTAAAGAGAGAAATTTTTAGCTCAGGTAAAAGTATTTGTAGAATTAATAATCAGACAATAACTTTACAAGATTTAAGAAAAGTGATGCAAGAATTATTGGATATTCATGGCCAACATGAAACACAATCTTTATTAAAGCAGAAGTATCACTTACAGTTACTCGATGATTATGCTGGTGACCAATATAGTCAGTTACTTTCAGAATATCATAGTGTATTTAATCAATATAAAGCTAAACGTAAAGAGCTAGAGGAATTAGAATCAGCTGACCAAGCGTTATTACAAAGATTAGATTTAATGAAATTCCAATTAGAAGAGATATCTGAAGCTTCATTAAAAGAAGGTGAAGTTGAACAGTTAGAAACAGATATTAAAAGAATACAAAACTCAGAAAAATTAAGTCTTGCTTTAAATAATGCGCATTTAACACTAACTGATGAAAATGCTATCACTGATCGATTATACGAATTAAGCAATTTTCTAAATGAAATTAATGATATTGTTCCAGATAAATATGTAAAATTAAAAGAAGAAGTGGATCAATTTTACTATACTTTAGAAGATGCAAAACATGAATTATACGATGAAATGACAAATACAGAATTTGATGAGCAAATGTTAAATGAACTAGAATCGCGTATGAATTTACTTAATAATCTAAAAAGAAAATATGGTAAAGATATTTCTGAACTCATCGCATACCAAGGTAAATTAGAAAATGAAATAAGTAAAATTGAAAATTATGAAGAAAGTACTTCTCAATTACGCGAAGAAATTAACGATTTATATAAACAAGTGATTAAAATAGGTAAATCTTTATCAGGAGAAAGACGAAAAGTTGCAAGAGAATTAAGAGACCACATCGTCGCAGAAATTCAAAATCTCCAAATGAAAGACGCAAATCTTGAAATATCTTTCAAACCCTTAGATGAAACTAATATCGAAGGTATAGAATTTGTAGAATTTTTAATCAGTCCTAACAAAGGTGAACCTCTAAAAAGCTTAAATAAAATAGCTTCAGGAGGAGAATTATCTAGAATTATGTTAGCGTTAAAAAGTATATTTGTTCAATCTAGAGGACAAACTGCTATTTTATTTGATGAAGTTGATTCTGGAGTATCTGGTCAGGCAGCCCAAAAAATGGCAGAAAAAATGCGTGATATTGCTGAATATATTCAAGTTATATGTATTTCTCACTTACCACAAGTTGCAACAATGAGTGATCATCATTTACTTATTTCTAAACAGACAACAGAAGATCGTACGACGACTCAAGTAAAAGAATTAGAAGATGATGATAGAATTGATGAAGTTGCACGTATGATTTCGGGAGCTAGCGTAACTGATCTTACCCGAGAAAATGCAAAAGAAATGATTGCTCAAAATCAAAGAAAATCATAAACTTTGAAATTTCTTTTAAACAAATAATGTGTTTAGTCACTTTTTATTCAAAAAAATGAACATTTTAGAATTTCTAAAATGTTTTAACTGATGTAAAATATTAAAGTATTGTTTTATTTGAGAGAACGTTAGATAGTTAATAACAATTTATATGAGAATATTCAATAACACATGTATATTGAATTTCTCTATACATAGAGTTAGGAGTAAGCAAATGTCTGAAAAACAATATGATTTAGTAGTACTCGGTGGAGGAACTGCTGGTTATGTGGCAGCAATTCGTGCATCACAACTTGGTAAGAAAGTTGCAATTGTAGAAAAGTCTCTTTTAGGTGGTACATGCTTACATAAAGGTTGTATCCCTACAAAATCATTACTAAAATCTGCAGAAGTCTTCCATACAGTGAAACACGCTAAGCAATTTGGGATCGAAGTTCCTGAATATAGCCTTAATTATGAACGAATATTAGAAAGAAAAGACGAAATTGTCAATCAAATGTATCAAGGTGTACAACATTTGATGAAACAAAACCATATCGACATTTATAATGGAACTGGACGCATATTAGGTGAGTCTATCTTTTCACCACAAAGTGGAACTATCTCAGTAGAATTTGAAGATGGCGAAAATGAAATGATTCCTAATCAATTTGTATTAATAGCTACCGGTTCAACTCCTTCAGAATTGCCATTTTTACAATTTGATCATCAAGTTATTTTATCTAGCGATGATATCTTAAAAATGGATCAATTACCTAATAGTATAGCTATTATAGGTGGGGGCGTAATTGGATTAGAATTTGCCTCATATTTAACTGATTTAGGTGTTTCAGTTACCGTAATTGAGGCTAATGAGCGTATTTTACCGAATGAAAGTAAACAAATTGCTAAAACAATTAAGAATGAGCTCGAAAATCGAGGAACTAAGTTTTTTGAAAATGTTGCCTTAGATAATCAAAGTGTTTCTATTAATGATGAAACTAATGAAGCAACAATTAAAATTAATGATGAACAAATCACTGTTGAACGTATCCTATTATCAGTTGGTAGAAAGCCTAATACAACTGATATTGGACTTAATAATACTAAAATTAAGACAACAAAATCTGGTCACATTATTACGAACCAATATCAACAAACTGAAGATAAACATATATATGCAGCAGGTGATTGTATTGGTAAACTTCAGCTTGCTCATGTTGGTTCTAAAGAAGGAATAGTGGCAGTTGAACATATGTTTGATAATGCTCCACTTCCAGTTAATTATGATTTAATGCCAAAATGCATTTACACTTATCCTGAAATTGCATCAATTGGTAAAAATTTAGAACAAGCTAAAAATGATAATATTAAAGCCAAGAATTTTAAAGTATCTTTTAAAGCAATTGGGAAAGCCATGATTGATTCAATTGATAATCAAAATGGTTTTTGTGAAATCATTATTGATCAAGAACAAGATGAAATTATTGGACTAAATATGATAGGTCCACATGTAACTGAGTTAATTAATGAAGTATCATTACTACAATTTATGAATGGGTCTTCATTAGAACTCGGATTAACTACACATGCCCATCCATCACTTTCTGAAGTATTGATGGAACTTGGACTAAAAGTTGAAGACAGAGCAATTCACGTATAATTAGGGAGGAAATGACATGATTGACTATAAGTCAGCAGGCCTTACAGAAGAAGACCTAAAAAATATGTATAAATGGATGGATCTTGGCAGAAAACTGGACGAAAGACTTTGGTTACTCAATAGAGCTGGGAAAATTCCTTTCGTTGTTAGTGGTCAAGGACAAGAAGCAACTCAAATAGGAATGGCTTACGCTATGAAACAAGGTGATATATCTTCTCCTTATTATAGAGATTTAGCTTTCGTAACATATATGGGTATTACACCTTTAGATACGATGTTAGCTTCTTTCGGTAAAAGAGATGATGTTAATTCAGGTGGTAAACAAATGCCATCCCACTATAGTCACAGAGAAAAGGGGATTTTATCACAAAGTTCACCCGTGGCTACTCAAATACCACATTCAGTTGGTGCAGCTTTAGCTTTAAAAATGGACAACAAACAAAACATAGCAACTGCAACAGTTGGTGAAGGTAGTTCAAACCAAGGTGATTTTCATGAAGGTTTAAATTTTGCAGGTGTACATAAATTACCTTTTGTTTGTGTCATTATTAATAACAAATATGCTATTTCTGTTCCAGATTCTTTACAATATGCTGCTAAAAATCTATCAGATAGAGCAATAGGTTATGGTATGCATGGAGAACAAGTTGATGGTAATGATCCAATAGCTGTATATAAAGCGATGAAAGAGTCACGTGATCGCGCACTTAACGGAGAAGGTGCTACACTAATAGAAGCCGTAACTTCTCGAATGACTGCTCATTCATCTGATGATGATGATAAATATAGAACACAAGAAGAACGTGATGGATTAAAAGAAGCAGATTGTAATATTCATTTTAAAAACCATTTATTAGATTTAGGAATTATTGATGACGCTTGGTTAGCAGAAATTGAAGAGGAGCATAAACAAATCATTAATCATGCTACTAAAGCTGCTGAAGAAGCACCATATCCTTCTGTAGAAGAAGCTTATGCCTATGTTTATGAAGAAGAAGGGAGTATCAATCATGACTAAGATGACTTATTTAGACGCGATTCGCCAAGCTCAAGATGTAGCTATGGAAAAAGACCAAAATACTTTTATTCTTGGAGAAGATGTTGGTAAAAAAGGTGGCGTATTCGGTGCTACTCTTGGTCTACAAAGTAAATATGGTAAAGAACGCGTCATTGATACACCTTTAGCAGAATCTAATATAGTTGGTACAGCTATTGGTGCTGCAATGTTAGGTAAACGTCCTATTGCAGAGATTCAATTTGCCGACTTTATTTTACCTGCAACAAACCAAATTATTAGTGAAGCTGCAAAAATGCGTTATCGTTCAAATAATGATTGGCAATGTCCAATTACTATAAGAGCGCCTTTTGGTGGTGGCGTGCATGGTGGTTTATACCATTCACAAAGTATTGAAAGTATTTTTGCATCAACACCAGGTTTAACAATCGTTATCCCTTCATCTCCATATGATGCTAAAGGATTATTATTGTCTTCAATTGAATCAAATGATCCAGTACTTTTCTTTGAACATAAAAAAGCATATCGTTTCTTAAAAGAAGAAGTACCAGAAAAATATTATACAGTTCCTTTAGGTAAAGCTGATGTAAAACGTGAAGGTGATGATATCACTGTATTTTGTTATGGTTTAATGGTTAATTATTGCTTACAAGTTGCCGATATTCTTGCAGAAGATGGTATCAATGTAGAAGTTGTTGATTTAAGAACTGTTTATCCATTAGATAAAGAAACAATCATTGATCGTGCTAAGAAAACAGGAAAAGTACTACTAGTAACTGAAGATAACTTGGAAGGTAGCGTAATGTCAGAGGTTTCAGCTATTATTGCTGAAAATTGCTTATTCGAATTAGATGCACCAATTATGCGTTTAGCAGGTTCTGATGTACCATCAATGCCATTCTCTCCAGTATTAGAAAACGAGTTAATGATGAATCCAGAAAAAATACAAGCGAAAATGCGAGAACTCGCAGAATTTTAAGGAGGCTTAATAATGGATATCAAAATGCCAAAACTAGGCGAGAGTGTACATGAAGGTACTATAGAACAATGGCTAGTATCTGTTGGCGATTATGTTGAAGAATATGAACCGTTATGTGAAGTAATTACTGACAAAGTAACTGCTGAAGTGCCTTCTACTGTTGCAGGTACAATTACTGAAATAGTTATTAGCGAAGGTGAAACAGTAGAAATTAATACTGTTATTTGTAAAATCGATTCACCTAATGAAAATAATGTAGAAAATACTTCTAATGATAATAAACAACAAGAGAAAACTGAAAACACTCAAGTAAATCATCAAGATACACAATCTAGTGTCCAACAAAACTCGACATCAAAAGAAAACTCAGACAAACCTAAAAATAATGGACGATTTTCACCAGTAGTATTTAAATTAGCTTCTGAAAATCAAATCGATTTATCACAGGTTACGGGTACAGGTTTTGAAGGTAGAGTTACAAAAAAAGATGTATTAGCTTATATTAATAATCCAACTGAAAATCAAACTAATAACAATCATGCACAACCACAAAATGAACCAAAATCAACTACTATACCTAATCATTCACAAGATCAAATCGAATCTACTCAAAATGCAATGCCAGTGAATGGTGTGCGTAAAGCGATTGCTCAAAATATGGTTACAAGTGCTACTGAAATTCCACACGGTTGGATGATGATTGAAGCTGATGCAACTAACCTAGTGAAAACTAGAAATCACTTTAAAAATAGCTTTAAGAAAAATGAAGGTTATAATCTTACATTCTTTGCTTTCTTTGTAAAAGCAGTAGCGGATGCATTAAAAGCTTATCCAATGTTAAACAGTAGTTGGAATGGTAACGAAATTAAAATTCATAAAGATATTAATATTTCTATAGCAGTAGCTCATGAAAATAAATTATTCGTTCCAGTCATTAAACATGCTGACGAAAAATCAATTAAAGGTATAGCAAGAGAAATTAATGAACTTGCTCAAAAAGCTAGAAATAACAAATTAACTCAAGAAGATATGCAAGGTGGAACATTTACAGTGAATAATACTGGCTCATTCGGCTCAGTATCTTCTATGGGTATTATTAATCATCCTCAAGCTGCTATATTACAAGTTGAATCAATCGTTAAGAAACCTGTTGTTATCGATGATATGATTGCAATTAGAAGCATGGTTAATTTATGTATTTCTATTGATCATAGAATTTTAGATGGCTTACAAACTGGTCAATTTATGAATCATATTAAGCAACGTGTTGAACAATATACTGTAGAAAATACAAATATTTATTAAACTTACTATATAGTTAACTCTATACAATAACATTACCGTTCATAAGGTCAGAATGATTAAAAGATATTTAGATTTATAAAGCAAGAGTAAATTCAACTATAAGATTAGGCATAAATGCTTTCATATGTTAGGAAGTATTTATGCCTATTATCATATAGGTTAATCAAGCATGTTGAAGTATGTAACTATAATTAGTAAAATAAAGACAGTAAATTAAAAAAATGAAAGGTGATTCTAATTTATGGATTTAAATTTTGATTTATATATGAATGGAGTCGTAGATCAAGCTAGAAATGAAATTGAAGAAGCTGGTTATGAACAATTAACTACAGCAGACGAAGTAGATAAAGTTTTAAAACAAGATGGCACAACATTAGTTATGGTTAATTCTGTATGTGGTTGTGCGGGTGGTATTGCTCGTCCTGCGGCTACACATGCACTTCATTATGATAAATTACCTGATAGACTCGTAACAGTGTTTGCTGGTCAAGATAAAGAAGCAACACAACAAGCAAGAGATTATTTTGAAGGTTATGCACCATCAAGTCCTTCTTTCTCACTTATTAAAGATGGTAAAATCACTGAAATGATTGAACGTCATCAAATCGAAGGACATGATGTAATGAATGTCATTAGTCAATTACAAGGATTATTTGATCAATATTGTGAAGAAAGATAAGAGGTCATAATTAGATGCTCAAGTTAAATCCTTATAAGATTGGATTTAGAACACTCAAGACAGCTGTTGGTATGACTCTAGGCGTTATTATTTGTAAACTACTAGGCCTTGATAATTATGCTTCAAGTGCGATCCTAGTAGTTCTTTGTATAAAACATACAAAAATACATTCTTTAACTGCTATTATTTCACGTTTAGTATCTTGTTTATTAATATTATTTTTAGGTTCTGCAATATTTTCCATACTTGGACAACACGCAATTGTGTTAGGTTTAATAGTATTGCTATTTATACCGTTAACAGTTGTATTGAATGCACAAGAAGGTGTCATTACAAGTTGTGTTATTTTATTACACGTTTTTAATGCTAAAACAATCGATGGACATCTTATAATAAATGAAATACTATTACTCATTGTTGGGCTAGGTATAGCATTTATTATGAACTTAATGATGCCAAGTTTAGATAAAACATTAAAACGCTATAAAAATGACATTGAACACCAAATTACTGATGTATTTATTGCATTTGACAAAGCTTGCAAACAACAAAACCATGACCTAAATATAACGTTCGAACCACTGGTTTTAAATATTAAAAAAGCAAAATCTTTAGCTTTTAGAGATGTTAAAAACCACTTCGTGAGAAATGAAAACTCATATTATCATTATTTTGATATGCGAGAAGAACAAGTTGAATTATTAAAACGAATGAAATTTTTAATAGAAAATATTCAAACTAAAGATCCTATTTTAGAGCATATTTCACAATTGCTTTGTGAAATTGGTCATAACGTCAATAGTAATGATTATACTGCTTTAAGATTACATTCCTTATATGAAATACGACTATCATTAGATGAATTACCTTTACCAACATCACATCAAGCACTCAATTCACGTGCTAATATCATTCAGTTGTTAAATGAATTAGAAGAATATTTGAATATTAAATCTCACTTTGGTTCATTAAAAATGCATAGTGAAATTAAGAACTTCGCATAAAAAACTAATAAGTATATTAAAAAATAGCCAGTGGCATATATGCCACTGGCTACTTCTATTAAGAACATCTTTTAATATCAGATTAATTCATCATAGGAACTAAACTTGTAAGTAGTAGTGCTAAAACTACAGCAACTAACATAACAATAATAATAATACGTAAAACTTTATTCATCATAAGGTGTTCCTCCAATTGCCTAATACATATTAAATTGTGTCTTAATTTAATACGAAATCTAATTATAAGATAACATTATATGATTTAAATCGAGAATGCAATCAATTTATTTTTGATATATTCAGAATTCAGTTAAACTATAGTTATATGATTAAGGGGGAATATTAAAGATGAATAAAGAACGTCTCTTAAATACATTTTTAGAATTAGTAAAAATTGACTCAGAAACTGGACATGAACAAGTCATCCAACCCATTTTAAAAGAGAAATTTGAATCACTTGGTTTAGAGGTTAAAGAAGATCAAGCAAGTGAAACAGAAGGATTAGGTTCTAACAATCTTGTTTGTACATTAAGAAGTAATTTATCAGATAAAGATGTTCCGAAGTTGTATTTTACAAGCCATATGGACACAGTTGTGCCAGGAATTAAAGTTCAACCTAATGTAGCGGATGATGGCTATGTATACTCAGATGGAACAACAGTTTTGGGGGCTGATGATAAAGCAGGTTTAGCCGCTATTATAGAGGCAATCACTACAATTAACGAACAAAATTTATCACATGGACAAATCCAATTCGTTATTACTGTAGGTGAAGAATCAGGATTACTTGGTGCCCAAGCACTAGATACTTCTTTATTAGATGCTGATTTTGGCTATGCAATTGATGCGAGTGTTGACGTTGGAACTACAGTTGTTGGTGCGCCAACACAAATGAAAATCAACACAACGATAAAAGGGAAAACCGCACATGCTAGTACGCCAAAAGAAGGTATAAGCGCTATAAATATTGCAGCTAAAGCGATTAGTAAAATGAAACTTGGTCAAATTGATGACTTAACAACTGCTAATATAGGTAAGTTTCATGGTGGTTCTGCTACTAATATAGTGGCTGATGAAGTTGTTATAGAGGCAGAAGCACGTTCACATAATGACCAAAGTATTGAACAACAAGCTCAACACATGAAAGATACTTTTGAACAAACTGCAAGTGAACTTGGAGGTCAAGCTCAAGTAGAAATCGAGAAAAGTTATCCTGGTTTCAAAATTAGTGATGATGCCGAAGTAACTAAATTTGCTAAAGCAAGTGCAATTAGTTTAGGTCTTAAAGGTGATACTGTTATTTCTGGTGGTGGATCAGATGGTAGTATTATCAATACTTATGGAATACCATCTGTCATTTTAGGTGTTGGTTATGAAAATATCCATACTACTAGTGAAAGAATAGCAGTAAAAGACCTTAATTTATTAACAAATCAAGTTCTAAAAATAATTGAACTCGTAGCAGAATAGCACGGTCAATTTAGTGAAGTAAATACTTAATTTGTGATACAATACTATTGAAATATTCGAATAAGAGAGGTAAGTAATATGACACAACAAATAGGTGTAGTAGGTTTAGCCGTAATGGGTAAAAACCTTGCATGGAACATCGAATCACGTGGTTACAGTGTATCTGTTTATAACCGTTCAAGACAAAAAACAGATGAAATGGTGGAAGAATCAAAAGGAAAAAGTATCCACCCAACATATTCATTAGAAGAATTTGTTAATTCTTTAGAAAAACCCCGTAAAATTTTATTAATGGTTAAAGCCGGACCTGCTACTGATGCAACAATAGATGGTTTATTACCTTTATTAGATGATGATGATATTCTTATTGATGGCGGTAATACTAACTATCAAGATACAATCCGTCGTAATAAAGCTTTAGCTGAAAGTGGTGTTAACTTTATTGGTATGGGTGTATCTGGTGGAGAAGTTGGTGCCTTAACTGGTCCTTCATTAATGCCAGGTGGACAAGAAGATGCATATAATAAAGTTAGTGATATCCTTGATGCTATTGCAGCAAAAGCTCAAGATGGCGCTTCTTGCGTAACTTATATTGGACCAAATGGTGCTGGACACTATGTAAAAATGGTTCATAACGGTATTGAATATGCAGATATGCAATTAATTGCTGAAAGTTATGCAATGATGAAAGACTTGTTAGGTATGAGTCATAAAGAAATTTCTCAAACTTTCAAAGATTGGAATGCAGGAGAACTTGAAAGTTACTTAATTGAAATTACTGGTGATATTTTCACTAAATTAGATGAAGATAACGAACCTTTAGTTGAAAAGATTCTAGACACAGCTGGTCAAAAAGGTACTGGTAAATGGACTTCTATTAACGCATTAGAATTAGGTATTCCATTAACAATTATTACTGAATCAGTATTTGCTCGTTTCATCTCATCTATCAAAGAAGAACGTGTAAATGCATCAAAATCACTAAATGGTCCAACTGCTTCATTTGATGGTGATAAACAACAATTCTTAGAAAAAATTAGAAAAGCTTTATACATGAGTAAGATTTGTTCATACGCACAAGGTTTTGCTCAAATGAGAAAAGCAAGTGAAGATCATGAATGGAATTTAAAATTAGGCGAGCTTGCAATGATTTGGAGAGAAGGTTGCATTATTCGTGCTCAATTCTTACAAAAAATTAAAGATGCCTATGATAACAATCCAAACCTTGAAAACTTATTATTAGATCCTTACTTCAAAAATATCGTAACAGATTATCAAGACGCTTTAAGAGACGTTGTTGCAACAGGAATTAAAAATGGTGTTCCAACACCAGGTTTCTCTGCAAGTGTAAACTATTACGATAGTTATCGTTCAGAAGATTTACCTGCTAACCTTATCCAAGCACAACGTGACTACTTCGGTGCTCACACTTATGAACGTAAAGATCGACAAGGTGTATTCCATACACAATGGGTTGAAGAAGAATAAATAAATTATTTTAACGTCTTACATACATATGTAAGGCGTTTTTTATAATCTTTTTATTACTCCTAAAGATATAAGTAACTGATTTACTATATAAAATAAATATTTTGACGACGTTTCATTTTAAAGATAAAATAATTACTAAAGAAACCGGTTTCATTACAAAATATTAATAGAGGTGTGTTTTCAAATGACAAAAAATTGGTGGAAAGAGGCAGTAGCATATCAAGTATATCCAAGAAGTTTCAAAGATAGTAATAATGATGGTATCGGGGATTTACCAGGTGTTATTGAGAAATTAGATTACTTAAAAGACCTAGGCATTGATGTCATTTGGTTAAGCCCAATGTATAAATCTCCTAATGATGATAATGGGTACGATATTAGTAACTATCAAGATATAATGGATGAATTTGGTACAATGGATGATTTTAATCGTTTATTGGAAGGCGTTCATCAAAGAGGTATGAAATTAATACTTGATTTAGTTGTTAATCATACTTCTGATGAGCATCCATGGTTTATCGAATCTAAATCAAGTAAGGACAATCCTAAACGTGATTGGTACATTTGGGAGGACCCGAAAGAAGATGGCTCCGAACCAAATAACTGGGAAAGCATTTTTAACGGGTCAACTTGGGAATATGATGAGCATACTGGGCAATACTATTTCCATCTATTTAGTAAAAAACAACCAGATTTAAATTGGAATAATAAAGAAGTAAGACAAGCTGTATTCGATATGATGAATTGGTGGTTTGAAAAAGGTATCGACGGCTTTAGAGTTGATGCTATTACGCATATTAAGAAAACTTTTGAAGCAGGTGATTTACCAGTACCAGAAGGTAAAACATATGCGCCGGCATTTGATGTAGATATGAACCAACCTGGTATTCAAGATTGGTTACAAGAAATGAAAGATGAATCATTATCTCAATACGATATTATGACTGTTGGAGAAGCAAATGGTGTAACACCAGATAATGCCGATGAATGGGTTGGCGAAACTAATGGTAAATTTAATATGATTTTCCAATTTGAACATCTAGGTTTATGGAGTACAGGAGATTCACAATTTGATGTTACTGCTTATAAAAATGTATTAAATCGTTGGCAAAAGCAACTAGAAGGTAAAGGTTGGAACGCGCTCTTTATTGAAAATCATGACCAACCTCGTCGTGTGTCCACATGGGGTAATGATAGTCAATATTGGTACGAATCTGCCACTAGCCATGCTGTTGTCTATTTCCTTCAACAAGGCACGCCGTTTATTTATCAAGGTCAAGAAATTGGTATGACAAATTATCCATTCGAAAGTATAGAAACCTTTAATGATGTTGCAGTTAAAAACGAATACCAAATCGTAAAAGAAAATGGTGGAGATGTTAATCAATTATTAGATAAGTATAAAATGGAAAACAGAGATAATTCACGTACGCCTATGCAATGGAATAGCAATAATTATGCCGGATTTACCAATGTAGAACCATGGTTCCCAGTCAATCCAAATTATAAAGAAATCAACGTTGCTGACCAATTAGAAGATGAAAATTCTGTTCTAAATTTTTATAAATCATTAATTCAATTAAAAAAATCAGCTGATATTTACACATACGGTCAATTTGATTTAATTGATGCTGATAATCCAAATATATTTGCTTATACTAGAACGCTTGATAACAAAAAAGTATTAATTGTTGGTAACTTAACTGATAAAGAAAGTAAACTTAATTTAGATGACGACATCAAAGCATTCGATATATTACTTCACAATTATGATACTGATATTAATTTTGATAAGATTCAACCTTATGAAGCTTTTGTGCTTAAAATTTAATTATATTTAATGAAAAACATGCCTTTAATACTGACATATAGTCATTATTAAGGGCATGCTTTTTTATACATTTTCAATTGTCATAATCATAATTTTCTTGTTCTACAGGTAACCACAGTTGTATTTTTGTAAAAGGATCATCAAATGATATATCTAATGGGTATACCTCCACATATAAACTATCTCTTTGATAAGGTAAAGTTAATTGCAAACTTGTTTCAATATAATACCAAGCTTCATTCACCGTATAATCAATTTCACCTTGTAAATTAAACTTAGCATAATGCCTACCAGGTAGGAATCTACTTTCTAAATGAGCAGGGTATCGTTCACTTGGTACACCTACAAAAATTTCTAAACCAGAATCAAGAGGGCAACTTATGACGAATAATTCAAATGGACTTACATCATTATAACGCTGTAACTCTTTTAATTGACCATCTAACAACAAATCTTCTAAAAAATCAGGAACATTAAAAGGATTTGATAAATCCTTAGCGTCAATATAACGTGCATATCCAACTAACGAAATATCATCAGTCTTTTCATGTCTATATGGATAAGGTGCTCTTTCTGTAGTTGTCAATTTTATATAAATTCGTTCTTGCATTTTGAGTTCATCTTTTTTAGTTGATGCTTGAATTGGTGAAACGCCATGAAAATCACTAAAGTCATTTGCAAAATCATTTGAATTTGCATATCTATACTTTTTAGAAACATCTACCAAGCGACTCGCACTATGTTTAACATCTATAGCAGCTAATGTGAGTTTTCTTGCCCGTGCATACGCCTCTGGTGATAACCCTACAATCATTTTAAAAGATTGTTCAAGGTGAAAGGGGGAGAGACCAACGTAATCACTTAATTCTTGCAAATTAAACGGCTCAAGTAGACGGTCTTCGATATAAACAATTGCCTGTTGTATTTGCTTGATAACGTCCAATATATTCACTCCAATTATTTTCAATCATTAACTTTTATTCTACATTATTTTGACTAAATATACACCTGAAAGCCTATCAATAAATCAAATTAATAAAAAAGTGAACGACTACAGAAACTGAGATGTTGATGAACTCAACTCACTTGTTTGGAGATAAGATATCAAACATCACAGTTATACTATAATCATTCACTATTTGATTTATTTAGTCACATTTTCAATTTAAACTTTTTATTGAATATCGTCCCACCAATGATTACCATCTCTACTTAGTAGTAAGTCACTTTCTAATGGACCGTTCGTACCAGATTCATAGTTAGGGAATTCTGGTTCCACCATTGACCATTGTTCTTGAATAGCATCAACAAATTTCCAAGTTGATTTAAGTTCTTCCCAATGAGTAAAGTTAGTTGGATCGCCTTTAAGACAATCGAAAAGTAAATTTTCATATGCATCAACTGTATTCATTTTATCTTGTGCACCCATAGCATAAGAAAGTTGTACAGGTTCTGTATCAATGCCTTGAATGTTTTTCTTAGCATTTAAATGTAGTGATACACCTTCATTTGGTTGAATATTAATAACTAATAAGTTTGAATCTAATAATTTGTCAGTTTGATAATATAAGTTCATTGGAACTTCTTTAAATTCTACAACGACTTGAATCGTTTTAGATTTCATGCGTTTACCAGTTCTAATATAGAACGGTACGCCTGCCCATCTAAAGTTGTCGATAGTTAATTTACCAGATACAAATGTAGGTGTAATAGAGTCTTCTGCAACACGATCTTCATCGCGATAAGCTTTAACTTGTTTACCATCAATTACTCCTTCGCCATATTGTCCACGAACGAAATTCTTTCTAACATCTTGTGGACGTAATTGACGCAATGATTTTAATACTTTAACTTTTTCAGCTCGTATATCCTCACTATTCAAACTAATAGGGGCTTCCATAGCTAATAAAGCAACCATTTGTAACATATGGTTTTGAACCATATCTTTTAAAGCGCCACTAGATTCATAATAGCCGCCACGATCTTCTACACCTAAAATTTCTGAAGATGTTACTTGAATATTAGAAATATATTTATTATTCCAAAGAGGCTCAAACATTGCATTAGCAAAGCGTAATACCTCAATATTTTGAACCATATCTTTACCTAAGTAATGGTCTATACGATAAATTTCTTCTTCTTTAAATGAACGACGAATTTGATTGTTTAGTGACTCTGCTGATTTTAAATCACTACCGAATGGTTTTTCAATAACTAAACGTTTGAAACCACTAGTATTAGTTAATCCAGATGATTTTAAATAATCTGAAATGACTCCGAAAAACTGTGGCGCCATAGCAAGATAAAACAGACGATTACCTTTTAAACTGAATTGAGTATCTAATTGATTACTAAACTCTAGTAATGATTGATAACTTTCTTCATCACTCACATCATGTTTATGATAAAACACATGTTCCATGAATTCATCAATTCGTTGTGTTTCTTTAACGTGATTTTGGATTGACGCTTTAACTTGTTCACGGAATGTATCGTTACTAATATCACGACGTCCAATCCCTATAATAGCTATATGTTCATCTAAGTTGTCTTGTTGGAAAAGATGGAAAATGGAAGGGAATAACTTTCTATGACTTAAATCACCAGTTGCTCCGAAAATTGTAATTAAACAAGGTATGTGTTTTTGTTTTGTACTCAAGAATAAAACCTCAATTCTATAAAAGATATATGATTATTATATTATATGATAAAGAAAACTTATGGTCATATAATATGCTTTATTAAAGTTCATAAGCAATTTATCATTTAAATAAATGATAATCGATATCATACATATTTACCAAATTATACGACTCACAAACATGTGTAAAACTATGATATGAAATTAAAACTAATACGTTGTACTCAAATGGAATATTGATAATTATATTTTATTTCTTATTATAAAAATTGTCATTATATATGATAGAATGAATCGAAGAGAGGGAGGTGTGAGCATGGAAGTCACATTTTTCGGTACTAGTGCCGGACTACCAACTAAAGAGAGAAATACGCAAGCAATTGCTTTAAATCTAGAACCCTATTCCAATTCAATTTGGTTGTTTGATGTAGGAGAAGGTACCCAACATCAAATTCTTCATCATTCAATAAAATTAGGTAAAGTTGATCATATTTTTATTACTCATATGCATGGAGATCACATTTTTGGGCTTCCAGGATTACTAACGAGTAGGTCCTTTCAAGGTGGAGAAAATAAACCTCTTACATTAATTGGACCTAAAGGAATACAACAGTATGTAGAAACAACATTATCGTTGTCAGAATCACATCTCAATTATCCAATTACATACATAGAAATCGATGAACGTTTAGATTATCATCATGACGGTTTTACAGTACATGCTGAAATTTTGAATCATGGGATAACGTCATACGGTTATCGATTAGAAACACCTACAACACCTGGAACAATTGACGTAGAATCACTTAAATCAATAGGTCTTGAGCCTGGCCCTAAATATCAAGAAGTTAAAATGAATGATACTTTTGAATTTAATGGGAAGATATACCAATCTGATCAGTTTAAAGGAAATGCTAAATCTGGACCAATTGTTGCTATTTTTGGAGATACCAAGCCATGTCATAACGAACATATCATAGCGAAAGATGCTGATGTTATGGTACATGAGGCAACATACATTGAAGGGGAAAAGACGCTCGCAAATAGCTATCATCATAGTCATATAGATGATGTCTTTGAACTGATGCGCAAAGCAAATGTTAAACAAAGTTTGATAACACATATGAGCAATAGATATACAAAAGAATATATTGATGAAGTTTATAATGAGTTGAAAAATACCACAGACACACCTAAATTTACATTCGTTAATGATTTTGACTCATTCAAAATTTAAATTTAAAACGCCACAGAGACAAATTCTGCGGCGTTTTAGTATATAATAAATTAATCTTCAGTTTTAGATAATTCAACACTGCGATTAACAGCTGCACTTAAACAATCCTCAAAAATAGCTACTAAGTCATATTGAGATAAGGCATCTAAACCAGCTTGTGTTGTACCACCTTTAGAAGTAATATTCTTTCTTAATTGTTCCATACTTAAATCTGAACGTTCAATCATCTTACTCGTACCTATAATTAAATTACGTATAGACTCTTCAACTTGATCTTTTTCCAAACCTAATTCAGTACCTGCTTTAACATATTGTTCAAATACATGATATAAAAATGCAGGTCCGCTTCCAGTTATAGCTGTTACCTGATGTAAATGGTTTTCTGAAACTTCAATAACTGAACCAAATGCGTTAACTAATTCATTAACTTCATCTTTAGATTTAGGACCAAAATTGTTAGAGTAACTTATACCTGTTACAGAATGACCTACTTGGGCATTAGTATTAGGCATAATACGTGCTAAAGGATTATTAGTATTCAATTGTTCTCTAATATAATCTATTGATAATCCAGCCATAATAGAAATAAAACGGTTATTTTCTGTAATTGAATCTTTAATTCTCTCAGCTAAAGCTTCAAAATCATGAGGTTTAGTGCCTAAAAATACGTAATCTGCATCTTTAAGTAATGCTTCATCATCATAACTATAATTGACACCTAATTTGTCAGCAAAATCTTTTAAAGCTTTCTCGTTAGACTTATTAGTTAAATAAATGTCATTAGGATCTAAATTACTAGAGTTTATTATACCTGTAAAAATCGCTTGTGCCATATTACCAGCACCATAAAATACAAGTTTCATATACTTCACATCACCTTCATTTTAATTATAAAATAATGATACTTTAAGAATATAAATATATAGTAACATAAATTATAAACGGTATATACGAAGGAGGGATTAAACATGATAGGACAACATTATATAGTTACAGGAGGAACAAGTGGACTGGGATTAGAAATTGTACATCAACTTATTAAAAGAGGTGCTAAAGTAACAATTCTTGCACGTAATATTGAAAAATTTCAGCAAATCAATTTTGGTTCTCAATCCTATTTAGTTAATGTTTTAAAATGTGATTTACAAAATCAAAATGATATTAGGGCTTTATCAAATAAAATGAAATCTCCAATTCATGGACTAGTGTATAGTTCTGGTTTAGGATACTTTAAATCTTTATCGGATCATACAACCGATGAAATCATAGAAACGTATAATATAAATATCATCAGCTTCAATTTACTTTTTAAAATACTAAAACCTCATCTAGTAGAACACGCACATATTATAGGTATTTCAAGCCAAGCTGCTTTTGTCACACAAGCGCATGCAGCACATTACGGTGCATCTAAAGCTGCTTTTAACCAAATTCTTAATGCTTTACGATTAGAAGAACCACATCTTCATGTGATGACTGTTAACCCAGGTCCAATCGATACACCTTTTCATCAAAAAGCTGATCCGTCATTATCTTATTTTAATCAATATCGCTCAATCATGATTAATTCGAAACAACTAGCTTCTAGAATAGTAGAAGGTATCATTTTAGAGAAAGAAGAAATTAACCAACCATCATGGATGCACAATATGTTAAAACTATATCAATTAGCTCCAAGATTTTTAGAGAAACATTTTTCTTCATTGTTTAAGAATAAAACGAATCACTAAGTAAATAGAATATAATTCATAAAAGAAAAAGAGCCATTAATCAATGTTATATGACATCAATTAATGGCTCAAACTATAATTAATTTATTTTAAATGTTGTGTATACTGTAAGTCTTTCACACGTTCTCTTGCAGCTTTAATTTGATCTAAGCTAACATCTTTATAGTAGTTCTTAACATTTTCTTCTAATTGTTCAACACTACTTGCACCAACAATGATTGAACCTAATGCATCATGAGAAGTTAAGTAATTAAATGAAAGGGCAGTAAGGTTACTTTCAATTTCTTTAATAGATGCAATTGTTTCTCCTAACTCATCATTTGTATAATCGAAAATACCATCAGCAAACTTTTTATCCAATGCATTATTACTATTAGATGTTAGTAATCCTTTAAATACAGGACCTCTAGCTAATACTTTAACTTGCTTTTCGTGAACATCATCTAATAGACTTTCGGGACGATTATCGATTAGATTAAATTGAGACATCAATGTTTCAATTTGACTATGTTTTAAGTAGTAGTCTATAACGTTAGGGCGAATAGAAGATATACCATATGCTCGAATGACACCTTCTTGTTTTAATTCATCAAATGCACTGATTGTCTCATCTAATGGATCGTCTATAGTACCACCATGTAATTGATATAAATCTAAATTGATCTAATCCAAGACGTTGTAATGAACCTTTTACGCCTTCTTTAATATGCTTTTTAGATGGGTCCCAAGTGATATTACCATCCTCAGTGAGTCGATTTCCAACTTTTGTACCGATGACAATATCATCTCGGTTTTGATATTGTTTCAATGCTTTGCCAACGATTTCCTCATTTATACCTTGATCATACATATCTGCAGTATCAAAATAAGTAATACCGTTTTCGATTGCACTTTCAATAATAGGTTGGGCATTTTTAAAATCAGTACCTAAACTCATACAACCTAAACCTAACTCAGAAATTTCTAAACCACTTTTCAAAATATTCTTTTGCATGTAGTTTCTCCTTTCGATACACTTTAACTAACGCATTAAGTTTATCAATTTATTAAAACATTTAAAAGGACCGTGATTATAAATGGAATTTAACGAAAAAACGATAGATAGAACTGTGATTTATAATGGTAAAATTATAGATTTAGAAATCCACGATGTTGAATTACCCGATGGACAAACATCTAAACGTGAATTGATTTATCATAACGGCGCAGTTGCAATATGTGCAGTTACTCCTGAAAATGAAGTATTACTTGTAAAACAATTTAGAAAACCAGTAGAAAAACCACTACTTGAAATACCTGCGGGTAAATTGGAAAAAGATGAAGAACGTGAAGAAGCAGCAAAAAGAGAACTTGAAGAAGAAACAGGATACATTGCTAAAGATTTACAGTATGTTACTGATATGTATGGTTCTCCTGGCTTTTCAAATGAGAAATTAACGATTTATTTTGCTGATAATTTAGAAGTAGGCGAAATGAATCTAGATGACGATGAATTCGTTGAAGTTCATAAATTCTCAATTGAAGAAGTGAGAAAAGCCTTGCAAAACGCTGAAATTGAAGATGCGAAAACAATTATCGCACTTCAGCATCTATTATTAAATTATAATCATTCTAAATAATAAAGGAATATCCTTGCGTTTTATTGAGAATACTGGTAATTTATATTGTGAATCATACTTTAGATTAAAATGATTATAATTCTTAGTAGAGGAGTGAGGCTTCCGTGGAAGAACGATTAAATCGCGTGAAGCAACAATTACAACAGTCTTCATATAAATTAACTCCACAACGTGAGGCTACTGTAAGAGTTCTAATAGAAAATGAGAAAGACCATTTAAGTGCCGAAGATGTATATTTAAAAGTTAAAGATAAATCTCCAGAAATAGGTTTAGCAACTGTATATCGTACCTTAGAATTATTAGCAGAATTAAAAGTTTTAGATAAAATCAATTTTGGTGATGGGGTTGCACGTTTTGATCTACGTAAAGAGGGCGCTAAACATTTCCATCACCATTTAGTTTGTATGGAATGCGGTAAAGTAGAAGAAATTGAAGAAGACCTATTACCAGAAGTTGAAAATCGTGTTGAAAAAGAATTTAACTTCAAAATTTTAGATCACCGCTTAACTTTCCACGGTGTATGTTCAGATTGCCAAGCTAAAAAGCAATCCGAACAGAAATAATAAAGATTATTCTCACTATAGTTAATTACACAGCCAATAATACAATCATATTGCATTATTAACTGAGAAAGTCTTTATATCTCTAATGGTGAAGTAATTTAATTAAGAAGCCACCGCTTCAAAAGAGGTGCTTTATGATAGATACAATCATAGAAGAGTATTTAAAATTTATACAAATTGAAAAAGGATTAAGCGTAAATACAATTGGTGCTTATCGAAGAGATTTAAATAAATACAAAGAGTTTTTAGAACTACAAAAAATAGCGAATATTGACTTTGTAGACCGACAAATAATTCAAGAATGCTTAGGTTATTTAATAGATCAAGGTCAATCTTCAAAATCTATTGCACGTTTCATCTCAACAATACGCAGTTTTCACCAATTTGCATTACGCGAAAAATATGCTGCAAAAGATCCTACAGTATTAATCGAAACGCCCAAATATGAGAAAAAATTACCAGACGTATTAGAAGTCGACGAAGTTATTCAATTATTAAATGCACCAGATTTAAATAAAAATAATGGCTACCGTGATCGCACAATGTTAGAACTACTTTATGCAACTGGTATGCGGGTATCTGAAGTGATACAAATTGAAATTGAAGACGTTAATTTAATGATGGGCTTTGTAAGAGTATTTGGTAAAGGTGATAAAGAGCGTATTGTTCCTTTAGGTGATACAGTTATAGATTATTTAACGACTTATATCGAAACAGTTAGACCTCAATTATTAAAACAAACTGTAACGAATGTTTTATTTTTAAATATGCATGGGAAACCATTATCAAGACAAGGTATTTGGAAAATGATTAAACAAAATGGTCTTAAAGCTAATATCAACAAAACATTAACACCACATACACTAAGACATTCATTTGCTACTCATTTACTTGAAAATGGTGCTGATTTACGTGCAGTACAAGAGATGCTAGGACATTCAGATATTTCAACAACTCAGTTATATACACATGTATCAAAATCTCAAGTCAGAAAAATATATAATCAATATCATCCTAGAGCATAGTTATTATATTATAAAAGGCCAGTAATAATAGGGTAAATACACCTATATTACTGGTCTTTCTTATTATCAATATCTTTTATTTTATAATGTCTTTCTTCTAATGCCGCTTGTCTAGCTAATTCTACTTCGCTACGGTCTCTCAACAAATGATGATGAACAATGTTTTCATTTTTTACAGGTGTGGACATAAAGTAATAATCTGGAAATGTTAATTCTAATTGATTTAACATTTGAATATTTATTGGTAACTGGATAGGTATAAATGGTAATTGTTGTTCAACTCTATCTATTTGCATTTCAAGCAATTGAATATACATGGCAATGTCTAAATGAAGTGTCATTTGATCTTTTCGTGAAGCATGAGTAATCACTTGCTTTGCTTTATTAAAAGATTTTATTGCGCCTTTGAAATTACGTCTTCTATAGTGATAGCATGCTGTTGCACATAAGATTAAACTTACAACAGCATCTTGTTTACTGTAATCATTATTTTCTTTCCACGCTTCTTCCAAAATATCATGGCATAAAAAATAATGTTGATTTTTATGAAACTGATAGTAAAACTGAATTAATGCTTGTTCCATCTGATTTTCACCTTAATTTTAAAAGTTATATAAATTCATGCTATAATATTTTAGTGAAATATGCACATAAGTTGCAATATGAGGTAGATACTATGTATGAAGTAAAACTGGACGCATTTAATGGTCCTCTAGATTTGTTATTACATTTAATTCAAAAATTTGAAATAGATATTTATGATATACCTATGAAATCTTTAACAGAACAATACATGCAGTATGTTCACGCTATGAATCAATTAGAAATTAACGTTGCTAGCGAATACTTGGTTATGGCTTCTGAATTATTAATGATAAAAAGTAAATTATTATTACCACAATCAGAAGAAAATTTAGACTTAGATGAAGACCCTCGTGAAGATTTAGTAGGTAGGTTAATTGAATACCAAAATTATAAAGAATACACTGAAATTCTAAATGACATGAAAGCAGAACGTGATTATTATTATACAAAACATCCAACTGATTTATCACATTTGGAAACAGATGAATCATGGGATCCATCTAATACAATTGACTTAACCGAATTAATAGTCGCTTATCAACGTGTTAAAAATCGTGTTGAAATTAATAAACCTCATTCAGTAGAAATCAGAAAAGAAACATTTACAATTCAACAAGCTACACATCAAGTAACTGATAGATTAAAGAACAATGCATCATTTAATTTCTTTAGTCTATTTACATTTACAGAACCAATCGAACAAGTGGTCACACACTTTTTAGCAATTTTAGAAATGTCTAAATCAGGTATCATTAATATTGAACAACACCATAATTTTGATGATATTAACATTTTAAGAGGAGTGAATTACAGCGTTGAATAAGCACGGCATATTAGAAGCTTTGTTATATACCTCTGGTGATGAAGGACTAGAAGTTAAACAGTTGCTCGAAATATTAGAAGTAAATGAAGATGAATTAAAAAAGTTAATCGAAACTTATGAGTCAAATGGTCTCATCATTCAACAATTTGGAACAACTTGTGTTCTTACTACTAAGAAAGAAGCGGCAAATTATATCGAAGCACTCATAGAGCAGAAGTCTAAAATGAAATTATCTCAAGCAGCGATGGAAACTTTATCTATCATTGCTTATAATCAACCACTAACTAGAAGCGATATTGAAATGATTAGAGGTATCAATTCTGACGGCGCTGTTAAAACACTTATTGCAAGAGGTCTAGTTGAAGCAAAAGAAGTCCAAAATTCACGTAGTCAACAATTAATTACAACAGATCTATTTTTAAATGTATTTGGTATAGAAAAATTAGAAGATTTACCAACCACTCAAGAAGATGACGAAGAAATGGACGCATTCTTTAGTAACTTGGTAAATCAAAAAGGAGATACAAATGAGTAAAGAATTAGAAAGATTACAAAAAAGAATTGCAAGTAGTGGTTATACGTCACGCCGTAAAGCAGAAACACTAATTACAGATGGCAAGGTTAAAGTAAACGGTCAAGTAGTTACTGAATTAGGAACTAAAGTTTCAAGTTCTGACACTGTAGAAGTTGAAGGAATTAAATTAGAACAAGAAGATAAACTTTATATTTTATTTAATAAACCAGCTCAAGTTATTACGAGTGTATCTGACGATCGTGGTCGTAAAGTTGTTACTGATTACTTTAAAGATATCGAAACACGTATATACCCAGTTGGTAGATTAGATTACGATACATCAGGTGTATTATTGTTAACTAATGATGGTGAATTTACTAATTTAATGACACACCCTAGATACCATATTAAAAAGAAATATGTAGCTAAACTTAAAGGTTATTTGATGCGTGAAGAAGTGAAAGCTTTAGAAAAAGGTATTGAACTTGAAGATGGGTTTACACAACCAGCTCAAGTTAAAGTTAAAAATCAAGATAAAGACAAGAATACTACATTAGTGGAAATAACAATAAGTGAAGGTAGAAATAGACAAGTACGTCGTATGTTTGAACATTTCGGCCATCAAGTTAGTAAATTAACTCGTATCCAGTTTGGACCGTTAGATTTAAAAGGGTTAAATGCTGGTGAAGGGCGAGTACTTACACCACATGAAGTTAAAACTATTAGACATTTAGCTGAAAATGGTAATGTATAAGATAGTAGAGATTAATGTTTGAGATTTTTTTCACAAAGTTATTTTAAATACTAACTTAAATATTATTTCATATGCTATAATAACAAATGAAATGAACAGCATGTGTGGGAGGTAAATTAGTATTATGACGAATGAAATACTTATCGTTGACGACGAAGACAGAATCAGAAGATTACTAAAGCTTTATTTAGAAAGAGAATCTTTTGAAACACATGAAGCAAGTAATGGTAAAGAAGCTTTACAACTTGCAATGGAAAATGATTATGCGTGCATTCTTCTAGATTTAATGTTACCGGAATTGGACGGTATCGAAGTAGCCACTCAATTACGTGAGCATAAAGATACTCCTATCATAATGCTTACTGCTAAAGGTGAAGAAACAAATCGTGTTGAAGGATTTGAGTCAGGTGCCGACGACTATATTGTAAAACCATTCTCACCAAGAGAAGTGGTATTAAGAGTCAAAGCGTTATTAAGAAGAACACAATCAACAACACCTGAGAAAAGTGAACCTCATGCAAGAGATGTAATTGAATTTAATCATTTAATTATAGATAACGATGCACATAGAGTATTAGCTGATAATGAACAGGTAAATTTAACGCCAAAAGAATACGAACTTTTAATTTATTTAGCAAAAACACCTAACAAAGTTTTTGAAAGAGAACAATTATTAAAAGAAGTTTGGCATTATGAATTCTATGGCGATTTGCGTACAGTAGATACGCATGTTAAAAGATTGAGAGAAAAACTTAACAAAGTATCAAGTGACGCAGCTCATATGATACAAACGGTTTGGGGAGTCGGCTACAAATTTGAGGTTAATGCTAACGATGAACCGGCTAAATAGTGTAGTAATAAAACTGTGGTTAACTATAATCTTTATAGTAACGACAGTTTTAATTTTATTAAGTGCCGCGCTCATTACGTTTATTCAATATTATTATACTCAAGAAGCTGAAGACTCAATTAAAGAAGACGCCAAACGAATTAGTCATTTAGTAGAAAGCTCTCAAAATCAAAATATAGCCATTAAAAATAGTCAAACGCTAATAGATAATCCAGGTGGTTTAATTATTATGAAAAATAATAACACTGCCTATCAACAAACAACGTCATCATCAAAGCAATCCATGCTTAAAGAAATTAAAAATAATAAAGAATTTAATAATGTATTTGAACATGGTGAACCATTAACACGTAATGTCACTATTAATGAAAAGGGGAAATCTCATCCTTATATACTTGTTGGTTATCCAATGAAAGCTCAAGATGGTAGTGATTCAAACTATAGTGGTGTATTCATTTTTAAAGATTTAAAATCTATTGAGGATACAAATAATGCGATTACTATCATTATATTAATAACAGCAATTATATTCTTAGCGGTGAGTACTGTTTTTGCATTTTTCTTATCATCACGAATCACAAAACCTTTACGTCAACTTAGAAATCAAGCTCAAAAAGTATCGCAAGGTGATTATTCACAAATTACATCTGTTACTACAAAAGACGAAATTGGTGAATTGTCTCGTGCATTTAATAACATGAGTTTTGAAATTCAAGAGCATGTTGAAGCATTATCAACATCTAAGAATATACGTGATAGTTTAATTAATTCAATGGTTGAAGGTGTAATAGGTATTAATGAGCAAAAAGAAATCATTATATCTAATAAAATGGCAGACCAAGTCTTCCATAACTTAGATGAATGTGCCGTTGAATCAATAGAACAACAAATTGAACAAACCTTTAATACAAAAGAAACACAATTCCAAGAATTGGAAGCTAATACAAGATACTACGTCGTTATTATGAGCTATATTGATAGAATCCAAAATGATGGAAGAAGCGGTATTGTAGCGATTATTCGTGATATGACAAATGAACATAATTTAGATCAAATGAAAAAAGATTTCATAGCTAATGTATCTCACGAATTACGTACTCCAATAGCGCTATTACAAGGATATACTGAATCTATTGTAGATGGTATAGTGACAGAACCTGACGAGATTCATGAATCCTTAGCTATTGTTCTAGATGAATCTAAACGATTAAATCGATTAGTAAACGAATTATTAAATGTTGCACGTATGGATGCAGAAGGCTTATCAGTAGAAAAAGAAATACAACCTATTTCAGATTTATTAAATAAGATGAATATGAAATACCGCCAACAAGCTACTGATTTAGAATTAAACATGTATTTCGATGTGAACAATGATAATTTATGGAGCTATGATATGGATAGAATGGATCAAGTGTTAACTAACTTGATAGATAATGCGTCAAGATATACTCAACCTGGCGACACTATATCAGTTACTACAGATGAAAATGACAATCAAGATATTTTACGCATTCAAGATACAGGTACTGGTATAGCTCCGGAACATTTACAACAAGTATTTGACCGCTTTTATAAAGTAGATGCCTCAAGAAAAAGAGGCAAACAAGGTACTGGTTTAGGACTATTTATATGTAAAATGATCATTGAGGAGCATGGTGGTTCTATTGAAGTAGAAAGCCAACTAGGAGAAGGTACTACATTTATTATTAAATTACCTAAAATTGATCAGTCCAAAATGTAATTAACAAGCTAAAAGCACTAAGGTGATTAACATGAAATCATCTTAGTGCTTTTTTGAATGCGATATTAAAAATGTATAACTTGGATTTTAAACTTAAATTAATAATATAAACTATTAGAAATCCATATCAATCTATTTAGTGTCACTATTAGGAATGAGACCAACACTCTAACGAGCAAACGCATTGTGCATTACAGAGTTATCATGTATGATATATTTAAATAAAAAAATAATATTCAATTCATCTTCGGGGTCGGGTGTAATTCCCAACCGGCAGTAAATAAAGCCTGCGACGCTAGAAGAACACTATGTATAAATATATGCGTTTTTCTTGCTTGATTCAGTGAGATTCTGAAGCCGACAGTATAGTCTGGATGGGAGAAGATGGAGGTTTTTTGTTGTGCAAATTTCCTCCTTTTCTAGCAAGATGAATGAAAGGAGAAAATTTAATATGCAACAAAAGCAAAACAGACGTTTAATTACAATAAGTATGTTAAGTGCAGTGGCATTTGTATTAACTTTCATTAAATTTCCATTGCCATTTTTACCACCATACTTAACTTTAGATTTTAGTGATGTACCTACATTGCTAGCTACATTTTTATTAGGACCAGTGGCAGGGATAATTGTAGCTTTTATTAAGAACTTACTTAACTTTTTCTTTAACATGGGAGATCCAGTTGGGCCAGTTGCCAACTTCCTTGCAATTACAAGTTTCCTATTAACTGCTTACTATATTTATAAAAATAAACGTAGTAATCAATCTTTAACAATGGGACTTATTGTCAGTACAATTGTTATGACAATCGTGTTAAGTATCTTAAATTATTTCGTTTTACTACCACTTTACGGTATGATATTTAACTTAACAGACATTGTCCATAACCTAAAAGTAATTATCGTATCTGGTGTTATTCCTTTCAATATTATTAAAGGAATTGTTATCTCACTGATATTCTTCTTCATATATAACAGAGTTAAAAATAATATACATTTATAATATAAAAATATAGGGCAGTATTAATGTGCTGACTCCCAAAGGAACAGTACTAGTTGAAGACTAAATAAATTCTTACAGATTTATCTGTATAGAATTATAGGCTGAAACTGTACCTTGGAAAAATATGTACATATAAAGCTGCCTGCAAAGTCAATAACTTTGTCGACTATTTAAAAAATCTCCCTTCACAAAATGTGATAGGGAGATTTAAATATTTATTATTCAAATTTAAGCGCGTCACCATCGAACGGCTCTTCTTCAATTTTAATAGAGTCAGTAGGACAACCTTCTAGTGCATCTTCCATATCTTCATATAACTCTTCAGGCACTTCTGCAGTACCTTGGTTATCATCAAGGATTACGTATGCTATACCTTCGTCATCATAATCATAGATATCTGGAGCTGCTGCACCACATGCACCACATGCAATACAAGTATCCATATCAACGATTGTATATTTAGCCAATTTCATTCGCCTCCTTTGAAAAAAATGCTACACTAGTAATTACAATACTACTATTGTAGACATCGATAGTCTAATTTTCAATATATTCGTTTTATAGAGTGAGGGTTCATTTTGTATCAAATTATCAAACATGCTTATCAACATGCATTCAACTACAAAACAAATAAAAGTATATATAATATTTTGATGGGAAAGAAATCTCATCAAACATTTTTCGACGCTTGTAGTCAACAACTTTTGTCATTATATCATAGTTTCCCCCGATTAAAATATCCGTCTTTTGAGCGATATTTAAATGAACTAGATAATTATGATGCTTTATACGAAATTAAAATGCATCCTAGATTTACTTATGACAGTCTTATTAAGACATTTAATTGTATACAGTTACTTATTCAAACAGTTTCCCAAAGTCAACATCAAGCATATAAATTTGTCCCTGTTGCTCAACAAACTTACATACAACAACGTGTTAAAGATATATACAAACTAATCAGAGAACAGCAGCTAGAAACACAAGTTTATAACGAAATTCATCAACTATTTGATAAATTAGCAAGTAAAAATGCCCATATTTATTTGCATTATTATTTACAAGGCTATGAAGAGCCTATGTATACTAGACAACAAGTAAGTTTAATAGAATCCATAAGCCAAGAAGAATTATTTGAATTGGAAATGAATCAATTAGTAGACCTGATGTATGAACTCGAAAATAATAACGATTATCCCATACTACATCAGACAATTATTTTACCTACATTACTAAACAAAACAAAAATGACATACAGACAACTACAACAAGGTCAATCACCCCAAGAAATTGCAACTATTCAAAACGTCAAAATTAACACTATAGAAGACCACTTATTAGAATTATTTATCAAAGGATATATGCACGATTATGAAACATTTATTGATTTATCGGAAAAAGACATTTTTATAAATTACTATAGCTCAAATTTAGGATTGAAACTTCGAGAATATAAACAACAATTCTCTGAACTATCATACTTTCAAATTAAATTGATGATTGTTGGTATAGAAAGAGGTGACATAGTTGCTACAAGAGAAACTTAAACAATGGTTCGGATTTGATTCATTTAAACCCGGACAAGAAGAAATAATAACTAGTGTTTTAAATCAACAACATACACTTGGCATATTGCCAACAGGCAGCGGTAAAAGCTTATGTTATCAGCTACCTACATATATTTTAGAAAAACCTACACTTGTTATTTCACCTCTAATTTCATTAATGGATGATCAAGTTATGCAAATGAAATTAAATGGAGAACATGCCGTTAGTTGTATACACTCAGGTATGGATGAAAATGAAAAACGACAAAATTTTAAAAAGATTAATCAAAGTAAATTTATATATCTCAGTCCGGAATTTATTTTACAAACTCAAAACTTCAAACTGATTGCAAATATTGATTTTGGTTTAATCGTTCTCGATGAAGCCCATTGTTTATCAGAGTGGGGCTATGATTTCAGACCACATTATGCTCTAATTGGAAAAATCACTTCTCATTTTAAATCATCAACAATTTTAGCTTTAACAGCCACAGCACCACCACATTTAGAAAATGATTTAAAAGAGATATTAAATGTTAATCTTCATACAGTTAAAACAAGTATGAACCGTCTAAACATCTCTTTAAGACATATGAACTTTGCATCTGACGAAGAAAAAATAAATTGGCTTTTACCACAACTTACGTCTACCGGACCCACAATCATATATGTGTCATCTAAAAAAATGTGCTTAACTTTAGCTAATCTAATATATGATTCTGGTTTTTTAACTGGTATTTATCATGGAGATTTAAGTTATCAAGAGAGACATACTGTTCAACAACAATTTTTAAATAATGATATACCCGTTATTGTCGCAACAAGCGCATTTGGCATGGGTATAAATAAAAAAGACATAAGAACAGTGATCCATTTCCATTTATCTTCAAGTCCATCTAATTATTTACAAGAAATTGGACGAGCGGGTCGAGATGGTCGTCAAAGCCAAGCTATAAGTCTATATCAACCTGACGATGCATATATATTAGAAACTATTTTATTTGCAGATAGAATTACGCCCGAAGATATTAATCAATTTGAATTAGGTCAATTTATACCTCCGGAGAAAAAAACTATTTTGTCCATATTGTACAATCAATATACTATTGCTAAACTTCATTATATTTTTGATCAATCTTATAAACGAAAGAAATTAGGATATAGTCGAATGTTAGGTTATAAACAATTAGATCAATGTCGTCGTAAATATTTATTAGAATTTTTTAATGAACAACCAGAAATCCCAAATCAATGTTGTGATAATGATACAGAACTATCTGAAATTAAAGTCATTAACCGTAAAAAGGTAAAACGTAAGCTAAATTATAAAGAAAAGCTTCAAAATTTATTAGAGCTATAGATTTCATTTTGCTTAACGAAATATTCAAGCTATAATTAATCTATGAACAATTCTTTAATACCTTTAAAAATTCTTGATTAACATACATAATCATTTATTTTGTGGGTATAGTTTATGTATCAAAACAAAATTAAAATAGAGAGGATGATGAATGTGTCTAATAATAACTTCAAAGATGATTTTGAAAAGAATCGTCAATCTATAGACTCAGAAGATCATAAAGAACAGACATCTTCAAACGAACATCATGAAGACAAACCTACAGACAAAGTAGAAGAAAAAGCGAATCAACAATTCCCACCAAGAAATGCGCAGAGACGTAAACGTCGTAGAGATGTCGCTACAAATAATAATCGTCAATCTGAATCACAAACTAGTTCTAACCAAGATGGCTCATTAGATGATAGATTCGATGATACATCATTACATAACGGAGACAACAAAAACTATGATGCTTCATCTAAGGATGTTTCAAGCAAATCACAAGAGCATCAAACAGTAAATAATGATCACAGACAAGAAACAACACATGACAATACTTCAAACCACGAATCTGACAAAGACTCACGACAAGACGAAACATTAAAACGTAGTCATAAAGATGAAGATACTCGTCATGAAGATGTTGACCATCAAGATAAAAAAGATAATAAAGGTAAAAAAGCAGCTGCAACAGGCGTTGGGGTTGCTGGCGCTGCAGGTGCTGCCGGACTAGCTAAACATCAGCACAATAAAAATGATAAGCATGATGACAAACATGATTCAAAACACGATGATAAGCATGATGACAAACATGATCATAAAGATGATAACAACGAAACTAAAAAAGATAACGAAAAATCAGGCAAAGGTAAAAAAGCTGCTGCAGTAGGTGCAGGTGCTGCTGGCGCTGCTGGTGCCGCTGGGTTAGCTAAACATCATCATGATAAAAATGAAGCAAAAGATCATGACCATGATAACAATCATAATGATGATCATGACCATGATGATAATAATCATGGTAAGAAAAAAGGCGGCTTCATGAAGATTATCTTACCAATTATCGCTGCTGTATTAATATTAGGTGCTATAGCTATTTTTGCTGGTATGGCTTTAAATAACCACAACAATAGTGGAAATAATGATAATAAAGTAGCTAATGAAGACAGCAAAGACGGCATGAAAAATAATGATACAAGCAAAGACAAAGATAGCAATAAAGATAAAGATAGCTCTAAAGACAAAGATAAATCAAGTGATTCTGATAAAGATAAAGCAACATCAAATGATTCTTCAAATAGTAATTCAGCATCTGATTCAGATTCAGACGACAATGGCTCAAGTAGTAATAGCTCAAATGATGATAGTAATAGTGCTAATTCTCAAGCTACAAATAGTCAAAATAGCAGCAATAACCAAAATGGCCAAAGTCAAAATTCTCAACAAAACGGTCAACAATCAAATAATAGTCAAAGCAGTAATAGCCAACAAGGTAAACAAACACATACTGTTAATGGTAAAGAGAACTTATACAGAATTGCAATTCAATATTATGGCAGTGGTTCACCAGCCAATGTACAAAAAATTAGACAAGCAAATGGTATAAGTGGTAATGATATCCATGATGGTCAAACATTAGTAATACCATAGGTTTTATTTATAACCATTTATAGACTGTGAGTAATGTTAAATCATTGCTCACAGTTTTTTTATTTATCCAAAATCATTTATTTTCCATTTCTTAAAACGTCACTAAAATTATAAATTTTTCTTAATCAAGGACTTCGCGTAAATAGATCATAACTGATATAATAGTTTGGTGATTAAAGGAGGCCGTATGACATGCAAAAAATAGAAAGTATCATCATTGGTGGTGGACCTTGTGGCTTAAGTGCAGCCATTGAACAAAAGAAAAAAGGTATTGAAACATTAGTTATTGAAAAAGGTAATGTTGTTGAAGCTATTTACAATTATCCAACACATCAAACATTCTTTTCTTCAAGCGATAAATTATCAATTGGCGATGTACCATTCATCGTTGAACAAAGTAAACCACATAGAAACCAAGCATTAGTATACTATCGTGAAGTAGTTAAACATCATCAATTAAATATTAATCCATTTGAAGAAGTATTAACTGTTAAAAAGATGAATAACCGATTTACAATTACAACTACTAAAGATGTGTACGAATGTAAATTTTTAACTGTAGCGACAGGATATTATGGTCAGCATAATACATTAGAAGTTGAAGGTGCTGATTTACCAAAAGTAAGTCATTATTTTAAAGAAGCACACCCTTATTTCGACCAAAATGTAGTCATTATAGGCGGTAAAAATTCTGCTGTAGATGCAGCCTTAGAATTGGAAAAAGCTGGCGCAAATGTCACTGTAATATATCGAGGAGATCGTTATCCTAAAGCAATTAAACCGTGGATTCTTCCTAATTTTGAATCACTAGTCAATCATGAAAAAATTACAATGGAATTTAATGCCAATGTAACTCAAATTACAGAGGATAAAGTAGTTTACGAAAAAGATGGTAACACTATTGAAATACCTAATGATTATGTATTTGCTATGATAGGTTATCACCCTGACTATGAATTCTTAAAATCTATCGGAATAGATATTAATACGAATGAATTCGGCACTGCACCCGTATATAACCGCGAAACATACGAAACAAATGTTGAAAACTGTTATATTGCCGGAGTAATTGCAGCAGGCAACGATGCCAATACTATCTTTATAGAAAATGGTAAATATCATGGTGGTTTAATAACACAAAGTATTCTTGCTAAAAAGCAAACACCTTTAGAATCATAAATAAATGGCGTAGATTGATAGTATCAAATCAATTCTACGCCATTATTTTTTATTTTACTCTTCAAAATATTGTCTAATATCGTGTCGTTCAAGTTCATTACTTAAACTCACTAATAATTTCAACCGTGCTTTAGGTCCATTCAACCCATTAGAAAATATTAACCCTTTGTCAGCAAGTTGATACCCGCCACCTTCATAGGCATAAACTGGACTTACAATGCCATTAAATGAGCGAGATACCATGACGATAGGAATATTCTTATCTATGCAGGCATTTAGTCCATCTAAACAAGTAGGTGGAAGATTACCTTGTCCCATAGCTTCGATTACTAAACCATCGATTTCTTGTGATGCATAAAATTTAAATATATCACTTGGCATATCCATGTATGATTTAACGAGTGGGACATTTAAGCCAGGATTTATATTATGATAACTTGTATGACTTAAAGGATGATGGTGATATTGTACATTATCTTTTGTTAGTACACCTAATGGGCCATGGTTAGGGCTTTGGAATGTATTTGTATTAGATGTATGTGTCTTAGTCACATTGCGTGCTGTATGTATTTCATCGTTAAATACGACCATAACACCCATACGACGAGATTTTGCAGAAGAGGCCACTCTAATCGCTGAAATAAAATTGTATAGACCATCAGAACCTATTTCATTGGAAGATCTCATAGCACCTGTAATGACAACTGGTTCCTCTATATCTAATAATAAATCTAAAAGGTATGCAGTTTCTTCAAGAGTATCTGTTCCATGAGTAATGACAAATCCGTCATATGAATTGTCTTTATCATGATGAGCTTCTACAATGATATCTCTTAATTGCTTCACATGTTGTATAGACATATGTGGAGATGGTACATTCATAGGATGAATCTCATCTACTTGTGCATATTGTTTAATGATATCTTGATGTTGTGAAATCGGATTTTCTTTATTTGTAATAACTCTATTAGAACTATCCTGTGACATGCTGATTGTGCCACCGGTATGAATAACAAGTAGACGTTTCATACTTTTCCTCCTATTAATAAAATACATATTTATGATAAAATATTATTCATCAAACAACAAGGTAGGTATTTCGATAATGAGTTTAATTAATATTGCTTTAGATGGTCCTGCAGCTGCAGGTAAAAGTACAATTGCTAAACAAGTTGCTAGTAAGCTTTCTATGATTTATGTAGATACTGGTGCTATGTATAGAGCAATTACATACAAATATATACGTACTAACCAAACAGAAGATTTTGAAGCACTGATTAAAAATACAACATTAGAATTAACTTATGACGAAACAAAAGGCCAACGTGTGATGCTTGATAATGAAGATGTAACAGATTATTTAAGAGAAAATGATGTTACTAACAACGTTTCATATGTCGCTTCAAAAGAACCAGTTAGATCATTTGCAGTTAAAAAGCAAAAAGACTTAGCTGCTAAAAAAGGTATAGTTATGGATGGAAGAGATATCGGTACAGTTGTACTTCCAAATGCCGAACTAAAAGTATATATGATTGCTTCTGTTGAGGAACGCGCTGAACGTCGTCAAAAAGAAAATGAATTACGTGGCATCGAGTCAAACTTGGAACAATTAAAAACTGAAATTGAACAACGAGATAACTATGACATGAATAGAGAGATTTCACCACTAAGAAAAGCTGATGATGCCGTTACATTAGATACAACAGGTAAATCTATTGAAACAGTAACTAACGAAATTTTAAAAATGGTTGATCAAATTAAATAATTAACTGAAAGCTATGTAAACGTTATAAGCAGAAACGTTTATATAGCTTTTATTATCCCTTATAATAGAATTAGATTGAATCTTAATATAAATAAACACTATAAATATACATCTTCAACTTTAAATTGAAATTTATTTAAAAAATTCACTTTTTAATTGCATCTATGAAATCAACATAAAGTTTCTTAAAGTGTAAAAGGGGAATTTCTTGACAATTCAGTCAGTTTGTAAGATGTTATACTTATGTAGTGTATAAGGAGGCAGACAAGATGACTGAAGAATTCAACGAATCAATGATTAAAGATATTAAAGAAGGTGACAAAGTCACTGGAGAAGTACAACAGGTTGAAGATAAACAAGTAGTTGTGCATATTAATGGTGGAAAATACAATGGTATAATCCCTATTAGCCAATTATCCACACATCATATTGAAAAACCTAATGAAGTAGTTAAAGAAGGCGATGAAATAGAAGCCTATGTAACGAAAATTGAATTTGATGAAGAAAATGATTCAGGTGCATATATTTTATCTAAAAGACAACTTGAAACTGAAAAATCATATGACTATTTACAAGAAAAACTTGATAACAATGAAATAATTGAAGCTAAAGTAACAGAAGTTGTGAAAGGTGGATTAGTTGTCGATGTAGGACAACGTGGTTTCGTACCTGCTTCATTAATTTCAACAAACTTTATCGAAGATTTCTCTGACTTTGAAGGACAAACAATCAAAATTAAAGTTGAAGAATTAGATCCTGAAAATAACCGTGTAATCTTAAGCCGTAAAGCTGTTGAACAAGCTGAAAATGACGTTAAAAAAGCATCATTATTAGAATCACTTAATGATGGAGACGTGATTGAAGGTACAGTTGCTCGCTTAACAAACTTTGGTGCTTTTATTGATATTGGTGGTGTAGATGGATTAGTTCACGTTTCTGAATTATCACATCAACATGTTCAATCTCCAGAAGAGGTTGTTTCAGTTGGCGAAAAAGTGAAAGTAAAAGTAAAATCAGTTGATAAAGATACTGAACGTATTTCATTATCAATCAAAGATACTTTACCAACACCATTCGAACAAATTAAAGGTCAATTCCACGAAAATGACGTTATCGAAGGTACAGTTGTAAGATTAGCTAACTTCGGTGCATTCGTTGAAATTGCTCCTGGAGTACAAGGCTTAGTTCATATCTCAGAAATTGATCATAAGCACATTGGTACACCAGGTGAAGTATTAGAACCAGGTCAACAAGTTAGTGTTAAAATCTTAGGTATTGATGAAGATAATGAACGTGTATCATTATCTATCAAAGCTACTTTACCAAACGAAGATGTAGTTGAAAGCGATGCTTCTACAACACAATCTTATTTAAATAAAGATACTGAGGAAGATAACCCTACTTTAGGTGATGTCTTTGGTGATAAATTTAAAGACCTTAAATTTTAATAAACAATAAATTATATTTACACTCCAATTAGAGTTATCTCTTTAATTGGAGTGTTTTTTTACATCTTCTCAAGTATTATTTAATATATTTAGTCGTTTGTTACAAACGTATTTTGAATCAGTGCTTGCATGTGATAAAATTATAGAGATTAAGAAAGAGAGGAAGTTAACAAATGACTAAACCTATAGTAGCAATTGTAGGCAAGCCTAATGTAGGGAAATCTACAATTTTTAATAGAGTAGTCGGCGAACGTGTTTCTATCGTTGAAGACACGCCTGGTGTAACCAGAGACCGAATCTATTCATCAGGTGAATGGTTAACTCATGAATTCAATATTATAGATACAGGTGGTATTGAAATAGGAGATGCACCATTCCAAACACAAATTAGAGCACAAGCAGAAATAGCCATCGACGAAGCGGACGTTATCGTATTTATGGTTAATGTTAGAGAAGGATTAACACAAAGCGATGAAATGGTAGCACAAATGCTCTATAAAAGTAAAAAACCTGTCGTTCTCGCAGTAAACAAAGTAGATAACTTAGAAATGCGTAACGACATCTATGATTTTTATTCTTTAGGATTTGGAGAACCTTATCCAATTTCAGGTTCGCACGGTTTAGGTTTAGGTGATCTATTAGATGCCGTCGTTGAAAACTTTGGTGAAGAACAAGAAGACCCATACGATGATGATACAATTCGTTTATCAATTATTGGTCGCCCAAATGTAGGGAAATCTAGTTTAGTCAATGCCATTTTAGGTGAAGAACGTGTCATTGTTTCTAATGTTGCTGGTACTACAAGAGATGCTGTCGATACAGAATATTCATTCGACGGTCAAGATTACGTGTTAATAGATACAGCTGGAATGCGTAAAAAAGGTAAAGTATACGAATCTACAGAAAAGTATTCAGTCTTAAGAGCATTAAAAGCAATTGAACGTTCAAATGTCGTCTTAGTTGTTATCGATGCAGAACAAGGTATTATTGAACAAGATAAACGTGTCGCTGGATATGCGCATGAAGAAGGTAAAGCAATCGTCATTGTTGTTAATAAATGGGATACAGTAGAAAAAGACAGTAAAACGATGAAGAAATTTACAGAAGACGTTAGAAAAGAATTCCAATTCTTAGACTACGCACAAATTGCCTTTGTCTCAGCTAAAGAACAATTAAGATTGAAAACGTTATTCCCTTATATTAAAGAGGCAAGTGAAAATCATAAAAAACGTGTACAAAGTTCAACATTAAACGAAGTAGTGACTGATGCAATTTCAATGAATCCTACTCCAACAGATAAAGGTAGAAGACTAAATGTCTTTTATACAACACAAGTTGCGATTGAACCGCCAACATTTGTTGTATTTGTTAATGACGTTGAATTAATGCATTTTTCTTATAAACGTTATCTTGAAAATCAAATTAGACATGCCTTTGGATTTGAAGGTACACCTGTTCATATCATTCCAAGAAAAAGAAATTAAAACGGAGGGGAATATTAATATGACTAAAATATCAGTATTTGGTATGGGAAGTTTTGGTACAGCATTAGCCAATGTATTAGCACAAAATGGCCATGATGTACTAATGTGGGGTAAAAATGACGAAAACGTCGAAGAATTAAATACACATCATATGAATAAAAATTATTTAAAAGAAGCAAAACTAGATCCATCTATTAAAGCCAGTACAGATTTAAGCAAAGTTGTAGATTTTGCAGATATATATTTAATGGCTTTACCTACTAAAGCAATGAGAGAAGTTGCTAGTAAAATCGATGGATTACTAACTACTAAAAAGACTTTTATTCATGTTGCAAAAGGTATTGAAAATGGTACGTTCAAACGTGTATCTGAAATGTTGGAAGATTCAATCTCTCCTGAACACAATGCAGGTATTGGTGTATTATCAGGACCAAGTCACGCTGAAGAAGTTGTTATCAAACAACCTACAACTGTGGCAGCATCATCAAAAGATGAAGCAGTAAGCAAATTAATTCAAGATTTATTTATGAATGATTATTTAAGAGTATATACAAATAATGATTTAGTCGGTGTTGAGCTAGGTGGCGCATTGAAAAACATCATTGCAGTAGCAAGTGGTATCGTAGCTGGAATGGGATTTGGTGATAATGCAAAAGCAGCTCTTATGACACGTGGTTTAGCTGAAATTAGTCGCTTAGGAGAAAAATTAGGTGCCGATCCTATGACATTCTTAGGTTTAGGTGGCATAGGTGACTTAATTGTAACTTGTACATCAACTCATTCTCGTAACTTTACATTAGGTTATAAATTAGGCCAAGGTAAAACAACAGATGAAGCACTTGAAGAAATGAAAATGGTAGTTGAAGGAATTTATACAACTAAATCTGTTTATTATTTAGCACAAGAAGTTAATGTTGATATGCCAATCACTACAGCATTATACAAAGTGTTATTCGAGGATGTTCCTGTTAAAGAAAGTATTAAAGAATTAATGGGTAGAGACAAAAAATCAGAATAATAAAGTGTCATTTTACACTTTATTGATGTGTTTTCCAAAAAAATTAATTCTAATCGTATTATTTTAAGGTTTTTAATATATAAATCGTTGCGGTGACAGTAATCAGTGTGTTAAAGTCTAACCATAATGATATAATGATATCATTATCAAACCTCAGGAGGTGAATTCATAATGAATAAAACTGATTTAATCAATGCAGTTGCAGAACAAGCTGATTTAACTAAAAAAGAAGCTGGTTCAGCAGTAGACGCTGTTTTTGAATCTATCCAAAACTCACTTGCTAAAGGTGAAAAGGTACAATTAATCGGTTTCGGTAATTTTGAAGTACGTGAGCGTGCTGCTCGTAAAGGCCGTAACCCTCAAACAGGTAAAGAAATCGACATTCCTGCAAGTAAAGTTCCAGCATTCAAAGCTGGTAAAGCATTAAAAGATGCAGTAAAATAATTTTACTTAAAAAAGCCCTTCGAGGGCTTTTTTCTTTTTGTATAAAATAAAAATTTAGTTCTCTATCAAAAAGAGAAAAATTAATTAACTATTTAACATAACTCCAAATACATAATCATATAATACATAAAAAGCGTTACTTTTTACATAAGTATAAATTCTGTAATCTAATAAAGATGAGAAGGGACTCTAATATTTAATTTTTTGATATATAATGTTAATATAAATAGTGATAATATCGTGAGGTGTGAACATGGAAATTACTGTAAGCAAATTAAATATAGATATTAAGCAAAGGCTTAAGGGTATAGTTGATTATGAAACCATACAAATCAATGAAAAGTTGGGTCAATTTTTAGACACATGCTCACTACCTGAAAAAGCAAAGTTAGCTTGCCTCACAATCGACACTTCGATGAAACATCTAGATGACATATCTAACAATCGTTTATCAAAGCATTCTATTCTAGTTGGAGATTTATTAAGTGCACATTTCTATACTATACTAGCTGAAATAAATGATCCTGAATATCAACTAGCAATGAGTAAAGCTATTGTTGAAGTGAGCGAGCTTAAATCTTCACTACATCAACATGTATTAACTGATGAAGAAGCGAGTGACGCAATTTTTAAAATTGAAACATTATTCCCATATATTACGTTAACTCATTTTAATAATGAAGGAAATGCAACTCAGATATATGACTTTTTATATGACGATGTACATGACTACTATCCATCATATTTAAAAAATTATAATAAAGAACGTGTTAATCTAATTATGAAAGACATCAAACAAACGCTAGATAAAAGAAGAGGTAATTAAAGATGGCTGAAAATAACGCTAAAAAAGAACAAGTTCATACAGTATTCCAAAATATTTCAAAAAAATACGATAGACTTAATAACATTATTAGTTTCGAACAACACAAAGTGTGGAGAAAACATGTTATGAAAGAAATGTCAGTCAAAAAAGGGAGTAAAGCCCTTGATGTATGTTGTGGTACTGCTGATTGGACAATCGCTTTAAGTAAAGCTGTAGGTCCTGAAGGAGAAGTAACTGGTATTGATTTCAGTGAAAACATGTTAGAAGTAGGAAAAGAAAAAACATCAAATATGGACAATATTAATTTAGTCCATGGAGATGCCATGAACTTACCATTTGATGATAATTCATTCGATTATGTCACAATCGGATTCGGCTTAAGAAATGTGCCAGACTATTTAGGCGCATTAAAAGAAATGAATCGTGTACTTAAACCAGGCGGTATGGTTGTATGCTTAGAAACGAGTCAACCAACATTACCTGTATTCAAACAAGTATATCGTTTATATTTTAAATTTGTGATGCCAATCTTTGGTAAATTATTCGCTAAATCAAAAGAAGAATATGAATGGTTACAACAATCTACTTTTGATTTTCCAGGTAAAGAAAAATTAAAACGACTATTTCAACAAGCAGGATTTAATAACATAAAAGTACGTAGCTTCACAGGTGGCGTTGCTGCAATGCACCTTGGCTATAAACAAAAATGATACGACCAAAGGTGATTAACGTGGCAAAGTTAAACATGAACAATGAAATAAAAAAAGTTGAAAAGCGTTTAGAACAATCAATTCATAGTAATGATAAAGTACTTGAAGAAGCCGCTTTTCATTTACTTTCTTCAGGTGGAAAACGTGTTAGACCAGCTTTCGTCATTCTTAGTAGCCAGTTCGGTAAAGAAGAAGGCGTTTCAGAAGATACGTATAAAGTGGCTGTAGCATTAGAACTCATTCATATGGCAACATTAGTCCATGATGATGTTATCGATAAAAGTGATAAACGACGTGGAAGACTTACAATTTCTAAGAAATGGGACCAAACAACAGCGATTATCACAGGGAACTTCTTACTTGCGTTAGGTTTACAACATTTATCAGAAATTAAAGACCAACGTGTTCATGAAATTTTATCTGAATCTATCGTGGACGTATGTCGTGGTGAATTATTCCAATTCCAAGATCAATTCAATAGCGAACAAACGATTACTAACTATTTAAGAAGAATTAACCGTAAAACTGCTTTACTAATTCAGTTAGCTACAGAAGTAGGTGCTATTACGTCTCAATCTGACAAAGAAACAATTAGAAAGTTAAAAATGATTGGTCATTACATCGGAATGAGTTTTCAGATTGTCGACGATATACTCGATTTTACTAGCACTGAAAAGAAATTAGGTAAGCCTGTAGGTAGCGATTTGATGAATGGTCACATCACATTGCCAGTTTTGCTTGAAATGAGAGATAATGCATCTTTCAAAGATATGATTGCTCACTTAGATAGAGACAGTAATAAAGAAGAATTTGAAAAATGTATAGATATTATACGCAATTCAAATAATATTCAAGTTTCAAAAGATATAAGTGAAAAATACTTGAATAAAGCGCTCAATCTAATTGATGAATTAGATGATAATCAAGCCCGAAACTTATTTAAAAAGTTAATTAAAAAAATGGGTTCTAGAAATGTGTAAATCAGCTTGAAAGCGCTTTAATTAATTGGTAGTATATAAGTTAGCTACTTTATAATTAGCGGACAAGTTAATTTATACATACTTCAGAAGCTTGTTATTTTAAATTACAGGGGGACAACACAAAGTGGAACGTACATTTTTAATGATTAAACCAGATGCAGTACAAAGAAATCTTATCGGAGAAATAATTTCTCGTATTGAGAACAAAGGATTAAAACTTGTAGGTGGCAAATTAATGCAAGTACCACAAGAATTAGCTGAAAAGCATTATAGCGAACATGAAGGTAAACCTTTCTACAACAATTTAATTTCTTTCATTACTTCTGCACCAGTTTTTGCAATGGTTGTTGAAGGTGAAGATGCTGTAGCGGTTTCTCGTCATATCATCGGAAGCACAAACCCATCTGATGCTACTCCTGGATCTATTAGAGGAGATTTAGGTTTAACAGTTGGTAGAAATATCATTCATGGTTCTGATTCAGTGGAATCTGCTCAAAGAGAAATTAGTTTATGGTTTAATGATGAAGAAGTAAATACTTATGAATCTCCTAGAGATGCTTGGTTATACGAATAAAAAAATAAAATTTAAAAAAGTAATTCATTTTATCCTTAGAGCCTGAGACATAAATCAATGTCTCAGGCTTCAATTATATATTGGCAGTTGTTGCATTAGTTATAACTTATTGAATACCTTAGCTAAAACTAATGCGTAAATATCACTAACCCAATTTAGGAAGTGGTACTTTATCATTTTTTTATTTGGTTCTTTAACAAAATAATATGCAAGTAATTATAATTCAATCAAAACTTGTACAAAATAATATCATCTGTTATCAATCAATTAATTTCATTTAGAAATAAATCTTAAACTCATATTTTTGATTTGTAATAAAAATGACGTTAGCTCGATAAACTTATATTGATTTATTGATTGTGATATTATTAAACACATATAATAATTCATAAAAGAACTAAAAGGAAAGGAGTGTGCTTTAGTGAGATATTTAACTTCAGGAGAATCACATGGCCCACAACTAACAGTAATAATTGAAGGTGTTCCAGCTAATTTAGAAATTAAAGCTGAAGATATTAATAAAGAAATGTTTAAACGACAAGGCGGATATGGTAGAGGCCGTCGTATGCAAATTGAAAAAGACGCTATCGAGATTGTTTCAGGTGTAAGAAATGGCTATACACTAGGAAGCCCGATTACACTAGTCGTAACAAACGATGATTTTACTCATTGGAGAAATATCATGGGTATTGAACCAATTAGTGAAGAAGAACGAAAAAATATGAAACGTACTATTTCTAAACCAAGACCAGGACATGCTGATCTTGTTGGCGGAATGAAATATAACCACAGAGATTTACGAAACGTCTTAGAACGTTCTTCAGCTAGAGAAACAGCTGCTCGTGTAGCAGTGGGTGCTGTTTCTAAAATATTATTAGCTCAATTAGATATTCATATATATAGTCGTGTTGTAGAAATCGGCGGCATAAAAGATGAAGGTCTATACGATGCTGAGACATTTAAATCTAATATCGATAAAAATGACGTTCGAGTTATTAATGAAGATATTGCTCAACAAATGAGAGATAAAATTGATGCAGCTAAAAAAGAAGGCGACTCAATTGGTGGCGTGGTTCAAGTAATGGCAGAAAATATGCCTGTAGGAATCGGAAGCTATGTTCATTATGATCGAAAATTAGATGGTCGTATAGCTCAAGGTGTAGTAAGTATTAATGCCTTTAAAGGAGTTAGCTTTGGCGAAGGATTTAAAGCCGCTGAAAAGCCTGGTAGCGAAATTCAAGACGAAATTATGTATAACGAAACTCAAGGATACTATAGAGCTTCAAACCACTTAGGTGGATTTGAAGGTGGTATGTCAAACGGAATGCCTATCATTGTTAATGGTGTAATGAAACCTATTCCTACATTATATAAACCATTAAACTCAGTAGATATCAACAAAAAAGAAGATTTCAAAGCAACGATTGAACGCTCAGATAGTTGTGCTGTTCCAGCAGCAAGCGTTGTTTGCGAACATGCCGTAGCTTTTGAATTAGCTAAAGCATTATTAGAAGAATTCCAAGCTAATCACATTGATCAACTAAAAGCACAAATCGCAGAACGTCGACAGTTAAATATCGAATTCTAATCATTTAAATCAGGTGAATAAATATGAAGTTAAATACAACTTATCAAGATAACAATTATCCAATTATTGTTGAGCATGGTGCTATTAATCAACTACATGATTTCACTCAATCTTATGATCAGTCATTTTTTATCATTGATGAAACAGTGTATCAACATTTCAAAGATAAAATAGATTACTTTATTAGTGTGAATAACGCTCATAAAATAATCATCCCATCAGGTGAACAAACGAAATCTTTTAATTACTTCCATGAAATTGTCGAACATATTTTAAGCTTTAAAATTACGAGAAATACAGCAATTATCGCTATTGGCGGAGGCGCAACAGGTGACTTTGCAGGATTTATAGCTGCAAGTGTATTAAGAGGTGTGTCATTTATACAAATACCAACAACTATCTTAGCCCATGATTCAAGTATTGGTGGTAAAGTTGGAATTAATTCTCAACATGGTAAAAACTTAATAGGTGCATTTTATCGACCTAAAGCTGTTATTTATGATTTAGATTTCTTAACAACATTACCATATAGTGAAGTACTTAGTGGTTATGCAGAAGTCTATAAACACGCATTACTGAATGGTCAAGAAGACACTAGCAATATCGAACAACATTTTCCTAATAAAGAAGTATTAGCGTCATTAGATGATATTGAAACGTATATTTATAAAGGTATCGAAACAAAGTTAAATATCGTTGTGAATGATGAAAAAGAGCAAGGTATGCGTAAGTTTTTAAATTTAGGGCATACATTTGGCCATGCTATAGAATATAAATATAAAATTCCACATGGTCATGCTGTTATGATAGGTATTGTTTATCAATTTATTGTGTCTAATCAAATATTACAAACCACATTTGATATTGATCATTATCTTAATTATTTAGAATCACTAGGATATCCAATTAATATTATAAAAGAATTGGAATTCGATGATATTTATCAATATATGCTTTTAGATAAAAAGAATAATCAAGATGGCATTCAAATGGTACTAATGAAATCATTAGGTCATGCAGTTGTAGAACATGTAGACAAATCTACACACTTAGCTGCATTTAACGAACTTCAATCAAAAATAAAGTAGGTGAATAAATGATGTCGACTACACAAACAATTGATATTAATGGTCCTTTAACAGGGAACATTGAGGTGCCTGGTGACAAATCCATCACGCACAGAGCAATTATGCTCGCATCATTAGCAACAGGACAAACAACTATATATAAACCATTATTAGGTGAAGATTGTAAAAGAACGATGGCCATCTTTGAACTTTTAGGTGTAACAATCACCGAAGAAGAAGATCGTATTATTGTTGATTCACCTGGTTATCAAAATTTTAAAACGCCACATCAAGTTCTGTATACAGGTAATTCAGGCACAACAACACGTTTATTAGCCGGATTGTTAAGTGGTGTTGGTCTGGAAAGTGTATTATCGGGAGATGTTTCAATCGGTAAACGTCCAATGGATAGAGTATTAAAACCATTACTAAAAATGAACGCACAAATTAGTGGCGTGGATGGTAATTACACACCCTTAATTATTAAGCCTTCAAACATTAAAGGCATGCAATATACTATGGAAGTAGCTAGTGCTCAAGTAAAAAGCGCTATCTTATTTGCTAGTATCTTTTCTCAAGAATCTTCTAGCATCACAGAAATAGATGTTAGCCGTAACCATACAGAGACTATGTTTGAACATTTTAATATTCCTATTTCAGTTAATGATAAAACGATTACTACCAAACCATTAGCAGTACAACATATACAACCACGTGATTTTCATGTTCCAGGCGATATTTCTTCTGCTGCATTTTTCATCGTTGCAGCCTTAATCACACCTGGCAGTGATGTTACAATTCATAATGTTGGCATTAACCCAACTCGTTCAGGTATCATAGACATCGTTAAACAAATGGGTGGTCATATTGAACTTAGTGACATTACAGAAGAATCGGAACCGACTGCATCTATACGTGTGCGTTATACACCAAATTTAAAACCCATTCAAATACATGGAGAACTTGTACCGAGAGCAATTGATGAATTACCCGTCATTGCATTACTTTGTACACAAGCTTCAGGTACGAGTGTGATTAAAGATGCTGAAGAATTAAAGGTTAAAGAAACAAACAGAATTGATACGACAGCAGATATGCTAAATCAATTAGGTTTTGAATTGCAACCAACAAATGATGGTCTTATAATCCATCCTTCTGAATTTAAAACTAGTGTCACAGTTGATAGTCAAACCGATCACCGTATAGGAATGATGTTAGCTGTTGCATCACTACTCAGCTCAGAACCTTTATCCATAGAACAATTTGATGCAGTTAATGTTTCATTTCCAGGTTTCTTACCAAAATTCAAGCTTTTAGAAAATGAGGGAAAATAGTAATGGAAGATATCTATAAATTAATAGACGATATCAATTTACAAAAATTAACAAATTTAGATACTCGCGTTAATGAAGTGTTGAGTTCAAATAACGATGATGCACTATTCATTTTAGGTGAAACACTTTACAACTTTGGTTTAACACCACAAGGTTTAGAAGTATTCCGAACGCTCTATCACAGATATCCAGACGAAAGTGAATTACTTATTTACTTTATTGAAGGACTAATGTCAGAGAACCAAACAGACGAAGCGTTAGAGTATTTAAGTCAAGTTGAAGAATCTACAGAAAAATTAATGCTCGAAGCAGATTTATATCAACAAATTAATATGCTTGAAGTCGCTATCGATAAAATTCAAGCCGCGATTCAATTAGAACCTAATGATCCAATTCTACATTTCGCTTTAGCAGAATTACTATATTTCGATGGGCAATATTTACGTGCTAGCACTGAATATGAAACAGTACTTGAAACTGGTGAATATGAAGTCAATGGTATTAACTTATTCTCTAGACAAGCAGATTGTAGCTTACAAAGCGGAAATTATAGTGATGCTATTCGCCTATATGATGAAATTAATGAAACTGAGATGAATTCTGAAGATTATTTCAAAAAAGCAATTGCTTATGAAAAAAATGACATAACACAAGAAGCCATTAAAATAATGAAAACGTTATTAACGAAAGACCCTGATTTCTTACAAGGTTATTTCTATTTACAATCATTATACGAAAACGAAAAAAATTATCCGGATGCTATTGAAATTGGTAAAGAAGGATTACGTTTAAGTCAATTTTATAAAGAATTAATGGTTTCAACAGGTAGTATAGAAATTGAACATGGCGATGCAAATGAAGGTGTCACTTTATTAAAACAAGCACTAGAAGTAGATAATGCATATCATGAGCCATTATTGATTTTAAGTGATTTATATAGAAGTGAAGAAGATTATGAAGCACTTATCGACTTGCTCACATATGTAGATGAAGAAGATTTAGACCCAGTGTTTATGTGGCATTTAGCATATGCCTACGGACAAGAAGAACGTGACAAAGAAGCACAACATTTCTTTGAATTAGCTTATCCAACTTTAAAAACACAATCTGAATTCTTAAGCGACTACTATTTCTATCTCTTAGAAATAGGGCAAAAAGAACAAGCTAAATCTATTCTTGATCAACTACTTGAAATGGATCCAAGCAATGAAACATGGCATGATGAAGCAATGCGTTTACAATCTTAAAAGGAATGGTACGAAATGAATAGCTCCCTTACAAAAATGAAACAAAGTTTTATCGAATATTTGCTATTCCATTATGAATTTAAATCTCGTATTTCAGCATGGGTATTAAATTATTTAAAAGCTAGTCCAAAAAAACTACAACGTATACATTTCGTCGAGGAAAAAATACAACAACATATGACATTACAAATTGCAGAAGTAAATTCAGATGCTTCTGCAATTCAATTTAACGACCATCAACAAGCACTCGTTAACACAAATGAAATTTTCGAAGTCATTGCAAATAACGATATGACTTTTGATATCCAATTGCATTTTTCTTCTGAACATCAACGTGAAAGTCGATTAGACGATTTAATTTTAGCGCAATTAATCCATTCGCCACATTATACATCGTATGTTCAAGATTTGTATTCAATCTCTATGAGTGATCGTAAACAAACAACCTTAATTGAAACACTTCAAGATAATATAGATTTAAGTCTACAGATGAAAGAACAAGAAAGATTTTACCAACTTACACAAATACTTAATATTTTAAAAGCTAAGAAAACTAAACATGATATCGGAGATAACAATAATGACTATTAAACAATACTGGGAAGTTTCATTATATTATCGACCGTTTTTAATATTTTTACTTGTATGTAATGCGATAGGTACAATATATGGCTATGACTGGTATAGTGGTCAGTTGTATATAACACCATCTTATTTTGTTCCTTTTGTTCCAGATAGCCCAACCGCTTCCTTATTTTTAACTATAGCCATTGCATTATTGTTATTAAATAAATCATCATCCATAATTGAAGCTCTAGCATTTGTAACTTTAATAAAATATGGTGTTTGGGCAGTGATTATGAACTTGATTATGTTTGTAATAGATGGAGAGGTAACTATTAATGGATTAATGCTTTTGATATCACATGGCATTATGGCATTACAAGCATTTTACTTTTATCCTCGCTTTAAAATAACTATTTTGGGTTTTGTAATTTCATTAATTTGGGTGTTTTTAAACGATTATATGGACTATGTTAAAATGCAATTTCCTTATTATAAGTTTATTGCTTCCCATGTTATTGAAATTGGGGTATTATCTATTTGTCTAAGTATCATTTCGCTATTTTTATATTTATTTCTTAAACAAGTATTGAAAGTTAAATCATTTGATTAAAGTGCATTTTGACAGTAAAATATGATTAAAGGAGAGTGAGTTTATTGTCTTTAATATCAATGATTATTTATTTTGTAATATTAATGGTCATTCCAATGTGGGCTCAACATAAAGTTAAATCTAACTATGAAAAATACTCACAAGTTAGATCCACAAGTGGTAAGACTGGTCGTGAAGTAGCTGAAGAAATCCTACATGCAAACGGCATTTATGATGTCGATGTAGTTAAAGGTGATGGTTTCTTAACAGACCACTATGACCCAAACAAAAAAGTTGTTTGTTTATCTCCTGCAAACTACGATAGACCTTCTGTTGCTGGTACAGCCATTGCAGCCCACGAAGTTGGTCACGCAATTCAACACCAACAAGGTTATGTATTCTTGAGATTCAGATCAGCATTAGTACCTGTAGCTAACTTAGGTAGTTCATTAAGTTACATTGTTATTATGTTAGGTATTGTGTTAACTGCATTAGGTAGTGCCTTTGGATCTACTGCATTATGGATTGGTGCTGGATTAATGTCACTAGCAGTTTTATTCTCAATCGTGACATTACCCGTTGAATTTGATGCCAGTTCACGTGCAATGAAACAAATTACAGCATTGAATATCGTAAATGAGAAAGAGTACAAACACGCTAAAAAAGTATTATCAGCTGCAGCAATGACTTACGTTGCATCAACAGCAGTTGCATTAGCTGAATTAGCACGTATTATTTTAATCGCTAGATCAAGTGATTAATAACTATATGATTTAAATTTAGACACATCCACTGGTTGATATTGTCATACAGACATTATTAACCAGTTTTTTTTATGCTTTTTCATATTAATCATCATTAATCACCATCCCAATAAGCAATAAAAATAAATTACCAACCTTAAATTGCACTAAGAATGCATATCACTTTATTTTGATATATACTATATTAGAAATGCATTCAAAGGAGAGAATTTAATTGAAATCAATGACTCAAATGCAAAAAGAAGTAGATGATTATATTAGTCAATTTAAAGCAGGTTATTTTTCTCCCTTAGCTAATCTCGCTAGACTAACAGAAGAAGTTGGAGAACTTTCTCGAGAAATTAATCATCATTACGGTGAGAAGAAAAAGAAAGATACTGAAGAAGATAATACGATTAAAGCAGAGTTAGGCGATAACTTATTTGTATTACTATGTATTGCCAATTCATTAGGAATCGATATGACTGAAAGTTTTGATGAAACTATGCAAAAATTCAATACACGTGATTATAATCGATTCGAGAGAAAGTAACTATTTTATAAATTGATAATAGAAAGGATGGGACATAAATGAAGATAGGAATAACGTGTTACCCGTCCATGGGTGGCTCAGGTATCATTGCCACAGAATTAGGTATTAAAATGGCTGAGCGAGGTCATGAAGTTCATTTTATTACGTCAAACATACCATTTAGAATCCGCAAACCATTACCTAATATCATTTTCCATCAAGTTGAAGTAAACCAATATGCCGTTTTCCAATATCCACCATATGATATTACGTTAAGTACTAAAATTTCAGAAGTGATAAAAGAGTATGACTTAGATATTTTACATATGCATTATGCTGTACCACATGCGATTTGTGGTATTTTAGCAAAACAAATGTCAGGTAAAGATATTAAAATTATGACGACACTTCATGGTACTGATATAACAGTTCTTGGCTATGACCATTCACTTAAAGGTGCTATTAAATTCGGTATTGAAGAGAGTGATATCGTTACAAGTGTCAGTCATTCATTAGCAGAACAAACTAAAGAAATTATTCATACTGAAAAAGAAATTATACCTATATATAACTTCGTCAGAGAAAATGAGTTTCCAACTCGTCATGATGAAAGCTTCAAATCTGATTACGGTATTGAACCACATGAAAAGGTATTGATTCATGTTTCTAACTTTAGATCAGTAAAACGAATTGATACAGTCATTGAAACATTTGCTAAAGTTCATCAACAAATCCCAAGTAAATTAATTTTACTAGGTGATGGCCCAGAACTCATTGATATGCGTCAAAAAACACGAGATCTTGGTGTAGAAGAGAATGTTCTCTTTTTAGGCAAGCAAGATAACGTTAGTGCATTCTATCAATTATCAGACTTAGTTTTATTATTAAGTGAAAAAGAGAGCTTTGGATTAACGCTTTTAGAAGCTATGAAAACAGGTGTCGTTCCTATTGGTTCAAATGCAGGTGGTATTAAAGAAGTCATTAAACACGGTGCAACTGGATATATTGTCGATGTAGGTGACAGTGACAAAGCGGCTGAATATGCACTTAAACTATTACAAGACAATGAGCTTTATCAACAATTACAATCACAAATGTTATTAGATATAGAACAACGATTTGGCTCAGAATTGATTACAGATCAATATGAACATTATTACCGTCAAATGTTAAATAAAGGTGAGAACTTGCATGAGTAATGAACTATTTGAAAAAGCCAAACCCATATTAACTCAAATACAACAACAAGGATTTCAAGCTTATTTTGTAGGTGGCTCTGTAAGAGATTATCTCATGCATAGAGAGATTCACGATATAGATATTACTACAAGTGCAACACCAGACGAGATTGAATCCATTTTCAGCCATACTATCCCAGTAGGAAAAGAACATGGTACGATTAATGTAGTATTCAATCATGAAAATTATGAAGTAACAACATTTCGTGCAGAAGAGGAATATATTGATCACCGTCGCCCAAGTGATGTTCATTTCGTAAGAGATTTATACGAAGATGTTCAAAGACGTGATTTTACAATAAATGCGATTGCAATGGACACTGAGTACAAGACATTTGACTATTTTAATGGTGAAAGTGATATTCATCAAGGCATTATAAGAACAGTGGGTAATCCTTCTGAAAGATTTGCCGAAGATGCACTTCGTATATTAAGAGGTTTACGTTTTCAATCTCAGCTTAACTTTTCAATAGAAGATAACACGTTCCAAGCTATGGTAAATCAAATTGAAGATATCAAATATTTATCCATTGAACGTATTATCGTTGAACTAAAGAAATTAATCAGTGGTCAAAATATTGCTACTAGCTATCATCATTTAATTCAATTAGATGCCTTTAAATATATTCCATATTTTGAAAAATTAGACATGCAACGTTTAATAATTGATGAACCTATGCAGTTTGATGTATGGATTGCTATACTTAATGCGAAAATGAATAATGAAGAACCATTATCAAAACTTAAAATAAGTAATAAAGAACAATCACATATTAAGCATCTGGTTTCAATCATCAATCAATTACCGGAAGTCAATTCAAAATCAGATTTAACAATGATGGTGTATGATTTTGATATTAATGATATTTTAACTATTATTGAGCATACGCCAACTCTTTCTAAAAATCACATTAAAACTGCAAGTCCACTGATTATAAATCAACAGACAATTAAAGATTCATATCAACAATTACCTATTAATCAACGACAACAACTAGCTATAAACGGGAATGATTTGATGCAACATTTAAATCAACAAGGTGGTCCATGGGTCAAAGATGTCTTAAGAAAAGTAGAAATTGCCGTCGTAACTAACAAAGTAAGCAATACGTATAATGAAATAATGAAATGGGTGGATAGTCATGTCAAAATATAGTCAAGATGTTGTAAGAATGCTATATGAACATCAACCTGAATATATTTCAGGTCAATACATAGCAGATCAACTTAATATTTCAAGAGCAGCTGTTAAAAAAGTCATTGATCAATTAAAACTAGACGGTTGTGATATTGAATCTATTAATCATAAAGGGCATTTACTAAAAACACTCCCAGATCATTGGTATAGTGGTATTGTTAATCCGATTATCGAGCAACGTGATTTATTTGATCAAATAGAAGTGATGAGTACAGTAGATTCAACACAATTAAAAGCGAAACAAGCACTAGTAGGTAATCATGATACCTTTTTAATATTGAGTGATGAACAAACAAAAGGGCGAGGTCGCTTTAATCGAAATTGGGCTTCTAGTAAAGGCAAAGGTCTTTGGATGTCACTAGTACTTCGTCCTGATGTACCGTACGCAATGATTCCGAAATTCAATTTATTTATGGCATTAGGAATTAAAGATGCGATTCAACAATTTTCAACTGATGATGTTACGATTAAATGGCCTAATGATATATACATAGATGGCAAAAAAGTGTGTGGTTTCCTAACAGAAATGGTTGCCAATTACGATGCGATTGAAGCAATTATTTGTGGTATCGGTATTAATATGAATCATCAAGAAACTGATTTTGATGAAGAGATAAGGCATAGAGCAACAAGTATGCGTATACATTCAGAATACGATTTTAATCGTTATGAATTTTTAGATATATTAATTAAAGAAATTGAAAAGCGATATAATCAATTCTTAAAAGTACCATTTGAAGAGATTCGTGAGGAATATATTGCAGCTACAAACATGTGGCAAAGACCATTACGTTTCACAGAAAATAATGAACAATTTATCGGTGAAGCCATTGATATTGATCATGATGGTTTCTTAATGGTTAAGGACAATCAAGGACAACTTAGAAGGTTAATTAGTGCAGATATAGAATTATAACAATGTAAACTAGGAGAGATAGCTATGGGAATAGCAACATATGCAGTTGTTGATTTAGAAACTACAGGTAATCAACTTGATTACGATGATATTATTCAAATCGGCATTACTTTCGTTCGACAAAACAAAATAATAGGCACATATCATTCAATGATTCGAACTGATTTAGAAATACCTCCGTTTATTCAAGCACTTACTTCAATTGAAGAGACAATGCTTGAACAAGCACCGTATTTCAAAGATATTGCTAATGATATTTATCAACAACTTAAAGACTGTGTATTCGTTGCTCATAATGTCGCGTTTGATTTAAACTTCATTAAAAAAGCATTTAAAAATTGCAATATCAAATACCGACCTAAACGAGTTATGGATACGTTAGAATTATTTAAAGTTGCCTTCCCAACAGATAAAAGCTATCAATTAAGTGAATTAGCCGAAGCACATAACATCCCTCTAACAAATGCACATAGAGCAGATGAAGATGCTACAACCACGGCTCACTTAATGATTAAAGCCTTTGAAAAGTTTGAACAATTACCGCTTGATACATTGAAACAATTATATTATTTAAGTAAAGACTTAAAATATGATTTATATCACATTTTATTTGAAATGGTAAGACAACATAAATCCGCAACATTAGATCAACAATTTGGTCAATTTGAACAAATTATTTATAAAAAGCAAGTAGATTTAAAAGGACCTGTTACTGAATTTAATGGCACATTAAAGACGCTATATAAAAAAGCAACTAAACAATTAGATTTAACATATCGACCGCAACAACTTTATTTATCAGAAATTATTTTAGAACAACTTATGCATGGTGAAAAAGCCATGATAGAAGCACCACTTGGAAGTGGCAAGTCTCTAGCATACCTTTTAGCTGCGTTAATGTATAATATCGAAACTGGTCGACATGTTATGATTTCAACAAATACAAAGTTATTACAAAGTCAATTATTAGAAAAAGATATACCGGCTTTAAATAACGCACTCAATTTCAAAGTCAACGCAACACTTATTAAAAGTAAAAATGACTATATTTCACTTGGACTTATAAGCCAAATTTTAAAAGAAGAAACTAACAATTACGAAGTTAATATACTTAAAATGCAATTATTGATTTGGATTACAGAAACGGATACAGGTGATATTCAAGAATTGAACTTAAAAGGCGGACAAAAAATGTATTTCGATCAGAAGATTGAAACTTATGTTCCAGTTCGTCATGATATTCATTACTATAATTACCTCAAACGCAATGCTCAAAATATCCAAATTGGCGTTACGAACCACGCTCATTTAATTCATTCTGATGCTGAAAATTCAATTTACCAGCTATTTGACGATTGTATTATTGATGAAGCACATCGCTTACCTGATTATGCACTTAATCAAGTTACAAATGAATTAAACTATGCAGATATTAAATATCAGTTAGGGCTTATCGGTAAAAATGAAAATGAAAAATTATTAAAAGCCATAGATCATTTAGAACAACAACGTATTTTAGAGAAATTAGATATAGCTCCAATAGATGTGTTTGGTCTGAAATCAAATATTAACGATATTCATGAACTTAATGAACAGTTGTTCAATAATATTTACGATATTGTACAAAACGCAGACGTATATGACGATGACATACACAAATATCATTATGTTTACGAATTTGACAATGATCAGATTATCAAAGATTTACATCGTTTAATACACAAATTAAACAAAACATTAGAAGTGTTTAATGGCATGAGTCACAAAACTATAAAGACTATGAGAAAGCAATTATTATACCTAAAAGAGCGTTTTAGACAAACAGAACAAAGTTTGAAAGATAATCATACAAGCTTTATTTCAATTAAAAATTTAAGCCAAAAATCAACGATTCGTTTACTTGTAAAAGATTATGCTGTTAAAGATATTTTGACACAACAAGTCTTAGATAAATTCAAATCCTTAACATTTATTTCAGGAACATTAACGTTTAATCAGTCGTTTGACTCCTTTAAAAATTGGTTTAACAAAGATGTTAAATTTAATACGTACGAAGTGGCATCAGCATTACAAAATACTAAAAACACTAATGTATTTATTCCGTCGGATGTCGCACCATACAACTATAAGAATGTCGACGATTATGTAGCATCAATTGTTAATTATGTTATTGAATATACAACGACAACAGAATCTAAATGTTTAATCCTTTTTACAAGTTATAAAATGATGCATATGGTTCAAGATATGCTTAATGAACTGCCTGAATTTGAGGATTATGTCATATTAACACAACAACAAAATCAAAATTATAAAATTGTTCAACAGTTTAACCACTTTGATAAGTCTATTCTTTTAGGTACTTCAACATTCTTTGAAGGTTTTGATTTTCAAGCTAATGGTATTAAATGCGTCATGATTGCGAAATTACCGTTTATGAATAAAAACAATGCTAAATATTGGTTAATGAATTCTGAATTTACATCAACTTTTAAAGATTATGTATTACCTGATGCTGTGACACGTTTCAGACAAGGTTTAGGGCGCTTAATACGACATGAAAATGATAAAGGATTAATTGTGTCATTCGATGATCGTCTCATCAATAGTAATTACAAAAGTTTCTTTGAACAAACATTAGAACATTACCGCCAGAAAAAAGGTGACATTAATCAATTTAGTAAATTATTATCACAAATCCAAAAATCAGTGGATAAATAAAAGTTGTGTGATAGGATACATATACTTTTAATTCAACTTGTAGAAGTTGGTAATATATTTTGTTAAAATAAATAAGTATTGAAAAAAGATAAAATAATAGGAGACTGGTTATGAATACAACGATTAAACAAGCAAAACAACATCTTAACCAAGAAGTGACAATTGGCGCTTGGTTAACTAACAAACGTTCTAGTGGTAAAATTGCGTTCTTACAATTACGTGATGGCACTGGATTTATGCAAGGTGTAGTAGTGAAATCAGAAGTAGACGAAGATGTTTTTAATTTATCTAAAGAAATTACACAAGAGTCTTCTTTATATGTAACTGGTACAATCACTGAAGATAACCGCTCAGATTTAGGCTACGAAATGCAAGTTAAATCTATCGAGGTTATCCATGAGGCTCATGATTACCCAATTACACCAAAAAATCACGGTACTGAGTTCCTTATGGATCACCGTCATTTATGGTTACGTTCTAAGAAACAACATGCTGTTATGCAAATTAGAAACGAAATCATTAGAGCAACTTATGAATTCTTTAATGATAATGGCTACACAAAAATTGATCCACCAATTTTAACTGCAAGTGCTCCAGAAGGCACAAGTGAATTATTCCATACTAAATATTTTGATGAAGATGCATTCTTATCACAAAGTGGGCAACTATACCTAGAAGCTGCAGCTATGGCTCACGGATATGTATTTTCTTTCGGACCAACTTTCCGTGCAGAAAAATCAAAAACAAGACGTCATTTAATTGAGTTTTGGATGATTGAAGCAGAAATGGCATTTACTGAACATGCAAGAAGCTTAGAAGTTCAAGAACAATTTGTGGCACACGTTGTACAATCCGTTCTTAAAAACTGTGAATTAGAATTAAAAATATTAGATAGAGACACATCAAAACTTGAAAAGGTTGCTACGCCATTCCCTAGAATTTCTTATGACGATGCAGTTAAATTCTTAAAAGAAGAAGGATTTGATGATATTGAATGGGGCGAAGATTTCGGTGCACCGCACGAAACTGCTATCGCTAATCATTATGATTTACCAGTATTTATCACTAATTATCCTACAAAAATTAAACCATTCTATATGGAACCTAACCCTGAAAATGAAGACACAGTATTGTGTGCTGATTTAATTGCTCCAGAAGGTTATGGTGAAATTATCGGTGGATCAGAACGTATCAATGATTTAGAGTTACTTGAACAACGTATTAATGAACATGAATTAGATTCAGAAGCTTATAGCTATTACTTAGATTTACGTCGTTATGGTAGTGTACCTCACAGTGGCTTCGGTTTAGGATTAGAACGTACGGTTGCTTGGATTTCAGGCGTAGAACATGTACGTGAAACTGCACCATTCCCACGTTTATTAAATCGTTTATACCCATAAGCATCATTCATTTAAATTTAAGTTATTATATTACATGTCGTCCAGTCGTATAAATAGACTGGGCGTTCATTTTTATCTTATACTAATTTATAATGATGCATTGCATTTTATAAAGGGCATCCATAAATCCTTCTATTTAATCAAATATAATGAAGGTCTAAATTTTAATGATAGGAGGGGTTACAATGGACAAGTTTCAATTAAAAACACGGCCAGTTGTGATTCGTCGTGAATTGTTAGATCATTACAGTGAACTAGGTATAGATGAACAAGATTTAATCATTTTAATCAAACTTATTTATGCATCAGAAACATCAAATAAACAACCATCCATTGAATCACTTCAACAGGGATCTACGATGCAACCACGTGAAGTTACTGCAGTCATTCAAAATTTAATTCAACGAGAATTATTAGAATTAAACGTTAATAAAGATGAAGAAGGTCGCTTCACAGAATATATGAATTTAGATCCTTTTTATGAAAAACTAAGTCAATTGCTTAAAAAGCAAACAATTGATACCAATGAACAAAGTGATAAAGAAAAGTTTAAAACATTATTCCAAATGATAGAACAAACATTTGCTAGACCATTGTCACCTTATGAAATTGAAACGTTGAACCAATGGATTGATGTTGATAAACATGATATATCAATTATTCAAGCTGCTCTTGATGAAGCAAATAGCCAAAATAAATTAAGTTTTAAATATATGGATAGAATATTGTTAAATTGGAAGAAAAATAATGTCAAAACAATTGATGACTCAAAAGAAATTAGAAAGCAATTTAATAAACCAAAAATGAAACACACTGTTAAGAAAGTACCAAAATTTGATTGGTTAAATGGAGAGAAATCAGATGATTAGTAAGAAAAAAGCACTTGAAATGATTGATGTAATTGCCGATATGTTTCCAGATGCAGAATGTGAACTAAAACATGATAATGCATTCGAATTAACAATTGCAGTACTTTTATCTGCGCAATGCACCGATATATTAGTTAATAAAGTTACTCGTTCATTATTTGCCAAATATAAAACACCAGAAGATTATCTAAATGTAAGTGATGAAGAATTACAACAGGATATTCGTTCCATTGGATTATATAGAAATAAAGCTAAAAATATCAAAAAACTTTGCCAATCATTACTTGATCAATTTGATGGAAAGATTCCACAAACACATCAAGAACTAGAAAGTTTAGCTGGTGTTGGACGTAAAACTGCAAATGTCGTAATGAGTGTCGCTTTTAATGAACCTTCACTCGCTGTAGACACACATGTGGAACGTGTTTCTAAACGTTTAGGTATTAATCGCTGGAAAGATAATGTAAGACAAGTTGAAGATAGACTTTGTTCTGTCATACCAAAAGACCGTTGGAATAAAAGCCATCATCAACTTATTTTCTTTGGTCGATATCATTGTCTCGCTCGTAAGCCAAAATGTGATATTTGTCCATTGTTCAAAGATTGTAGAGAAGGTCAGAAAAGATACAAAGCAAGTTTGAAAGAAGCGTGAAACATTTGATAACTAAACAAGACTTTGAAGAGTTAGAACAACAACTCGATCAATTCGCAAGCCAAAAACAATTAAAATCAGCAGAAGCAAAACCAGTTATAGATGCTTATTTCAAAATGATTATAAGTTATTTTAAACAAATAAATGAAATCAATGAGTTAAATCTAAATGAGCTTGATAACTATCCAGTTGTTCCTATGAATTTTGGTGAGCGCTATCAATACATGTTAGCAAGAAAATATCATTTTATGGGTTATAGACAAATGAAAACATTAAAATCCGAGTTAATAAAAATGAATGCTTCGTACCAAATTCGTAAAAAAAGAAACCAATAAATGTATTGTGATTCACTAATCATTTCATACTTATAATAAAGTTGAAGTACCCACTGGTTAAATCTAGTAGGTACTTTTTAATTTATATAAAAACAAAAAAACGCCCAAATCCTATTTTAGGATTTGGGCGTTTCGTCTATATTATGAAGCTTTATTATTAAATATTGAATTAAAGCTGAATAGACTAGTTAGGGCATTTCCGCTTTGTTGGGAACTGCTATTTGAACTATTTGAGCTGTTAGAGCTTGATGAACCATTTGATGATGATCCATTACTTCCATTGCTGTTACCGCTATTAGAAGATGTTGATGAATCACTATCACCATGTGTGCTCTTATTAGTTGTATTACTATCTGAATGTCCTTTTACTGATAATGAATCAGGGTCACTACCTTCAACTGAGCTTGGTTTTTTAAAGTCTTTACCATCTCTTGAAGAAATGTCTGACATGACTTCTTCAAATAGATATTGTGGATATTCTTGTTCAGAATGTCCTACGAAAGAGTTAGTTCCGTATTCTTTAACTTTGTTGAAGCCCATCCACACTGACATAGTGTATTGAGGTGAGAATCCGTTGATCCAAACATCTTTGGCTGCATTATCAGGTAAGTTATATTGACTATAAACTTCAGCACCGTAAGTACCAGTACCTGTTTTAGCACCCATATTAACACCAGATACGCCGTGACCATAAGCTGAACCATAGGCTTTAAATGTACCTTTAAGCATTTCAGCTAACATATAGGCTGTAGAATCTTTCATTGCTTTATGGCTAGTATGATCATATTCAATAGTGTCACCATCGTGAGTAACAACTTTTTGAATTGAATGAGCATTGTTATAAGTACCACCATTTGCTAATGAAGCAAATGCAGATGCTAATTGAGTTGGTGAGAATTCTGATGAAGAACCACCAAGTACTTCAGATGGTCCAATTTTACCATCGTAATCTAAACCAACTTTAGATGCGAATTTCTTAGGTGCATCGTTACCTGCGCTAGATTTAGTTTGTTGCCAAGTTTTAAGGGCAGGGATGTTGAAACTTTGTCTTAATGCATCATATGCAGAGACAGTTCCGTGACTCTTCGTATCATAGTTTCGGAATGTTGAACCGTCTACTTGATATGAAGATTCGTCTTGAATAGCATGATTAGTTGCCCAATTCATGTTTTCAATAGCTGGACCATAAGCTAAGAATGGTTTTAATGATGAACCAGTAGGATGTGGATCTGTAGCTTGGTTTCTGTCAACGACGTCTTTATAATTACGTCCACCAGAAATGGCTACTAAACCACCAGTTTTACTATCTAAGATAGTAGCACCAACTTGTTGGTCATCGTTTTTGTAGAAGCTACCATTGTTAATCTTATCTTGAAGCGTTTGTTGAACATCTTTATCCATATTTGTATAGATCTTAATACCACTTTGAAGAACGTTACCTAAGTTTTCTTTCTTGAAGTGTTTGTTATTCATTAATTCTGATTTAACAAAGTTCACATAAGATGCTAACTCTGGGTTTTTATCTTCTGTAGTATTTTGACGTTCTTTATCACTTCTTTGAACTAAGTTAGCTTTAACATCGATTTTCTTAGCTTTCTCATATTCTTTATCGCTTATTCTATGATGATAATGCATTAAGTATAATACAGTGTCTTTACGATCTTCAGCTTGTTTAGGATGATCGTAAATATTGTAATTATTTGGTACTTGAGGTAAGCCGGCTAGGTAAGCTTCTTCAGCTAAGTTTAAATCTTTAAGGTCTTTATTAAAGTAATACTTAGCAGCAGCTTTAACACCAGTTACACCATCAGAGTAGTAAATTTTATTCAAGTAAACTTGGAATATTTCATCTTTACTGTACTCTTGTTCTAATCGGTATGAAAGGTAAGCTTCTTGAGCTTTACGACCGATAGATTTTTGTTGTGATAAGAATGAATCTTTAACAACTTGTTGAGTTAAGGTAGAAGCACCTTGAGCCCCAAATCCACCAGTTAAGTTTTTACCTATTGCACCGAATAGACGTTTATAGTCCAAAGCACCGTGATCATAGAAGCGATTATCTTCTGTAGCTAAGACGGCATCTTTCATACTTTGTGGTACATCTTTGATATTCACATGTTCATGACGTTGACCATAATCTAACGTCTTAACTAAGTCACCGTTTTTATCATAAATCTTAGCAGGGATAGGATCCTCTAACTTAGATTCAGTGAATGCAGGTGCTTTCCATGCGTAATATGCAAATAGTAAGATACCGAGTAACAATAGAACAATAAAGGCAATAAACATAAAGCCAATAATCTTAATAATCGTTCTCTTCACATTTCTATTCTTTTTTTCGTCGGACTTCCCATTATTGCCTTTATTTTTAGGCTGAGAAGACCCTTTGTTTTCCGTCATACGCGGTCCTCACTTTCATCTAATATCAACTTATCAACTGCTTTGAGGTAATTCAATCTAGGTTGATACTGATAAGGAATATGGTAACCATTTTTTCGTATTTCTTCAACTGTTATCGATTTTTTAATATCTTTTTTGTATCTATCCCAAAAGAATTCAAATTTAGAATAGGGTAATAGATAAACTTCATCAAGTGATTTAAATCTTATCATTAAAAAAACAATACCTCGTTGTTGGTATGTGTTCTTCATATGATCAACTTGATGATCATGGATATTATTCAAGGGGAAAGAAGTTTTATTCTTCGTTTCCTTTGCTTCAAAATCGATATAATAGCCATTATAGACACCATTATAATCTGTTGTTGAAGGCGTACGAAAATAAGCTTCATTTATCACAGCTTTACTCCGTTTTGGATAGTGAACATTGACTATCTGTACAGGAGTAGGTTTCTTGTGAATGACTGCGATGCCACTTTTTAAATAGTAAGCATTAGAATGCTCAATATCTTTTTCCAGTGACATACCTCGTCCACCATATTCAATATTACTTGAGTATGATGACGATTTGCGTCCGTCCAAAGTCTTATTTTCTTTGTATGGTTGACCATTAGGATAATTCATATATTTCACCACACAAGTCTGGTAGTAAACTGCGATTATTATACACAAGATTTTACAATTAACCAAACTTTTATAAAATTAATGCATTTTTCACTAACCTAAAATACATCAAAACTTATTTTAACGTGCTTTCATTAAATAAACAATAAAAATAGACACATTTATTTCCTTTGTATGCTTATTTAACACGTTTATTTTTATATAAAGCATAGTAAACAGGTAGTTTTTTTATTTAACGTGCAATTTATAACTATAAAAACAATACGTCACGTATGACGGGGGATAAACAATATGATAGATTAATAATGTAGGAGGCTACTAGATGTTAGATATCATTAAAAATTTAATATTAGAAGTCAATCATATGGGCCAAAAATATGAACGAGTTAGAGAAAAAGAGGAAGACGAAGATTTTCATAAAGTTGTAGAACCATATGTTCGAAATATAGATACACAGCTCAATCAACTGAGAAACTATGAACAATCACTCGTTAATACTACATATATGAACAAGAAGAAAGTTGATTTATTATTTAAAAATATTGAAGAACTTTCCGTAGAATGCCATTTTAAACGAACAAGTCGAAAGCTTTTTACAGAAAAAATTAAAGCTGTACAATATGATTTGAATAATATTTTAAAATTTAATGTTTAAAGAGGGAAATTATGGTTAAAACTGTTTATATCACTGGATATAAATCTTATGAATTAAATATATTTAAAGATGATGCTCCAGAAGTTTACTATCTAAAGCAATTTATTAAACATAAAATTGAACAGTTATTAGATGAAGGTTTGGAATGGGTATTAATACAAGGTCAGATGGGCATTGAATTATGGACTGCAGATGTTGTTATTGAATTAAAAGAAATATACCCCGAACTTAAACTAGGTGTGATAACGCCTTTCGAGGGACATACATCTAAATGGAATGAACAAAATCAAGCTAAGTACATGAATATTATTAATAACGCTGATTTTACTGAAAGTGTTTTTCATTCTGAGTATCAGGGGCCGTTTCAATTTAAACAAACCGACCAATTTATGCTAGACCATACTGATCAAACTTTATTAATATACGATGAAGAACAAGAAGCAAGTCCTAAATTTTTTAAATCTATGTTAGTTGATTTTATGGAAAAAACAAACTATACTTGTGATATTGTGACGTTTGATGAACTCACTGACTTCATCAACGACTTGCAGTGGTCTCAAGATCAAAGTTTCGAATGAGGTGGAAAAAATGTCAGATGTTTCATTAAAATTATCAGCAAAAGATATTTATGAAAAAGATTTTGAAAAAACTATGGCTCGTGGCTATAGAAGAGAAGAAGTAGATGCTTTTTTAGATGATATCATTACAGATTATCAAAAAATGGCAGACATGAATAATGAAGTTGTAAAACTTTCAGAAGAAAACCACAAATTAAAAAAAGAACTTGAAGAATTAAGATTACGTGTTGCGACAACTAGACCACAAGAGAATAAAAACTTTTCTTCAAATGGTTCTAACAACAACGCATCATCAAACAATGTAGATATTTTAAAACGTATCTCTAACTTAGAAAAAGCAGTATTTGGTAAATAATATTTGAATTGGTTTAGACAAAGCTTTCTATTAGTGTGAGCGTAACACTTTGTTTCCATTTAGATGGGGACTTAAATTTTAAAAGGCTTTGTCTAGACCCTTTTTTATGTTATACTCTCAAAGGTGATATTTTGGGTAATCGCTATAGTGATATAGAGGAAAGTCCATGCTCACACAGTCTGAGATGATTGTAGTGTTCGTGCTTGATGAAACAATAAATCAAGGCATTAATTTGACGGCAACGAAATAACCTACGTTCTTTGAATAGGGTTAGAATAGTTTGAAAGTGCCACAGTGACGTAGCTTTTATAGAAATATGAAGGGTGGAACGCGGTAAACCCCTCGAGTGAGCAATCCAAATTAGGTAGGAGCACTTGTTTAGCGGAATTCAACGTATAAACGAGACACTAACATTTTAAATGTTATGGTAGACAGATGGTTACCACCAACGTACCAGTGTGGCTAGTGCACGTTTAGAGTACAATGGAACAGAACATGGCTTACAGAAATATCACAACTAGTTTAGCTCTCCCATCAAACGGAGAGCTTTTTTTAATGATATATTTACTTAAATCAATTTTACCAAAAATATTTTAATTCACTTTATAAAAATAAATGACTATGTATGATTAAACTTTAAAAGTATCTTTGTTAAAATAAACATAAATCAAATGAATCTAAAGGAGAACAATGCATGTTTCAATTATTAGCAGTATGTCCAATGGGATTGGAATCAGTAGTAGCTAAAGAAATACAAGAATTAGGCTATGAAACACAAGTAGAAAATGGTCGTATCTTTTTTGAAGGTGACGAAAGTGCTATTGTTAAATGTAACTTATGGTTACGTACAGCAGACCGTGTCAAAATCGTTATGGGGCAATTTAAAGCCACAACATTTGATGAACTTTTTGAAAAAACTAAATCATTACCATGGGAAACAATTATTGACCAACAAGGGAGTTTTCCTGTGCAAGGACGCATTGTAAAATCAACACTTTATAGTGTGCCAGACTGCCAAGCTATCACTAAAAAAGCCATCGTTGAATGTCTAAAACATGCATATAATGAAAAAGGCTGGTTAAATGAAACAGGGACTAAGTACCCAGTAGAAGTTTCTATTTTAAAAGATAATGTATTACTTACAATTGATACATCTGGCTCTGGATTAAACAGAAGAGGTTATCGTTTAGCTCAAGGTGAAGCGCCAATTAAAGAAACGCTAGCTGCAAGTTTAATTAAATTAGCCAATTGGACTGGCGATACACCATTAATTGATCCGTTCTGCGGTTCAGGGACTATTGCTATCGAAGCATGTCTAATTGCACAAAACATTGCACCTGGGTTTAATAGAGACTTTGTATCTGAAGAATGGAATATCATGCCACCAAATATTTATGATGAGATGCGAGATGAAGCTGATAAGCAAGCTGATTACGATAGAGAGATTCAAGTTTACGCTTCTGATATTGATCCAGAAATGGTTGAAATCGCTAAACGTAACGCTGAAGAAGTTGGCTTATCAGATATCATTCAATTCAACGTTAAAGACGTCAATACATTAACGATTGATAGTGAAGAACCTATCGCTTTAATTGGTAACCCACCATATGGTGAACGTATCGGCGATAGAGAAGAAGTAGAAGAAATGTATCGTTATATGGGTACATTGATGAAACAACACCCATATCTATCTACTTATATCTTAACAAGTAATAAAGAATATGAGTTTTTAGTAAATAAAAAAGCAACAAAACGTCGTAAGTTATTTAACGGTTATATTGAATGTACTTATTATCAATATTGGGGTAAGAAACCTCAAACGAAAGATTAAATTAATCAAACAGTTCATTAGCACTCTCATTGCAACTATAGTAAAGTTGTTTTGAGAGTGTTTAAATTTAAATTACTGATGAAATTAATAAATAATATAATCAATACATGAGAGGAGTAATATATATGAAGAATGTTTTAATTATTGGAGCTAATGGTAGAGTGGCCATTGAAGCAACCAAAATTTTCTTAGAAAACTCAAATTTTAATGTAAATCTATTTTTAAGAAATGCACACCGTATTCCAGATTATGGTTCAAACAGAGTAACTGTATTTGAAGGTGACGCTAAAAATCAAAGCGATTTAGAGAAAGCATTAGATAATATCGATATCGTATTCACTGGAACATCTGGTTCACTTAATCGTCATGCTGAAACGATTGTAAAAGCCATGGATGCAAAAGGAATTAAACGTTTAATTTTAATTGCTGCCCCAGGAATCTATGATGAATTACCTGAACCATTTAATGAATGGAACAAACAACAATTTGGCGAGAAACTTAATTTATATCGTCAAGCTGCAGATACAATTGAACAATCAGATTTAGATTATACAATTATTAGACCAGGTTGGTTAACTGATAAAAATGAAAACATTTATGAAATCACTACAAAAGATGGCCAATTCGAAGGTACTGAAGTATCTAGAAAAAGTGTCGCAAACTTAGCAGTACAAATAGCAAAACACCCTGATTTACATTCAAAAGAGAATATTGGTGTATTCAAGCCAGGCACTGAAGGCGACAAACCAGCTTGGTTTGAATAATCCTTCCCTAAATTCATAGGTTTTGAGTAATATATATGATAATATTTTAAGTAATATCATAATCTATGATTATTGGCTTACTCAAAAGAGGTTATGACAAAGTATCTTACATTAAAATTGCGTTTTGGATTTTAAGTCGTTTTGTCTTGACCTCTTCTTTTTTTATCGAAAGAACTAAAGGGGATTAAAACGTATGACACACACTGAACAATTAGACATATTATATAAACTAAAAAAAGAAGTCGAAAAATCAAACAACACTGCTTTATTAAACACAATTAATCAAGTTATTAAAAAGGTTTACAAAAATCAATTTACTACTTCATTTGTTGGTCACTTTTCAGCAGGTAAATCAACACTAATTAATTTGTTATTAGAACAAGATATTTTACCTAGCTCTCCAGTACCAACAACAAGTAATACAGCAATCGTCTCAGTTTCTGATTCAGAAGACATTATTGCCAATTTACCGGATCAACAATATACAAAATTAAAAACATACGACGAAGTAAAACAGATGAATCGCCAAAATATAGACGTAGAGTCTGTAGAAATCAACTTTAAGTCTGATAAATTTGATAATGGCTTTACATTTCAGGATACACCCGGCGTTGACTCTAACGTAGCCACTCACCAAACTACAACTGAACAATTTATGTATACGAGTAACGTATTATTTTATACTGTTGACTATAATCATGTTCAATCAGCACTCAATTTTCAATTTATGAAACGAATTAATGAAGTAGGTATCCCTGTTGTGTTCATCATTAATCAAATAGACAAACACAATGATGACGAACTTTCATTTGATACATTTAAATCTAGAGTTGAAAAATCAATTAACGAATGGGAAATTAAATTAGAACATATTTATTATGTATCTAAATTTGACCATCCTGAAAATCAAATCAAGCAATTATCTGATTATCTCTTATATTTAGACGAAAATAGAGAATCAATGGAAGATTATATTGAACGCACAGTATCATTTATTACTGATGCACAATTATCATATATCCAAAATGAAATGCAAAGTATTTTAGAATACTTAAATATTGAAGAAGAATTTGAACAAGCATATTTAAATTTCCAACAAACACAATCTGTATCAGAAGAAGCACAATTACTAAATGATAAAGATAAACTAAAGTCTTATCTCAAACAAAAACGTAAAGACATTTTAGAAAATGCTTATATTATGACTCATGATATGCGAGAACAATTAAGATCGTATTTAGAAAGTAAGGCTACAGATTTTAAAGTAGGTGGATTTTTCAATAAATCTAAGAAGAAGGAAGAAGCACAAACAGAACGTTTAAACAAAGCAGTTGATATGCTTCAAGAAAAGATAAACACCCAAATTCGCCAACCTATGAGAGAAGATATGTCATTTTTAACACGATTTATTAATCAGAAAAATATTAATGAACATATTTTAAATCAGTCTTATGATATACCAAACGATTTAGTTTCTTCTTTATATCAACCACAAACAACTATAAGTAATACGTATGTATTAACATTTTCTGATGAAGTGGTTAAAGCAATTAATCAATTTGTTGAACGCCAATCAAATCCATTATTTGAAAAGGCCATTCAACATGTTCAAGCTAACGAAATAGAAACTGAAGATAGTGAAGCATCAGAAGAGTATCAACGATATATGAAATTAAATAATTTGAAAGAATCTCTAACAACACGCAATTATCAACATTATTATATACATTTAGAAGATTCTTTAGATAAATTAACAGGACGTACTGAAGCTAATTTCACGATTAAACAACAAAATGATACAACACATCATCAAAATAGAGACTCAATTCAATCTGAAAGCGACGATGTCTCAAGTTCACAAATTGATATTGAAAAGGCATTAAATGTAATCGAAGATATACCGTTATTTGAGCGAACTCAAATGGACATAAAGCAAACATTAACTCGTCTAGATCAAAAAATCACAAAAATTGGCGTATTTGGTACATTCAGCGCAGGAAAGAGTAGCTTAATTAATGCCTTATTAGGTGGTCAATATTTAGTAAGTTCACCAAACCCAACAACAGCGGCGACAACCGAATTGACTTACGGTGAAAATAGCAGTATTACTTTAAAATCATCAAAGCAATTACTTCAAGAAATTAACCAAATGCTTGAATACTTCAATCAGTCATTCGATTCACTTGATGAATTTATTAATAGTGATATAACGCAATTAAAATCAAAATTAGAAAAAAATCAACTTGCGTTTATTTCTGCTGTAGAAAAACATTATGACATGTATATCAATATGTTAAATGATGGAGAAGTACATCAAATCGACCAAGATGATGTTAAAAAATGGTCTGCAGAAGATGAATATGCAACATTTGTTAAAACAGTTCATTTACAAGTACCTGTTGAATGGCTTAAAGGAAAAATTATTGTCGATTCACTTGGTTTACATTCAAATAACCAACGACATACAAATGAAACAGAACAAATACTTACTTCTTCAGATTTAATTTTATATGTTAGTTACTTCAATCATTCATTTACTGACAATGACAAAGCCTTCATTGAACATATGAAAGATATGAATCAGCTAAACGAAAATCAAGCTTTCAAAATGATTATCAATGCGGTTGATTTAGCCGAGAGTGAACAAGATTTAGATGCTGTTAAAGATTACGTTGCTGATGCACTTAATCAAGTACAGTTACAATCTGACGTTTTTGGTGTATCTAGTCGAGAAGCATTAAAATCTAACGATGAAGGTATCAATCAATTGAAAGAAAGCATTCAACACTTTGTCGACATTGAATCTAAGACAATTCTAGAACAACAAATGATTCATCAACTACAACAAATCGACAAGTCATATGTTGAAATGATAGAAGAATTTGAATCTAATAAAGATGATATTGCTAAGCGTCAACAAAAATTAGAAACATATAAAGACCAACAAAGACTTGGTCATCAACTGATAGATACAACATCACAATATACGAATAATGAAGTTGAAGAACAAGTTTATCATTTAAATTCACGACTAAAACTTCAATTAATGGACGATATTAAATCTGTATATAACAGTCAAATGACTCAAAATAGTGATTTTAATGAAGAAAAGAAAAATTCGACTAAAATTTATTTAGATCAAATTCATCAAAGACTGTTCTTAGAACAATCATTAATTACTGAAAGAATTAAAAGATACTTTAATCAACAATTAGATGAACAAGTGGCACCTGTGTTACAACAATTAAGTAAATTGCATATCATAGTTAATCCACGTTTCAATTTACAACCAGATGTCATTGATAAACCGTTACTTCATATTGAACTTAACGATATGATGAGTGAATTACCTAAACAATTAACAAAACGTAAAATCCTTAATCCAAATTCACAGAAAGAAATTCACGAATATATTTGTCAAAGTACATTAGAATTGCTTCAATCAAATTTCAATCAGTTAAGACAACAATTGGAATCATATGTTAATCAAATGTCTTTAGAAGCAGAAGAACAATTTAACAGTATCGAAGTAAACATTCAAAGTCAGATTAACGAACTGTTATCATTTAACTTGGATGAATCATTAATTACACAACTCAAAGATAAACATCAACAATTAGTAGCAATCATTTATTAAGAAAGAAGGATTACCAAAATGCCTAACAAAGTTTTACTCGTTGATGGCATGGCATTATTGTTTAGACACTTTTTTGCAACTAGTCTACACAGTCAATTCATGTATAATTCAAAAGGCGTGCCTACCAACGGCATTCAAGGGTTCGTTCGCCATATCTTCTCTGCTATCAAAGAAATTCAACCAACTCACGTGGCTGTTTGTTGGGATATGGGACAATCAACATTTAGAAATGATATGTTTGGTGGTTACAAACAAAATCGATCAGCACCTCCAGAGGAATTGATACCTCAATTTGATTATGTAAAAGAAATCTCTGATCAATTTGGCTTCGTTAATATTGGTGTTACTAATTACGAAGCAGATGATGTGATAGGAACATTAGCAAAATCATATTCAACAGATAATGACGTTTATATTATTACTGGCGACAGAGATTTACTTCAATGTATTAATGAAAATGTGGAAGTATGGCTAATTAAAAAAGGATTTAATATTTATAATCGTTACACATTAAATCGATTCAATGAAGAATATCAATTAGAACCTCAACAATTAATTGATATTAAAGCGTTTATGGGTGATACTGCAGATGGTTATGCTGGAGTAAAAGGGATAGGCGAGAAAACGGCTATTAAATTAATTCAACAATATGGCAGTGTAGAAGAAGTCATCAATCAAATTGACGCTTTAACACCCGGACAAAGAAATAAAATTAATGACAATATGAATGAATTACATTTATCTAAACGTTTAGCTGAAATTCATACAGAAGTTCCTTTAGATAGTGAACAATTATTTATGGATATGGCTTTTGCCACAACATTAAATCATATTCTATCTATTTGTAATGAACACGAACTATACGTTTCAGGAAAATATATTTCAAGTCATTTATAAGACAAAGCAATCTAAACTCCATATGGATAATCTTATTGATAAGAATATCCATATGGGGTCTTTTTTAAAATTTTGTGACTTAGAATCATTATATTTAGAATAATAAATAAATTTTAATACAAAATCATAATGTTTTATGCTATTATAATTTGGAGCATAAATAAATTGTTCAATACCATATTGTGTATGTATATAATTTTACAAGCGATTTCGAGGAATATTTAGAATTCATTGTTTGATAAATAGCGTTATTGTAATTATTTATATATACATAACATTACATCTACGAAACAACATCAAGACAAGGAGTGAACAATAAAAGTGAACAATCGTGAGAAATTACAGAAGTTTAGTATTCGTAAATACACAGTTGGTACATTTTCAACTGTAATCGCAACATTAGTATTTTTAGGATTTAACGCATCTAATGCACAAGCTGAAGAAACAAGTTCTAATGTGCAACCTAAAAATCAAACTTATCAGCATCAAGATGGACAACAGTCAAACACATCTGATTTAGCTAAACAAGAAACAAATACAATTTCACAGACAACCGATAAAGCAAATACTAATGTAGAAACTTCTATCGATAACTCAAGTCAAGAGTCTACAAAAGTAGCAAATTCAAAGAAATCTAATCAATCAGAACAAAATAGTTCTAAAGCACCGCTTCAAAATTCAGAAAATAATGTAAATAAGAATCAAGAAGTTACAAATTCATCTGATTTAGAGCAGGGTAACACATTACAAAATGAACAACTTAATCATGCTGAGAATAAATTAACTGCACATGTTGAAGATAGCTCACGTCAAATTGACCTAAATAATAACAATGACAATGCTCAACCTTCACAAATTGATAAAAATGCTTTACAAGCATTTTTTGATGCAAATTACCATGATTATCGCTTTGTTGATAGAGAAAAAGCTGATAAAAGGGCTTTCAATCAAATAAAAGCAGCATTCGATAAAATTAATTTATTATTAGGAAGTAATGATGCATTAGACAATAAAACATTGCAATTAGCATATAAAGAATTAGAACAAGCTGTTGCAACTATTAAAACTCTACCTAAAAGACAAGCTCAAGTACGACGTAATCACCGTATAGAAGAACGTGCAGTAGAAACAAAATCTGGCTCAGATTATCAAAATGCTAATTCTGCATATTATGTAACTAATAACAACGATGGCTCGGGGTATTCAGTAGGTACATACATAAGTGCATCAAATCGTGTACCACCTATCCATCTACCTAATCCAAGATGGAATACCTTACGTGCAGCTGATACAAAAGAAATTGCATTAGTTTATACAAAACAAGTAAAAGACGGTTATGAATGGACTATTAAGTTCAATAAAAGTCATTGGAATCACGAACATATGGTATTTTGGTTTGGTTTACCTGAAGGACAAACTCCAGTCGGGCGAACAATTTTTAGTATTTTAAACAAAGAAGGCACACATTCTTTCAGTAGTTTTGAAGATAAGTCTCTCTCAGAATTTTGGAAAAATACCAGATCGCTTGACAATGGAGCAGCCGATAGTTTTGTTCAAGGCCCAATCCAAAACCATACATTTTATGATGACCCAACTTTTCAAATAAGAAGTTTTACTGATTTTTCTAGAGCAGGTGATTACTTTAATCAGAATGGGGCAAGCGAAACCGCTAAAAACTTTGGGTTAGAAAACTTTAAATTATTAAATAAAGAAAAGCCAAGTGAAATACCCGGGTTAGATAAAATATATGCTTTTATTGGACATGGTGAAAATAGTTATACTATCCAATTTAAAACAACAGGCCCAACAGCAGATAGACTTTATTATGCAGCAGGGGGACGTGCATATGAATACAACCAACTGTTTATGTACAACCAATTATATGTTGAACCAAGATCTGAATTAACAAAACGTACAGAATCCCTATACCAAACTATCAATCGTACTTATCATTTAGGCAACACAGTAACTGCATATGATCCAGATAGAAGAATGGATGTAACGAGATACGTTTTAGATGGTACAAAAAATAGTAATGATTTTGTTACTGATCCACTTAGTTATGTAGCTTCACCGAACAATCGTGTTTTAGGGTTTTTCCCAGCAGGTGTCGATTATAGTCATAAAAGAACACCAGGCTCTATATCACCATTAAATTCATTCCAAGTACATCAAATGTTTAACGATAGTACACTAGAAGAAGCTGCAAGAACTGGTAGACCTATTAAATTTATGATTGGTTTTGATATTCAAGATGGAGCTGGAAATGAAGAAACAATTGTACCTGCCCAATTAACTGTCAAACCCGCTGTTCGTAATATTATCAATTTCTTTACAAATGATGAAACTTTAGACAGAGGAGAACAACCTATATCTAAAGCAGCTAATCACCCAGTATTTGCAGTAAATCCTGGTGAAATGCAAAATAGTACTTCACAAGTAGGAAATAAAACTGTACATAATCAACCATTACGAATTAATTTGGTTAGTAATGAACCTTTTACTGATAATGATTGGACTATAAGCGGTTTCCCAAGTACACTTAGAATTGAAAATTCTGTAGATCGTGTGAATACAAATTATGAAAAGAATATTGAATTAGTTGGAACGCTTGCACCTGGTGATTATTTTGGAACAGTTAGATTTGGTAAAAAAGAACAAACTTTTGAAATAAGAGTAAAACCAGAGCCACCTCATATCGATACAACAGCTGAGGAATTGCGTGGTAAAGGTGGCACAAAACAAGATATAGTAGTCTCAAACGTACCACTAGATCCTAAAGCAATTGTATATTTAATCAATACTGGACCGTTAGGACGTAATGGTACAAATGATCCAAATACTGTTCCTATTAATTATAATATTTTGGCAACAGGTAATGCTGACGGAGAACATAGTACTATAACTATTTCCAAAGATAGTTACAATATACTACCTTTACCAAAAAGCGGTAATATTAAAGCAATAGTTTTTTATAATAAAAATGTTCAATCTAATTGGGGCAATGAAGTAGAAATATTACCAGATGTTACATCACCAACAATTAGTAACCCAATAAATAAGGAAAATAAATATTATAGAGGAGATAATGTTAGTTTTACTGTGAATGTGTCAGATGAACAATATGGTTCTGGTCTTAAAAGTACTAATATTACAAATTTACCTAGTGGATGGACATCTAACTTTGTTAAAAATTCAGATGGACGAACAGGAGTTTTAAGTATATCAGGTACTATACCTAATAATCAGGCTTTTAATAGTCACATCACTTTTACGATTACAGCAACTGATAACGCAAACAACATAAGCCAAGGTAAGCAAATATCAATAGATGTTGGAGAAATGAGTCAAGATTTTCAACCTATAGGTCTAGATAATGCTGAAAAGATAAAAGTATCAGATCCAAGATCGGTAACAGATCTTGAAAATATACTTAAAATATTACAAGCGCTTCGAAGCAAAAATGCAACTATAATAGATAAATTAGCTCAAAGAAATCAGATTGTTGTTAATTCAAATGGTTCTGCTAGATTTACTTATTTAGATGGGTCTACAGATAACATGCCTGCTTCAGATATAATCACTTACAATCCTATTAGAAATACAGCATTTGCTAGTGGAGATAATTTAAAACAAGCTACAATTGTTATCGCTAAAGGGCAATCATATAATATTGGTGATTTAAAACAATATTTTGCGCTAGAAGATGGATCTGCGTTACCAAATGATTCATTTTACAATATTTCAGGGGATAATACATTACCTACTGCATCACAAATTTCACGTCTTGATGCAGGAACATATGACTATCAAGTTCTAGCTGCTAATGCGTATCATCAAACTCAAGCACCGTTAACTTTAACTTTAAAAGTTATAGATGTTCAACAACCAACAGATGATCAAAGGGTATATAGAGTATCAAATTATCAATTAACTGATGAAGAAGTTACTCGCGTTAAACAAGCGTTTATTAATGCTAATAGTCAAGTACTTCCATTAACAGAAAATGACATCACTGTAAATAACCCTGATGCTAGACAAGGTGTAAGTACTGTAACTGTGACAGTATCTAAAGATAGATTAGTTAAGACATTTACATCTAATTTGAATAATATGTCATTCCTTCGTTGGGTTGACTTTCCAAATGATTACCAAGTCAGTTGGACTAATCCTAAGATAGCAAATAGACCAACTGATGGGGGACTTGAATGGACACCTGATCATAAATCTTTAATTTATAGATATGACGCTACTTTAGGCCAAGATTTTAATACAAATGAAGTATTAAACTTATTAGTTGCTAATACTAATATTCCAGGTTTAAGAACTAACATTGTCGGTACTGAAAAAGAAGCTGCAGAAGCTGGTAGAAGAGCATCTAATACAACAGGATACTCTTTATCTACACCAAAGACAGATGGTCAAAGTTTATATACACTCGATGGCCAAGTTATTCAAGTACTTGATATTGTAACAACTAATACCGGTATCGGTGGACAAACAATTACTTATTCTAATTTGAGTAACAATAGTCAAAATTCAACATTAGTGAATGTAGACAAACCAGCTATTAATGGTGCAGGTGCATTTACTATTGATAAAGTTATTAAAAACAATACAATTAGCAATGCACATCATTCGATTTATCGAGCTCAATTATATTTATCACCTACAGGTCCTAAACCTTATATTGAATATTTACGTTCAAACATGGATCGTACAACTGACACTATTAATGTGTACTTTGTTCCAAGTGATAAAGTTAATCCAACGATTTCAGTTGAAAATTCAAATAATCAGCAAGTTTATTCTGGGGAAACATATACAAATCATATTACTGCTAATGATAATTATGCATTGCAAGATGTTACAGTTGCACCTACCTCGCAATTAACGGGGAATGTATCAAATAATAATCAACAAGCGTCGTTTACAATACCGAATGTAACTAGTTCAACATCTAAAGCAATTAACTTAATTGCAACAGACACAAGCGGTAATAGTACTGAACATTCATTCAATATAGCAATCAAACCATTAAAAGATAAATATCGTGTTTCAACAACTTCTACAGCTCAAAATCCAGTCAGAATCGCTAATATTAGCAATAATGCGAGTATTTCACAAGAGGACCAAGAAGCTATTACAAACTCAGTTACTTTGACAGAAATAGTACCTAATAGAAGTTATGCCACAGCATCAACAAATGAAGTTCAAAGTAAAACTGTAAGTAATGTTCGTAGACGCGGTAATAATGCTGATGTAACTGTTACAGTAACTTATACAGATGGAACTTCATCAACTGTAACCGTATCAGTTAAGCACATTCTTTATAATGTGATTGCTTCACCAAAATTTACAATACAAGGTCAAAATTTTGTTAGTGGTAAAGGATCAGCTCCAAGTGATTTCTTCACATTAGATAATGGAGACCCTGTACCTGATGCGACAATCACATGGTTACCAAATAACACACCTAATAAAAATAATGCTCAAATAGGTGAAAGCATCACAGTTAGAGCTAATATTTTATTTGATGGTGAAACTTCACCAATTGAAAAAGAATCATCGTATATGGTTGTAAAGACTGTGCCTAAACAAGTATTTGTTGCACCTAAATTGGGAACATTCCCTGATATTACTGACGTCAACAACCCTAAAGAATTTTTAAAACCTATTAATAACTCATGGTCTAACCAACCTGAAAATATGAGATTTGAGTTTATTGGCAATAATGGCTTAGGACCAAATACACGTCAAATAGGATTCCAAACTAGACTAGTACGTGTAACTTATGCTAATGGTCAAACTGAAAATGTTAGATTCTTATCTAAAGTACGTCCAGACCCACCAATTATTGATGCAAATTCTGTAAGTTACAAAGCTGGATTAACAAATCAAGAGGTTAAGTTATCTAATGTATTACCAAATTCAACAGTCCAATTATTTAAAGCAGATGGCACACCATTAACAATTACAAACCCACAATTTGGCGACAATCGTACACTAGTCGTTACTGTCTCTGATGCATTACCTGATGGTGATATTAAAGCTACTGCAACGTTGTCAGAAGGTAATCTTTCTTACACATCTATAAATGATCGTGGCCAAGTTACAAATGAAAGACACTCTGAAACTGTAGATTCGTTAGATAGTGATAGTGTTCGAGTAACACCACAGTTACAAGCTATTGACGAAGGAGCAGTATTAGTTAAAGGTGGAAATAACTTTGATTTTGATCATGCAGAACGTTTTATTAAGAATGTACCAAGTGGCGCAACAGCTACATGGCAAGATAATCCTGATAATTGGAAAAATAATGTAGGCTCATTTACTAAAACAGTTACAGTCACATTACCAAACGATCAAGGCACTAGAACTGTTGATATACCAGTCAAAATTTATCCATCAGCAGTCGCAATTAGTCCTGCTCGTGATAAAAAGGGTACAAATCTTACTCACGGCACTCAAGCTATTAATTATATAATTTTTGAACCAAATCAAAATACAACAGGAATTACTGCTGAATGGGCTAATAATTCTGCACCAACTTCTAATACTGCAGGCGTACAAAACTTAACAATTAACGTAAATTATCCTGGTATACCTACACCAGTGCAAGTACCTGTAAAAGTGTATGTATATCAATTTGATTTCCCTCAAAGTGAATATACAACAACAATAGGTACAACATTTGCGTCAGGCATTGATGCTTCTCAATATGCTCATAATGAAAATGGTGATGGCCTACCTACTGACGGGTTCACATATCGTTGGAACAAAACTGCAACTGGTACTAATAATGCAAGCTGGTCAGCTATGAACAAACCAAATGCAGCTAAAGTAGTAAATGCTACATATGATGTTTTATACAATGGTCGAACATTTGCGACATCTCAACCAGCTAAATTTATTGTTAAAAATGTTCAACCAACTAAACCAACTATCAGTGAAACAGCTCAGGGTGTATTAACAATTGCACCAGGTAATGATCAACGTATTAATACAAGTTCTGGTAATGTTACAACTTATGCCGATAGATTAGTAATTAAACGTAATGGAAATGTAATTACTTCATTTAATAGAAATAATAATAGAAGCCCTTGGACTAAGGAGCAAACTGCTCATACTGTAGCAGGACTCGTAGGTACTGGTAATGGAATTACCGTTGCAGCAGGAACATTTAACCCAGCTGATACAATTCAAGTTATCGCAACTCAAGGTAGTGGAGAATTAACTAGTGCTGAACAACCAAGTGATGAATTCACAGTTATAGCACCACAACCGAATCAAGTTTTATCTACTGCATGGGACAATGGTCAATTAGACATTACACCTAATAACCCAACAGGCAATTTAGTTAACCCAACAAATGCTGTTGATATTACTTACACTGAAAAACTTGCTAATGGTACTGAACAAAATAAAACATTACATGTTGTTAAAGGGGCAAACGGCAAGTGGTCTATAGCTGGTCAACCAAGTTACATTACATTAGACAGTACAACTGGTAAAGTAACGTTTAATGCTAATACAATTAAGCCAAATTCAGAAGTAACAGCAGTTGCTAAAGCAGGTTCTGGTAATGCAGCAAGTTCTAATTCTAGAACATTACCATCACCAACAGAGCACACAGTAACAACGGATCAAATTATTAAAGAATTCGGCGACAATGTTACTGCAGAAGAAATCAACAATGCTGTACATGTTAATAACAAACAAAATGCTGCTATCAAACAAGGTACAAATATGCCTACAAACTTAGATGGCGGTAGCACAACAACAATTCCTGTCATCATTACTTATAACGATGGTAGTACTGAAGAAGTTACAGAAACAATCTTTACGAAATCAGATAAGCGTGAGTTAATTGCCGCTAATACACATTTAGATGATGCAATTAGTACTGACGGTAAAACACCATCAAGTATTAATCAATATAACCAAGCAATGACAGCTGCCGAGCAACAAATCAATGCTGCTAAAGCTGAAGCAAATCAAGTCATTCAAGATCAATTTGCGTCACCTCAACAAGTTAGTGCTGCTTTAACAAAAGTACAAGCAGCTCAAACGAAAATTGATCAAGCAAAAGCATTATTACAAGATAAAGCTGATAATAGTGAACTAGTAACAGCGAAAAACAACTTACAAGCAGCTGTTGATCAAGTACCTTCAACAGACGGTATGACTCAACAAAGTATTGATAATTACAATACGAAACAACAAGTGGCTCAAGTAACTATTACTAATGCACAACAAGTGATTGATAATGGTGATGCGACTGAACAAGAAATTGCTGATGAAAAAGCAAGCGTAGAACTTGCATTAACTGAACTTAACGAAGCAAAAGCTAATTTAACTGCTGATACTACTGCATTACAACAAGCAGTACAACAACTTGATAGAACTGGTTCAACTACTGATAAGAAACCAGCTAGTATTACAGCTTACAACCAAGCAATGCAAGCACTTAATAGTGATTTAACTAGTGCTCGTAACAATGCGAATGCCGTCATTAATAAACCAATTCGCACTGTACAAGAAGTACAAGATGCGATGACTGCAGTAAATAGAGTCAATGAACAAATCACTCAAGCTATCGATCAATTACAACCTTTAGCAGATAACAGTGAATTAAAAGCAACGAAAGCTAAACTTGATGAGGAAATAAATAAATCTGTATCAACAGATGGTATGACTCAAGAATCAATCAATGCTTACCAAACAGCTAAACAAACGGCTCAAGCTGAATCAAATAACGCACAACAAGTCATTGATAATGGAGATGCAACTGACCAAGACATCGCAGCTGAAAAAGCTAAAGTTGAAACTCAATACAATAACTTAAAACAAGCTATTACTAACTTAACGCCAGACCAAGCACCGTTAGAAGCAGCGAAAAATGATTTAGAAAATGATATTAACCGTTCGACAAGTACAACTGGTATGACTCAAGATACAGTGAATGCATTTAATACAAAACTTGCTGCAGCGAAAGAAAAACTAAATGCTATTACTCAAGTATTAAATGGCAGTCCTTCAGTAGCAGAAATCAATACAAATACAAGCCAAACTAACAGTGTTAAATCTGAATTAGATCAAGCAATAACAAATCTAACACCAGACAAAGCACCACTAGAAGCGGCTAAACAAGCGTTAGAGCAAAGTATTAATCAACCAACTGATACTGTTGGTATGACAACCGCTTCACTAAATGAATATAACCAAAAATTAGAAGCAGCACGTCAAACTTTAAATGCAGTGAATCAAGAACTTGCTGGCCAACCATCAGTTCAAACTATCAATGATAAAGTGACTCTAGCAACTAATGCTCAATCTGAGTTAGATCAAGCAAGAGCTGGTTTAACTTTAGATCGTCAACCAACTTTAGAAGCATTACAACATGCAACAAGTCTTAACCAAGCTCAAAAAGATAACTTTAGAGAGCAAATTAATGCTGCATCAAATCATGCTGGTCTTGAAACAATTAAAAATAGTATTAACTCATTAAATACTGCTATGACAGCATTACGAGACAGCATTAATGATAATGATTCAATCAAAACTGGTATTAACTATACTGAGGCAACATCTTCTAACAGAACAAATTATGATAATGCAGTAAACGCAGCTAAAGGCATCATTGGAGAACAAAATAGTCCAACAATGTCTCCTGACGCTATTAATCAAAAAGCAAATACTGTTAAATCAACTAAAGCTGCCTTAGATGGAGAGCAAAACTTACAACGTGCTAAACAAGAAGCGATTGATACAATTACTAACGCTAATGACTTAAATCAAGCGCAAAAGAACGCTTTAACACAACAAGTAACGCAAGCTCAAAATGTACTAGCAGCGAATGATATTAAACAAAATGCAATTGCTTTAGATACAGCTATGGCCAATTTAAAACAAGGTGTCGCTAACCACGCTCAATTAGTTCAAGACGACAACTATGTCAATGCAGATACTAATAAGAAGAATGATTATGATACTGCTTATAACCAAGCTAACGAAATCATTAATGGCAACGCTCAAAATCCAACGTTAATACCTAATGATGTAACTAACGCATTACAACAAGTGTCTCAGGCTGAAACTGCATTAAATGGTTCTGATAACCTTAACAATGCGAAACAAGAAGCTCAAACAGCACTCGATCAATTAACGCATTTAAATGATGCTCAACGTCAACAGTTACAAACACAAATCAATGATGCCCATCAAGTTGATACTGTTAATGCAGTGAAACAACTTGCATCTAATTTAGATATGGCAATGAGTAACTTACAACAAGCTATTGCGAATAACGATGCGGTGAAACGTGGCGAAGATTACTTAGATGCAGATACTGAAAAGCAAAATAACTACAATCAAGCAGTATCAACTGCTAAACAAATCATTAATGAAACAACTCAACCAACAATGACTGTTGATGCAATTAAACAAGCAATAAACCAAGTTACATCAACAGAATCTGCATTAAACGGTGAAGAAAAGCTTGAACAAGCAAAACAACAAGCAAACAATGAGTTGAATACACTATCTCATTTAAATAATGCTCAAAAAGCAGACATCACTTCTAAAATTAATGATGCAACTAATATTGCTAACGTTAATTCAGTGAAACAATCTGCCAACGATTTAAATACTGCAATGGGTAACTTACAAGATGCTATTAGCAACGAAAATGACACATTAAATAGTCAAAATTATCGAGACGCATCATCTGATAAACAAACTAATTACACATCAGCAGTTAATGAAGCTAAAGCAATCCTAGCTCAAAACGGTCCTAATAAAACTCAAGACCAAGTTAATGCAGCTATTGCTAAAGTGAATACAGCTAAGAGCGAATTAAACGGTAACCGTAATTTAGAACAAGCACAACAAACTGCTAAACAAGCATTATCACAATTAACTCATTTAACTGATGCTCAAAAAGATCATTTAACAACTCAAATTAATAACAGTACAACAGTGGCAGATGTTCAAAGTATCCAAGGTAATGCGAATACGTTAGACCACGCGATGGATACATTAAGACAAAGCATTGCTGACCAAAATACTGTAAGAAATAGTGAAGATTATAACGATGCATCACCTGATAATCAAAATTCATATAATAACGCAGTAACTTCAGCTGAAGACATCATCAATGCTTCAACTAAACCAGAGATGAGTGCTGATACAATTAATGCGAAAGCTCAACAAGTGCTTCATGCTAAAGGCGATTTAAACGGTGACGAAAACTTATCAGCTGCTAAACAAAATGCACAACAGTATTTAGATACGTTATCTCATATTACTAACCAACAAAAAGATAACTTAAATACTCAAATCACTAATGCTCAAAATATTAGCCAAGTTGAACAAGCAAAACAAGTTGCTCAAAGTTTAGACACTACAATGAATAACTTACAAGATGCTGTTAATAATGAAAATCAAGTAAAAGCAACAGAAAATTACACTGATGCAGATACTAATAAACAAACAGCATACGATGAAGCGATTGCAGCTGCCAAAGCGATTTTAAATAAAGATGCAGGTCCTAACACACCACAAAATGATGTAGAAACAGCATTACAAAGAATTACTAATGCACAAAATGAATTGAATGGTGATCATAAAATTAATGATGCTAAAACAGCAGCTATTCAACATTTAGGTACATTAAATCATTTAACTACTGCTCAACATAACGCATTAGAAAATGATATCAACCAAGCAACTAATCTTGCTGGCGTTGAACAAGTAAAACTAAATGCTGATGCATTAAATACATCAATGGGACAATTACAAACACTAGTTGATAATAAAAATAATATTCAAAATAGCCAAAACTATTTAGACGCAGATTCACAAAATCAATCAAATTATGATATGTATCTTGTAACTGCTGAAGCAACTGTAAACAAAGCGACTGGACCAAATACATCTAAATCAGATGTAGATACTTTAGTTAACCAAATTACTCAAGCACAACAAGCATTAAACGGTCAACAAAACTTAGATCAAGCTAAACAAAGTGCAATCAATACAATTGATCAAAGCACTAACTTAAATACTGGTCAAAAAGACGCTTTAAAAGCTCAAGTTACTAGTGGTAATCGTGTTGCAGATGTAAATGGCGTTAACCAAGTTAAAACAACTGCTCAGAACTTAAATTCAGCTATGCAACAATTACAACAAGCTATCGCGAATAAAGATGAAACTTTAAACAATCAAAACTACTTAGATGCTAATACAGATAAGAAAAATGCATATACTGGAGCAGTAGCAAATGCCGAAAGTATTTTAGACAAAACGAGTGGCACAAATGCTGATCAAAACGCAGTTGAACAAGCAATTCAAAACGTTACTCAAACTGCTAGTGAATTAAATGGGATTCAAAACTTACAAATAGCTAAAAATGATGCAACACAAGCAATTGAAAACTTAGCACATTTGAATACACCACAGAAAAATGCACTAAAAGAGCAAGTTAACCAAGCTCAAAATGTAGTAGCTGTTACTGACCTTCAAAATAATGCTAATGCATTAGACACTGCAATGGATCAATTACAACAAGCTGTAGCTGACCATAATACAATTGTTACTGATGGTAATTACACTAATGCAAGTGCTGAGAAACAAGGTAAATATACTGATGCTTACCAACACGCACAAAACTTAATTAACGGTTCGCCAGATGTTGTTACAAATCCAGCAGACATCAATACTGCTACACAAAATGTAATCAGTGCTGAAAATGAATTAAATGGTAATACAAATCTTACAAATGCGAAACAAGAAGCAACAGAAGCACTAAGTCATTTAACAGATCTCACTGATGCACAATGTCAAAGTATTACAAACCAAATTAACAGTGCTACACAACTTGATGAAGTTGCTAATATCAAGTCAAATGCAAATGCACTTAACAATGCGATGACTGATTTAAGACAAGAAATAAGCCATCAACAAGCAGTTAAAACAAGTCAACCATTTGTCGATGCTGATAACGATAGACAAACAGCCTACAACGATGCGATTAATCATGCTGAAAGTATTGTTAGTGAAACTACTCAACCAGAACTTAATCCTTCAAACGTTTCACAAGCTATGCAACAAATTAAAACAGCAGAAACTGATTTAAATGGTGCCGCTAACTTAACACGTGCTAAAGAAAATGCATTACAAGATTTAAATCAACTGACTCATTTAAATCAAGCACAACGTACTGACTTTACTAACCAAATAAATGATGCTGCAAATATTGCAACAGTAACTCAAGTTACTTCTATTGCTTCATCACTTGATCAAGCAATGGGGCAATTAATTGATGCTGTTAATGAGCAAACTGATGTTAAACAAAGCATCAATTACACTGATGCTGAACCAGCTAAACAACAGGATTATATTAACGCAATAACAAGTGCTGAAAGCATCACGAACCCAACAACTGGTTCTAATGCAAACCAAACTCAAGTTGAAACAGCACTGTCAGCAATTAATACTGCTAAACAAGCGTTAAACGGTACGCAAAAAGTCAATGAAGCTAAAAATAATGCATCTCAAGAATTAAATGGTTTAGATAATTTAAATAATGCTCAAAGAGAAAATGTAGCTCAAAAAATTAATCAAGCTCAAACAGTTGCTGAAGTAGAGAAAATTAAAAAAGATGCTCGAGATTTAAACACAGCTATGACTAAATTAAAAGAAAGCTTGGCTGACAAAGACAATACGTTAGATAGTCAAAATTATTTAGATGCTGATAATAATAAGAAAACTGATTATACAAATGCAGTGACAAATGCTGAAAATATTTTAAACCCTACACAAGGTACAAATCTAACTAAAGAACAAGTTGAAGCTGCAACTAACCAAGTTAATTCAGCTAAGAATGATTTAAATGGTACTCAAAACTTAAATAACGCTAAACAACAAGCTACAACAAATATCGATGGATTAACTAATGTTACTGATGCTCAAAAAGAAGCACTTAAACAATTAGTTGGAAATTCATCGAATGTAGCAGAAGTTCAAGCTAATTTACAAAAAGCTCAAGACGTTGACCAAGCGATGAATCATTTAAAACAAAGTATTGCAGATAATACAGCAACTAAGAATGATCAAAACTACTTAGATGCGTCACCAAATAAACAAGAGGCATATAACAATGCAGTTGATAGTGCAAAAGATATTATTGATAACACTTCTAATCCATCATTAGATCCGACTGTTATTAATCAAGCCACAACTAACGTGACAAACGCTAAAAATGAATTGAATGGTAATGATAATCTGAACCAAGCAAAACAAGAGGCTAATCAAACAGTAGGTGGACTTGATAACTTAAATAATGCACAACAACATGCTTTAAATGAGCAAATTAGTCATGCAACATCAGTTGATGAAGTAAATCAAATTAAAAACAATGCTCAAAATCTAAACAATGCTATGGCTGGTTTAAAACAAGCAATTGCCGATAAAGATTTAACAACATCAAAAGTTAACTTCACTGATGCTGATCCTGAAAAGCAAGCTGCTTACAATCAAGCTATTACAAATGCTGAAAATATATTAGATAAAGCTAGTGGCAGTAACGTATCTCAAACTGAAGTTGAACAAGCAATTCAACAAGTCAACAATGCTAAACAAGCATTAAACGGTGATGCAAACGTTCAACAAGCTAAAGACGAAGCAACTGAACTCATCAATAATGCGAGTGACTTAAACCAAGCTCAAAAAGATGTATTAAAAGGTCAAGTGAATAATGATACAACTGTTGCTGAAACAAATGGTATTAAACAAACTGCTCAAGACTTAAATAATGCAATGACACAATTGAAACAAAGTATTGCAGATAAAGATCAAACTAAAGCTGATGGTAACTTTACAAATGCTGATACTGATAAACAAACTGCATACAACAATGCTGTCACTCAAGCTCAACAGTTAATTGACGGAGCTCCAAATGTAGTTGTAACACCAAGTGAAATTACTGATGCGCTTAACCATGTTAATCAAACTAAAGACGAATTAAACGGTAATACAAACTTAGCTAATGCTAAACAAACAGTTACAAATGCAATTGATCAATTACCAAACTTAAATCAAGCTCAACGTGATGAATATAATAAACAAATCACACAAGCTACAGCAGTTCCAGATGTAAATGCGATTCAAACAGCTGCTGAAAAGCTTAACGAAGCTATGACAAACTTGAAACAAGGTATCGCTAACAAAGACGATATTTTAGCAGGCGAAGACTATCACGATGCCGATCAAGATAAACAAGCAGCATTTAACGATGCTATCTCTGCTGCACAGGATTTATTAAATCAAACAGCTAGTCCAACAATGGATCCAACTCAAGTGACTAACGCTTTAACGAAAGTTCAAGAAACGACTCAAGCATTAAATGGTAATGAAAAACTTGAAACTGAAAAGCAAAATGCAAAAGCAACAATAACTACACTTGATCATTTAAATAGTGCACAACAACATGCTCTAACTGATCAAATTGATCAAGCACCAGATATCGAACATGTTAACCAAATCAAACAAGTAGCGGAAAACTTAAATAATGCTATGACAGCCTTATCTAATGGATTACAAGATAAGACAGAAATATTAGGCAACATCAATTACACAGATGCTGATCAAGATAAGGAAGATGCATATAATGCTGCTATTGCACATGCTGAAAATATCTTAGATAAAGCTAATGGTGGCAATGTACCTCAAACTGAAGTTGAACAAGCATTACAACAATTAACTGATGCGAAACAAGCATTAAATGGTAATAACAATGTTCAAAATGCCAAAAATGAAGCAATTCAAGCTATTGAAAATGCAAGTGAGTTAAACCAAGCTCAAAAAGAAGCGTTAAAACAACAAGTAGATTTAGCTACTACAGTTGATAAAGTCAATGGTATTAAACAAACAACGCAAGATTTAAATCAAGCAATGGCTGATTTAAAACAAGGTATTGCAAATCATGACCAAGTGATTACAAATGGTAATTACTTAAATGCAGATCAAGATAAACAATCAGCATATTCTGATGCAGTAAATCATGCTCAACAAATTATTAATGGAACTCCAAATGCTATAGTTAATCCACAAGAAGTAACTCAAGCATTACAACAAGTGACTCAAACTAAAGGCGAATTAAATGGGGATCAAAATCTTCAAACCGCACAACAAAATGCGACAACAATAATTGATCAATTACCTAATTTAAATACACCTCAAAAAGAGGCGCTTAAACAACAAGTAACTCAAGCAGGTTTAGTTCCAGATGTTGATCGTGTAAAACAAACTGCTAATGATTTAAATACTGCAATGGGTAACTTGAAACAACAACTTCAAGCTAATAGTCAAGTGCCGCAATCAATTGATTACACTCAAGCAGATAACAGTAAGCAAGTTGCTTATGACAACGCTACAAATCATGCTCAACAAATCGTAGATGGCACACCAACACCTGTATTAAACGTTGATGAAGTTAATCAAGCACTAACAAATGTTAATCAAACTAAAGATGACCTTAATGGTAATGAAAACTTAGATCAAGCTAAACAAGAAGCAACAACTCAGCTTGGTGCTTTACAAGATTTAAATCAACCACAACATGATGCACTTACTGAACAAATTAACCAAGCACAATCTATTGATGCTGTTAACCAAATTAAACAAACTGCACAAGAAGTTAACAATGCAATGAATCAATTAAAACAAAGCATTGCTAATAAAGATCAAGTATTAGGTAGTGAAAATTATCACGATGCTGATGCAGACAAACAAACAGCATACACGAATGCAGTGAACCAAGCAGAAACTATTATTAATCAAACATCTAATCCAACGTTAATTGCTAGTGACATCGAGAACACGATAAACCAAGTTAATAACGCACATAACGAGTTAAACGGTGATGCAAAACTTGCTACTGAAAAGCAAAATGGCAATACAGAAATTAATGCAATGTCTCATTTAAACGATGCTCAAAAACAAGCACTCACAACTCAAATTGAACAAGCACCAGATATTGCAACAGTAAATCAAGTTAAGCAAACTGCTCAAAACCTTGATCAAGCAATGAATCAATTAGCTCAATCAATTAATGACAATGCACAAACATTAACTGATGGTAATTATTTAAATGCTGATCAACAAAATCAAGAAGCGTATAACCAAGCAGTTGCTAATGCTGAAAATGTATTAAATCAACATGCTGGCACAAATGAAATTCAAGATGCAGTTGAACGTTTAACAAATACAGTTAATAATGCGAAACAAGCGTTGAATGGTAATACAAACTTAGCTCAAGCTCAACAAGAAGCTACTCAGTTTGTTAATCAATTACAACATCTTAACGATGCTCAAAAGCAAAATTACAATACTCAAATTAACCAAGCACCATTAGTTACAGATGTTTTAACAATAAAACAAAACGCTCAAGCGCTTGACCAAGCTATGGAACAATTGAGAAATAGTATTGCAGATAACCAAGACACATTAGCTTCTGAAGACTATCATGATGCGACAAATGAACGTCAAAATGACTATAACAATGCAGTAAATGCAGCAAATAATATCATTAACGAAGCTACTTCACCAATCATGGATTCAAATGATATCAATTCAGCTACATCTCAAGTGAACACAACTAAAGTAGCACTTGATGGTGATGAAAATCTTGCAAATACTAAACAACAAGCTACTGAAACGCTTAGACAATTGAGCCATTTAAATCAAGCTCAAGTCCAATCTTTAGAAGCTCAAATTACTCAATCGTCAGACATAGCTACAGTGAATCAACACTTACAAACTGCACAAGATTTAAACAGTGCAATGGGTAATTTAATTCAAGCTATTGCTAACCATAATGACATTGAACAACAAGGTAACTTTACAAATGCGGATAATGATAAACAGACAGCATACACTGATGCAATTGCGAATGCAGAAAGTATCATTAACCCACAAACGGGTCAAAATGCATCACAAACAGAAGTAGAGCAAGCAATTACTCGTGTTCAAGATGCGTTACAAGCATTAAATGGTGATCAAAACTTACAAGATGCAAAAGTCAATGCTGAACAAGCAATTAATGCACTAGTTGATTTAAACGATCCACAAAAACAAGCTTTAATACAACAAGTGAATAGTGCGCCATTAGTGACTGATGTTCACCAAATTGAACAAAATGCTAATACACTAAATCAAGCTATGCATGGTTTACGAGAAAGCATACAAGATAACGCAACAGTCAAAACTAATAGTATTTACATTAATGAAGATCCAACAGAACAACAAAACTATGATCAAGCAGTTCAACATGCGCAATATATCATCAACGAACAAACTGCTACGTTAGATGAAAATACTATTAATCAAGCTACTGAAGCAGTTAACAATGCTAAGCAATCGTTACATGGTGATGTGAAATTACAAAACGACAAAGACCATGCTAAACAAATAGTTAGTCAGTTATCTCATTTAAATGATGCTCAAAAACATATGGAAGATGCATTAATAGATAGTGAAACTACAAGAACAGCTGTTAATAATGACTTAACAGAAGCACAAGCACTTGATCAATTAATGGATACGTTACGTCAAAGCATTGCTGACAAAAATGATATTCATGCAAACAGTCAATATATTAATGCTGAACCTAACAAACAACAAGATTATGACACTGCTTTACAAAATGCTGAAAATATCATTGCTGGAACTAATAACCCAACAATTAATAAAGGTGATGTATCTCAAGCAACTCAAGCTGTCGATAATGCGAAACAAGCATTAGACGGAGTTCAAAGATTAGAAGAAGATAAACAAAATGCAGGTACATCATTAAATCAATTTGATCATTTAACACCTGCTCAACAGCAAGCTATAGAAAATGCTATCAACAACGCTTCCACTCGTGATGAAGTTGCACAAAAACTTGAAGAAGCGCAAGCACTTAATAATGCAATGCAAGCTTTAAAAGATAGTATTCAAGATCATGCACAAGTTGAAGCGAGCAGTAAATTTATTAACGAAGATCCTACTCAAAAAGGTGCTTATACTGATGCAGTTAACCATGCTTTAGACATTATAAATAATGATTCAAATCCAATACTAGATAAGTCTGCGATTGAACAAGCAACTCAAGCAGTATATAATGCTAAAGATAATTTACACGGTGATCAAAAATTAGCTGATGATAAACAACATGCTAATGAAACTCTAAATCAATTAAATAATCTTAATACTGCTCAACGTGATACGCTACAAAATCAAATTAATGGTGCATCAACTAGAGATGAAGTTGCACAAATTATCAATAATGCTCAAGCACTTGATTTAGCAATGGAAAATCTAAAAGTAAGTATTAAAGACCAAGCTCAAACTGAAGCGAGTAGCAAATTTATTAATGAAGATCCTGCACAAAAAGACGCATATACACAAGCAGTACAACATGCTCAAGACTTGATTGACCAAACGTCTAATCCTACATTAGATATCACTCAAGTTGACCAACTAACTCAAGCAGTGAATAATGCCAAAGATAATTTACATGGTGACCAAAAACTTGAGCAAGCGAAACAACGAGCTTTAGAGAGCTTAAATAACTCAACTGATCTTAACCAACCACAACATCAAACGCTTGAAACACAAATCAATCAAGCAACAACTAGAGATGACATTAATCAAATCTTAGTAAATGCTGCTGACCTTAATACAGCAATAGGCAATTTAAAAGCAAGCATTAATGACCAAGCACAAGTTGAAGCAAGTAGTAAATTTATTAATGAAGATCCTGCACAAAAAGATGCATATACTGAAGCAGTAAATAATGCCAAAGATTTAATCAAGCAAACTTCAAATCCAACGATGGATACAAGCCAAATTGAACAAAAAATCCAAGACGTTATCAATGCTAAAGATAATCTTCATGGTGATCAAAAACTTGAACAAGACCAACAGCAAGCAACAACTACTGTTGATAGTTTAGATCATTTAAATCATGCGCAACAACAAGCTGCTAAAGATGCAATTGCTAGTGCTACAACTAGAACAGAAGTAGCACAATTAGTTCAAACAGCAACTCAACTTGATCAAGCGATGAAATCATTAAAAGATCAATTGAATCAAATTAATACTGATAAAACTGAGCCTAATTACACTGAAGCTTCAACAGATAAACAAGATGCATTAAATCAAGCAATAAGTAATGCTGAAAATATCGTTAACCCAGCACAAGGTACAAATGCTAATCAAACTGAAGTTGAACAAGCTTTAACACAACTTCAAGAAACTGCAAATGATTTAAATGGTAATCAACGTGTTGCTGATGCTAAAGCACAAGCTAAAACAGATATCGATCAATTAACACATCTTAATAACGAACAGCAAACTGCTATTAAACAAAATATTGATAACGCTACTCAACTTCAACCAATTGCTCAAATAGTTGAACAAGCAACTCAATTAAATACAGCAATGCAACAATTACAAGATGCAGTTAATGATCATACTAATGTTGAAAATTCAGTTGATTACAGCCAAGCAGATAACGATAAACAACAAGCATATCAACAAGCAATAACACATGCTCAACAATTACTTACAGAAAATGCATCGCAACAACAAGTTGAACAAGCTTATCAGGACATACAACAAACTAAACAAGCATTAAACGGTGATGAAAGAGTAGCTGAAGCGAAAACTCAAGCTAACCAAGCTATCGATCAACTCAATGCTATTAATGATTCACAACATCAATCTTTAGTTGAAAGAGTTAATCAATCAAATGACTTAAATGAAATTCAACAAATTGTTGATGAAGCTACATCATTAAATACAGTCATGAATCAACTTCAACAGACTATCAATGATAATGAAGCATCAACTAAAAATAGTGGTAATTACATTAACGCTGAAGCTCAATTGAAACGAGACTTCGACCAAGCAATTACTAACGCTCAAGATGCAGTTGATAAAGCAAATGGTCTAAACTTACCTAAAGAGCAAATTCAACAATTAATTGATGCTATTTCAACTACAAAAGATGCATTAAATGGTGATCAAAGACTTAATGATGCCAAAACTAAAGCGTTAGAAACATTAGACCAATTAACTAACATTAATAACGCTCAAAAGCAATTAGCTACATTACAAATCAATAATGCTGATACATTAAATAAAGTGACTCGAGCTATTAATAAAGCAACAGCAGTAGATCAAGCGATGAATGCTTTAAAACAATACGTTCAAAATAATGAACTACCAATAAAATCTAGCTCAAACTTTATTAATGCCGATGATGATTTAAAAGCCCAATTCAATAAAGCTATCTCTAATGCACAAAATGTATTAAATAAAGATAGTGGAAATGCATTAACAAATACTGAAGTGGGAGCATTAAAACAAGCTATCATAGATGCAGAAAATGCATTAAATGGTGATCTTAAAGTTTCAAATGCTAAATCAAAAGCTGATAAATTTATAGATAGTTTAGATCAACTTAACCAACCACAAAAAGTGGCAGCACATGAAGCAATCAAGAAAGCTAATGATTTAGATACTATAAATGACATTATCAATGATCAAATAGAATTAAATGATGCAATGGCTGAACTTAGAGATCTCGTTGAAAATACTATTCCAAACAGTGAAAATAGCATCGACTTCCAAAATGCCGATCAAAGTGCAAGAGATAATTTAAATGAAGTTAAATCAAATGCACAACAAATGCTAGATGGAAACAACAATAATGATACAGATGTTAACGATGTTCGTGGAATGATAGAATCAATTAAAGAAGCAATTAACCAATTAAATGGTGAAGAAAGATTACAAGAAGCGAAAAATGATGCCATCCAAGAAGTTAATAAAGCTTTAGCAGATAAATTGAAAGAAATTAATGCATCAAACGCTACTGAGCAAGATAAGACTGACGCTATTAATAAAGCCAAAGAACTTGCTAACCAAATTATTAATGATATTAATAATTCGACTAGTAACGATCAAGTCAATAAAGTTCAACAATCAGGCAACAAAGCAATCGATGAGATTCATGCAAATGAAATACCTAAAGCTAAAATAGATGCTAAAAATGATATTGAACAAAAAATCAATGACCTTATTACTAAGATTACAAATAACCCTGATTTAACTGATACAGAAAAACAACAGTTAATTAATCAATTGAATCAGTTAAAACAACAAAGTAATAATGATATTGATAATGCAACAACTAAAGAAGATATTGATCGAATTAAGCAAAAACTAGAAGATGCTGTTAATAATATTTCTAACTATGTCAAAGCTAAAGTTGATGCTAAAAACGAAATCAAAGATGCTGCTGCAGCTAAAATCAAAGAAATTGATAATAATCCTGATTTAACACCAGAACAAAAAGCTGCCGCTAAAGACGAAGTCAATCGCCTTAAAGAACAAGCATTGAAAGATATTGATAACGTGACAGACTTAAACGGTATTGATGAAGCTAAATCTAATGCGCAAGATACAATCAATCAATTTGATCCAAATCAATTTACGATTGATCAAGCCAAAGATAAAGCGAAACAAGCTATCGAAGAAGCAGCTAACAATAAACTTAAAGAAATTGATAATAACCCTGACTTAACGCCAGAACAAAAAGCTGCCGCTAAAAACGAAGTCAATCGCCTTAAAGAACAAGCGTTGAAAGATATCGATAATGCGAAAGACTTAACTGGCATTGATAAAGCGAAATCTCAAGCTCAAGATACAATCAACCAATTTGATCCAAATCAATTTACGATTGATCAAGCGAAAGACAAAGCGAAACAAGCTATCGAAGACGCAGCTAACAACAAACTTAAAGAAATTGATAATAATCCTGACTTAACGCCAGAACAAAAAGCTGCTGCTAAAGACGAAGTCAATCGCCTAAAAGATCAAGCGCTTAAAGATATTGATAATTCAAAATCACTTGAAGATATAACTAAACAACAACATAAGTTTATATCTCAGATTATTTCTGTAAATCCAATTAAAGATTTAGTGAAACGTAAAGACGATGCTATTAAAAATATCAATAAAATATCTACACAAAAAGCTAAAGACATAAGAAACAGTAGATTTGGTACTGCAAGTCAAAAACAAGATGCTTTAAATCGAATTAATAGCATAGTTAATGACACGATTAGAAGAATTAAAAATGCACACACACCACAAGAAGTGGATGATGCATTGAGAGATGGTATTAATCGTATCTTAGCTGTTCAAATCAATACAAATATTGGCAGAAACAGAAATCAATTCAACAATACTTTAAATAGACCTTTCGATTTAACTAGAGTAGTTAGAGCTAATCAAACTAATGCTACTACTATCTTCGGAAATGGAACTAAAGAAAAATTAAATGGCAGCGTCCCTAGCGATAAATCTAAACAAAGCAAAGATAAAAATAACAATCATCAAAATACACATAGTGTGACAGATTCAATTGCTAATGTACTTAAAAAGACACTAGGATTTGTAGGCATTTCTGGATTATTAGCTAGTTTCTGGTTTGTAATGGCAAAACGCCGTAGAAAAGAAGAAGAAGAGGAAATGTTGAATCATAAAGATACTATTAAAGATGATAAAAAACATTTATTGAGTGATAACGACCACGAACCATTGTTATTAGCTAAACAGAAAAAAGATGAAACAGAAACTAACAAACAAACTTCAAATTCTTCAAAAGAGAAAAAGCTAAAAGGTAATGATAAAGATGCGCCTATATTAATTGCTAAAAAGAAACAAAATCATAAAGATAATGAAAATAAAGCAAAAGGTAAATCAACATCTAATAACAAAAAAGTCACAAACTCAAAAAAGAAGAAAAAGAATAATAAAAAACCTTCAAAACGTAAAAAATAAAACTCAATAAATTTATCCTAATTCTTCAAATAGAAGGAGCACCGATTGAATATTCATCAATCGGTGCTCCTCTTTTTACTATTTACGCTTTAACAATTTAAATAAAGCCTGTTGTGCATGTTGATTAGCTTCTTTATTTTGTTCTCTAGGAACCCATTTTACAAACAATAACTCAAAATCTCTTTCCAATAATTCTAATTGTTCAAAATAGGGTTTAAATTTAGCATTTTTAATATATCCCGCATCAACACTATCCGCTATCAACTTCGAATCTGTGTATAGAAGGGCATTACTTACTTTTAGTTCTCTTGCATGTTCCAATGCATGAATGCACGCTGCCCATTCAGCACTATGATTATCCATTTCACCTAATTCATGAGTGAAAATATGATGTTGATCATCTTCTTTAATGACGATAGCACAAGTACTCATTCCAGGATTACCTTTTGTCGCTGCGTCAAAATTAATTTTTGCCATTTTCACACCTGCTTATATCAAAATTCCTTACAATCTAAATCATAATATCTATTTTAATCAAAAGAACAATAATTTAAAAATACTTCAATTAAAAACATCAAATTATGGATTTATATAAATAAAAAACACGCTTCAACTCAATTATAAATTAAGTAAAGCGTGTGGCCACTATATATTAATAACCTTCATCCAATTTACTAATTTTACCTTTACGATAAAATGATTTCGCAATATAGCCAAATGGCACATTGAAAATAGTAGATACAAGTTTTAATACATATGTTGTTATGAATATTTCAAATACTGCCATACCAGGTAAACTTCCGATAAATGCGATAGATACGAAAAGGGCAGTATCAATGATAGAACTAATTACAGTACTACCATATGCTCTTATAATAAATGTTTTATCAGAACTAAATATTTTTTTAATTAGTGAGAAGATAAACACATCTATATGTTGTCCGATAATATATGCAACGATTGAACCTAATGCAATTCGTGGTACGACATCAAAAATGGCATGAAATGCGCTTTGAGCTGTGTCTTCTGGAGCAGGGATGAAATGTAATGACATTTGCATGACAATAATCATAACTAATGTTGAAGAAAATCCTAACCACACTGCGCGTTTAGCTACCTTTCTTCCATAAATATCATTCAATATATCAGTAGCCAAATAAATAGACGCAAACATGACATTACCTAAAGTAGCTGAAATACCAAATATTTCAACAGTTTTGATGACTTGAATATTAGCAATAATTGTACCAATTGCTACCCAAGCTATTAAACCATGTTTACCAAACAATCGATACATCACTACCATTAAAATAAACGTTACTAAAAACGTAGCTATTCCAAAAATTTCATTATACATATACTTTTCCTCCTAAATTTTGTTAATGCGGGTGTTTAGAAACCGCTAAAATAACTTAACCATTCTACTTGAAAAATGTTACTAATGCAATACGTAACGTTAATTAAATTTGTGGTTCTTAATAGCAAATTGATTATTGTTAATCCATCCATAATAAATGCTATAATGTTTACATGTGAATGATTGAGGTAGTATTAAAAACTAAATGTATCTCTTTATTTGCGACATAATAAACGCTATAGCTAAAGGGAGTTGAGAATATACTTACTTATTCCGAACAACAAGCTATAAATCGAATTGATCAATTATTGACTACGTATTGTCATCAATGTCCATTAAAGTCGCATATAAGAAAGACTGAAAATAAGACGCAGGCACATCATTTTTGTATCAATGAATGTTCAATTGGTAAACAAATCAAACAAATTGGAAACGAACTTCAATAGGAGGTAGTTAATATGGAAATTGTTTCAATTTCAGAAACACCAAACCACAACACTATGAAAATCACTTTAAATGAATCACGTGAAGATATGAAATCAAATACTTATACAGAAGCTCAAGAAGGGCAACCTGAATTCATCAATGCATTATTCGACATCGACGGTGTGAAATCTATTTTTTACGTTATGGATTTCATCTCTGTAGATAAAGAGGATCAAGCTGATTGGAATACACTTATTCCTCAAATTGAAGATAAATTCAACCAATAATTAAATTAAATTTCATGGAGGGACACATTTATGGAAATTTTACGTGTAGAACCTACACCGAGTCCTAATACTATGAAAATTGTTCTATCTGAAAAGAGGCAAGATAATAAATCAAATACTTATACTGAGGTAAACGAACAACAACCTCAATTTATTAATGATTTATTAAATCTTGAAGGTGTTAAGTCTATTTTCCATGTTATGGATTTTCTAGCTATAGATAAACAACCTAAAGCCGATTGGGAGAATGTTTTGCCATTAATTACATCTACTCTAAATAATGAAAAAAATGAGAATCAAGAGTATCAACCAGATGAACATTATGGCGAGATTAAGGCAGAAGCATTAATGTTTAAGGGTATACCATATCAAATTAAATTATCAACTCAGCAAGATGAAAAACGTAAACAATTGCCAGAGTTTTATGTAGACAATATGCTAAAAGCTCAAAAAGATAATGATAATGTCGCTTTTCTAAGAAAATGGGAAAATTTAGGCATACGATATGGCGACATAGATGAAGTCATGGATGACGTTTATGAAGAAATATTAGCGTTATACCCAGCGTCAAGAATAGAACAATTAGTTAACGAAGCACTAGAAACAGATATTGTTATTCCCGAAAGTCATTATAAACATGTAACATTAGCTGAATTTCAACAAGCTTCTGATTGGAAAGAAAAATTACGTATGCTTAAAGCATTTCCAACGCCGACTTTTGACGATATTCCTTTATTAGATTATGCATTAAATGAGGAAAAGATTCCGCTTCGTCGTGAGGCTGTAGTTTTACTAGGTATGGTTGAGGATAAAGACATTTTACCTTATATTTATAAAGGGTTACACGATAAGAGTCCTGCCGTACGACGAACTGCAGGGGATTGTTTAAGTGACTTAGGTTATAAAGAAGCACTTCCAGAAATGGAAAAAGCATTAGATGATCCTCAAAAAATCGTTCGTTGGAGAGCTGCTATGTTTATTTTTGATGAAGGAAACGAGCAACAGCTAAATAGCTTAAAAGCACATGCTAATGATTCAGCGTATGAAGTTAAATTACAAATTGAAATGGCCATTTCTAGAATAGAAAATGGGGATGAAGCCCTAGGTTCAGTTTGGAAACAAATCGCTAATAGAAATAAATCCTAATAATTACTAAAAGGAGCATAAAATTATGAATGCCTATGATCAATATATGAAAGAACTTGCACAACAAATGCGCTCTGAACTTACAGATCATGAGTTTGAAAGTTTAGAATCTAGCGAATCAGTAAATCAATATATGAATAATGTAAACGAAGACGATACAACATTTGTTGTTATTAATTCAACATGTGGTTGTGCAGCAGGTTTAGCACGCCCAGCAGCAGTAGCAGTTGCTGAACAAAATGAAGCTAAACCAACTCATAAAGTAACTGTCTTTGCAGGACAAGATAAAGAAGCTACTGAAACAATGCGTGAATATATTCAACAAGTACCTTCAAGTCCTTCATTCGCATTATTTAAAGGACAAAATCTCGTTCATTTCATGCCTAGAGAACATATCGAAGGTAGAGATATTAACGATATCGCAATGGATTTAAAAGATGCATTCGACGATTATTGTGAAACAAAATAATGCTGATTAGAGTGATACGGGAGGCTCATATTAATTTGAGTGTCCTGTATCGCTTTTTTATTAATAAGAAAAATTGACCCTTCATTAATTTTATCAAATATCTTGTTTCATACTTTTTTATGCGTCTAATTACCAGTATAATAATATTAATGTGACTATTGAAAGATAATAGGATTCCACTTCATTACATAAAATATAGAAAGGATGTATACAACCATGCTCAATTCATTCGACGCAGCATATCACGGTCTTTGTGAAGAAATCTTAGACATTGGAAATCAACGAGATGATCGTACACATACAGGCACAATTTCAAAATTTGGTCATCAACTAAGATTTGATTTATCCAAAGGCTTTCCTTTATTAACGACTAAGAAAGTTTCGTTTAAACTTGTAGCTACAGAATTATTATGGTTTATCAAAGGGGATACAAATATCCAATATTTATTAAAATACAATAATAATATTTGGAATGAATGGGCTTTTGAAAATTATGTTAATTCTAATGATTATCATGGTCCAGATATGACAAATTTTGGCCATCGTTCATTACAAGATAGTGATTTTAACGAATTATATAAAGTTGAAATGAAGAAATTCAAAGAGAAAATTTTAACTGATGATACGTTCGCACAAAAATATGGTGATTTAGGAAATGTATACGGTAAACAATGGAGAGATTGGGAAGATAAAGATGGCAACCATTTTGATCAACTTAAAACTGTTATCGAGCAAATTAAACAAAATCCTAATTCACGCCGTCATATCGTTTCAGCTTGGAACCCAACTGAAATCGATACAATGGCATTACCTCCATGTCATACGATGTTCCAATTCTATGTACAAGATGGAAAATTAAGTTGTCAATTATATCAACGTAGTGCAGATATCTTTTTAGGTGTTCCATTTAATATTGCAAGCTATGCCTTACTTACTCATTTAATAGCTAAAGAATGCGGTTTAGAGGTTGGGGAATTTGTCCATACTTTTGGTGATGCACATATTTATTCAAATCATATGGATGCTGTACAAGAACAACTTTCTCGTGATAGTTTCAATCCACCTCAAATCAAAATTAACTCAGATAAATCTATTTTTGATATCGACTATGAAGACATAGAATTAATTAACTATGAGTCTCATCCAGCTATCAAGGCACCAATTGCAGTATAATTTTTAAATTAATCTTAATATTGATAAGTATTTTACAAATTTTCAAATTTATCTTTAGAAAACTTCCTTAATTACTACCTAATAGTAACGAATTGTATTCAATTTATGTTACATTTAATTTATGAAATCGATACACTAATGCCCACATATCAAGGAGGACAATGAAATGACATTATCTATTTTAGTCGCACATGATCAACAAAGAGTCATAGGTTATCAAAATCAATTACCATGGCATCTTCCTAATGATCTTAAACATGTTAAACAATTATCTACAGGTCATACATTAGTTATGGGAAGAAAAACATATGAATCTATAGGCAAACCTTTACCTAATAGACGTAACGTTGTTTTGACTAATAATAAGTCATTTCATCCTGAAGGTGTGGACGTTATTCACTCTTTTGAAGAAATAAAAGATTTAACAGGTCATGTGTTTATATTCGGTGGCCAAACTTTGTTTGAAGAAATGATTGATAAAGTAGACGATATGTATATAACTGTGGTTAATGGTAAGTTTCAAGGAGATACTTTCTTTCCTCGTTATACTTTTGAAGATTGGGAAGTTGAGTCCTCAGTTGAAGGCGAACTAGACGAAAAAAATACTATTCCACATACATTTTTACATTTAATAAGGAAAAAATCATAGGGGGACTATTTATGGTTAAGCAAGTTATCGTTACAGATTCTACTTCAGATTTACCTCAAAGTTATTTAAAAGAAAACGCAATCCATGTCATCCCATTAAATCTTACAATTAATGGTAAATCTTATGTTGACCAAGTTGACATTACATCTTCGGAATATATTGACTATTTAGAACAAGATGCTGATGTTAAAACAAGTCAGGCTTCTATCGGAGAAATAATTAACGTTTATGAAAAACTTGGTAAAGATGATGTAGAAATTATTAGCATACATTTATCTTCTGGTTTAAGCGGTATGTATAATACAGCTTACCAAGCTAGTCAAATGGTAGATGCTAATGTCACTGTAATTGATTCCAAATCTATTTCTAACGGTCTAGCTTATCAAATTAAACATATCGTTGAACTTATCGAAGAAGGTACGTCAACATCTGATATTGTTGATAGTGTTAAAAAGTTGCAAGACAACACTAAGTTATTTGTAGTAATTGGCCAATTAAATCAATTAATTAAAGGTGGACGTATAAGTAAAACTAAAGGACTTATAGGTAATATCATGAAAATCAAACCTATAGGTACGCTCAATGATGGTAAATTGGAACTCGTTCACAACGCTCGAACACAAAACACTAGTATCAATTATTTAAAAAAAGAAATTTCTGAATTCATTGAAAATCATAAACTTAAATCAGTAGGTATTACTCACGCAAATGCCATGGATTTTGTAGATAAAGTTAAAAATACATTTACAGAAGCTTTTAATTTCCATAATTATGATGTAAATGTTACAACACCTGTCATTTCAACACATACAGGTAAAGGCGCTATTGGATTGGTTGTTGTTCGCGAAAACTAATCCAATATATAGATATTTATAAACTTTTGAGCGTTTATCTTTATTTCTTTAATATAATATCGTAAATTATTAACAAAATAGGAAGGAGGCAATCAAATGGCTTATGCAACGTTAGCTGGAGGTTGTTTTTGGTGTATGGTAAAACCATTCACATCATATCCTGGTATTAAATCAGTTGTTTCTGGATATAGTGGTGGGCACGTAGAAAATCCTACTTATGAGCAAGTATGTACTAATCAAACTGGTCATGTAGAAGCTGTGCAAATTACCTATGATCCTGAAATAACTTCATTTGAAAATATTTTAGATGTTTACTTTAAAACATTTGACCCTACAGACGATGGGGGTCAGTTTTTCGACCGTGGTGAAAGTTATCAACCTATCATTTTTTACCATGACGAAGAACAACGTAAAGCTGCAATACTTAAGAAACAACAAATTGATGAACAAGGTATTTTTAAGAAACCTGTTATTACTCCAGTTAAACCATATAAAAACTTCTATCCTGCAGAAGACTATCATCAAGATTACTATAAGAAAAATCCTGAACATTACGAACAATATCAACGAGGTTCAGGCAGAAAAGCATTTATAGAATCACATTGGGGGTCTCAACATGATTAAGAAGAATAAAGATGAATTAAATGATATGGAGTATCTTGTTACACAAGAAAATGGAACAGAACCTCCATTTCAAAATGAATATTGGAATCATTTTGAAAAAGGTATATATGTCGATAAATTGTCTGGCAAACCATTATTCACTTCAGAAGAGAAATTCGAATCTGATTGTGGTTGGCCTAGCTTTTCGAAAGCAATCGACGATGAAGAAATTATCGAGCTAGTAGATAAAACGTTTGGTATGGTTAGAACTGAAGTACGTTCTGAAGATGCAAATAGTCATTTAGGACATGTATTTAACGATGGTCCTAAAGATAAAGGCGGTTTAAGATATTGTATCAATTCAGCATCAATTCAATTTATACCATATGACAAATTAGAAGAATTAGGTTACGGTGACTTAATACAACACTTTGAGAAATAGGAGTGGAACAAAATGTTTAAAAAATTATTCGGTAAAAGTAAAGAAGTAGATAAAAATATTCAAGTTTATTCACCATTATCAGGTGAATACGTTAAAATCGAAGACATTCCAGACCCAGTATTTGCTCAGAAAATGATGGGCGAAGGATTTGGTATTAACCCAACAGAGGGTACTGTAGTATCACCAATCGAAGGTACAGTAGATAATGTTTTCCCTACAAAACATGCTATTGGTCTAAAAGCTGAAAATGGACTTGAATTATTAGTTCATATCGGATTAGATACTGTTCAATTAGACGGTGAAGGTTTTGAAGTATTAGTGGATAGTGGTGACAATGTTAAAGTTGGAGATCCAATTATCAAATTCGATGTTGAATACATTAAAAATAATGCAAAATCAGTTATTTCTCCTGTAATTATTACTAATTCTGATCAAACAGCATCAATTCATTTTGATGATGTTCAAGCAGCAGTTAAAGGTGAAACAAAAGTCATTGATGTGACAATGAACTAATGAAAAATTATTCATTTTATCAATTTGCTATGACAGTTAGAGGTAGAAAAGATGATAAAGGGAAATTAGCTGAACAAATATTTGAAGATTTAGCATTCCCACGTCATGAGAATGATTTCAACGAACTATCTGAATATATCGAAACTCATGGTGATTTTACTCTATCTATGTCAGTCTTCGATGATTTATATGAAGAATATACTGAATGGCTTAAATTTTAATAATTATGTATTTATCGCCTGTGACAATAGAATTTTGTTACAGGCTTATTTTAAATTCTTTTTAACTTTATCATGTTATATTTCAGTTGATTTTGAAGAATAATCCATACATACTGTAAGTATCATTTTGAAAGCAAATGATTAAATGTATTAAATTGAATTTAAAATAAAGATAAAGTTATCATAAAGATGTTTCACTCAAAGACATCAAATTGAATTGTCACCATTTTTAAAAGGAGTGATTATGTGACTAATAATAAAGAGGATCAAACGCCAGATGAGCAACAAAATTCAATACAAGATAAGAAGAAAGATAAACCAAAGAAACCAATTCATCTTAAATTATGGCAACTGATTACATTACTAATAAGTATTATCGTTATAACTGCGGCTATTACCGTTGCAGCAACATTACTAATCAGTCATCACATGAGTGGTTTAAATAAGGAACAACGTGCAAATTTACATAAGATTGAATATGTTTATAAAACTTTAAATAAAGATTACTATAAAAAACAAAAATCTGACAAACTATCACAAGCAGCTATAGACGGTATGGTTAAAGAATTAAAAGATCCTTATTCAGAATATATGACTAAAGAACAAACGAAATCATTCAATGAAGGTGTGTCCGGTGATTTTGTCGGTATAGGCGCTGAAATGCAAAAGAAAAACGATCAAATTAGTATTACTAGCCCTATGAAAGGCTCCCCAGCGGAAAAAGCAGGGATCAAACCGAAAGATGTTGTTACAAAAGTTAATCATAAATCAATAAAGAATAAGCCACTAGATGAAGTCGTCAAAATGGTTAGAGGTAAAAAAGGAACAAAAGTAGTCTTAACGATTAAACGAGGCTCAGTAGAAAAAGATATTTCAATTAAACGTGATACTATTCATGTTAAAAGTGTTGAATATGAGAAGAAAGATAATGTTGGCGTAATCACAATTAATAAATTCCAAAACAATACTTCTGGCGAACTTAAAAATGCTGTCAAGAAAGCACACAAACAAGGTGTACGAGATATTGTTTTAGATTTACGTAACAATCCAGGTGGATTATTAGATGAAGCTGTGAAAATGGCAAATATTTTCATAGATAAAGACAAAACTGTTGTCCAACTTCCAAAGGGTGATGACAAACAACAACTTAAAACAGAAAATGACCCATTAAAAGAAGCTAAAGACATGAAAGTTTCAATCCTAATTAATGAAGGTTCAGCAAGTGCATCAGAAGTATTCACTGGCGCACTCAAAGATTATCACAAAGCTAAAGTCTATGGTTCTAAATCATTTGGTAAAGGTATTGTTCAAACAACACGTGAATTTGATGATGGTTCACTATTGAAATATACAGAAATGAAATGGTTAACACCTGATGGCCATTATATTCATGGTAAAGGTATTCAACCAGATGTAAAAATAGAAACTCCAAAATATCAATCTCTAAATGTCATACCTAATAAGAAAACATATAAAATCGGTGATGAAAGCAAGCATGTTAAAACAATGAAAATTGGGTTAACTGCATTAGGATTCAAAGTTGATAACGAATCTAAAACATTTGATTCAAGCTTAGAATCGGCTATTAAGAAATTCCAAGAAGACAACAATTTAAAAGTAACAGGTGAATTTGATAAAGAAACAAATGATAAATTCACTCTAAAATTAGTCGAAAAATCTAATAAAAATGACACAGTTTTAGATAAATTAATCAAGAAGTTGAAATAAGTTTAAAAAGATGAAAATATGTGAATTAAATGATGAAAGCTTTTTAACCTATAACTATAAATACAAAGAGGTGTTTTAGATTATGATTAGATTAGCAACAAAAAATGATCTTTCAAGTATTGAGAATTTAGTAGAAGAAGCAAAAGAAATTATGGAGAAATTCAACAATAATCAGTGGGATGACAAATACCCTGTCACTGAACATTTTGAAGAAGATATCGAATCTGAAACACTTTATGTATTAGATGTTGATAATGAAATTTATGGTTTTATTGTCATCGACCAAAATCAATCAGAATGGTATGATGAACTAGAATGGCCTATTGATCGTAAAGGGGCATATGTGATACACCGTTTAGCTGGTTCCCAGTCTTATAAAGGTGCTGCTACTGAATTATTCCAATTTGCAGTAGATATGACAGAAGAGCACGGTGTTCATGTCATATTGACTGATACATTTGCACTTAATAAACCAGCTCAAGGATTATTCGAAAAATTTGGCTTTACAAAAGTAGGCGAAGCCGAAATTGATTATCATCCTTTCGATCGCGGTGCACCATTTTACGCATATTATAAAAACATATAAGAATAGAGGTTATATTTATGACTAAAATCGCATTTACAGGTGGAGGAACAGTTGGACACGTTTCAGTTAACTTAAGTCTGATTCCAACTGCAACAGACAAAGGCGATGAAGCTTTTTATATTGGATCAAAATCTGGAATAGAAAGGGAAATGATTGAATCTCAATTACCAAATATTCCATATTATCCAATTTCTAGTGGTAAATTACGACGCTATTTATCATTTGATAATGCTAAAGACATCTTTAAAGTTTTAAAAGGTGTTTTAGATGCTCGCAAAATTCTAAAAAAACAAAAGCCAGATTTATTATTTTCTAAAGGTGGGTTTGTTTCTGTACCAGTAGTGATTGCAGCTCGTTCTTTAAAAATTCCTACAATCATTCATGAGTCAGATTTAACACCAGGTTTAGCCAATAAAATTGCATTGAAATTTGCTAAAAAAATCTATACAACATTTGAAGATACATTAAATTACTTACCTAAAGACAAAGCAGACTTTGTTGGCGCAACAGTACGTGAAGATTTAAAACAAGGTGATAAACAACGTGGTTACCAATTAACTGATTTTAAACAAGACAAAAAAGTGTTACTTGTTATGGGTGGTAGTTTAGGAAGTAAAAAATTAAATGACGCTATAAGAGAAAATTTAGAAGCTTTATTACAACAATATCAAGTTATTCATCTTACAGGTAAAGGATTAGTAGATAATTCAATAAATAAAGAGGGATATATACAGTTTGAATTTGTTAAAGATGATTTAACTGATTTATTAGCTATTACTGATACTGTTGTCAGTCGTGCAGGTTCAAATGCAATATATGAATTTTTAACATTAAGAATACCAATGTTATTAATTCCTTTAGGTTTAGATCAATCCCGTGGTGATCAAATAGATAATGCGAAAAACTTCGAATCTAAAAGTTATGGTCGAGCTATTCCTGAAGATGAACTTACACAAGTAAGATTGATACAAGAACTTAACCATATCGAATCTAACCGTGATGACATCATTAAACAAATGCAAACTTACAAAGAAAGTTACACTAAAGAAGATATATACGATAAAATTATCAAAGATGCTTTGAATCAATAGGGGGGAATATTGCAATGAGTCGATTAAAACGAATTTCATTACTTATCATTTTTACTTTGATATTCGGTATCATTGCATTCTTTCACGAATCTCGATTAGGTAAGTGGATTGATAATGAAGTATATGAGTTCATTTATGCCTCAGAAAGCTTCATCACTACATCTATTATGTTAGGTGCAACAAAACTCGGTGAAGTTTGGGCAATGGTATGTTTATCTTTAATACTAATCGCTTATTTAATGTTAAAACGTTTAAGAATAGAAACACTCTTTTTTGTAATTGTGATGAGTTTATCTAGTATTATAAACCCTGTATTAAAAAACATCTTTGATAGAGAAAGACCAACGTTATTACGTTTAATCGATATTACTGGTTTTAGTTTCCCAAGCGGTCATGCAATGGGATCTACTTCTTATTTTGGTAGTATCATTTATATTCTTAATAGAACTGATTCAGGTTTATCTAAAGGCGTACTTATTGGCTTAGCAACCTCACTAATATTAATGGTATCAACATCTCGTGTATACCTAGGCGTACATTATCCAACAGATATTATCGCTGGTATTATAGGCGGAGCCTTTAGTATTGTTTTATCAACATTGATCTTAAACAATAAATTACAAAGCACTTAAATTTGAAGAGATACTATTTTACTAAGAGGGGCATATATCTAAATTAACATTAGATATATTCCTCTCATTTTTCTATATATGTATATAACTAAGAAAGGAGCGAAAAGATGACACATAAAACATATAACTGTCCAGTAGAAGCAGTAATTAGTTTAATTGGTGGAAAATATAAACCTATTATATTGTGGTACCTCCTAAATAATACTTTACGTTTTAATGAAATCCAACGATTACTACCTCAAGCTTCTCCAAAAATGTTAAGTCAACAGCTTAAAGAACTACAAAAAGAAGGTTTCATTGAGAAGGTTATTTACCCAGAAGTACCTCCTAAAACAGAATATTATATGACAGACTACGGAAAAACATTGGAACATATTTTAAATGAAATGTGTAATTGGGGAGAGGAGTTTATGAGAGATTATATTGTTAAGCCAACAGATAGCTAGTATCTATTAATCCATACTTACCTTTTGGATACTATCTTACATTAAAGTGCGTTCTTCTCAAGTTAAATATGTAATGCTACTATTAATTAAAATCAATTGGGAAGGAATGACTTAAATGTTAAATGAAATTAAATGGCCAGAAAAATGGTTACCAGGTACAACAGATAATTTTGCTTCAAATGAAATCATCGTTAAAGATTTATCATTTGATAATGTTATAGAGAGTTTATTAAACACTTCTAAATGGGAAAATTACTATTCAAATAGTAGCGATATTTATATGTATAATCAAGATTCTCCAGTTTTAAAACAAAATACACGTTTTAAATTTAAAACATTCGGTTTTGATATAGAAGCTGAAGTTGAAGAATGTATGGTTGAAGATAATATCGCAAGAATCGCATGGCATGGCTGGAATAATGCAACAGGTGATGAATTCTTAGATGTTTATCATGCTTGGCTTATTGAAAAATTATCCCATAATAGACTAAGAATTTTAACTCAAGAATCACAAATTGGTAAACCAGCGAAAGACATGGCTAGTGACAACACTTATCCTATGATTAATGGACATCAGGAATGGATAACTACATTAGCTAACTTTTCAATGTAATATATTAATATCATAAAGAATAGAGCATTAAGGTGATTGAAATCAAAGTCATCTTAATGCTCTTTTTTTTAATATCATTCACAATAGATTTTAATCAAAAAGTTCATACTGTTTTAGAGTTTTTTCTATTTTATTTTTGAGACTGTCTTGTTGCTCTTTTTCTTCTTTTCTCATTTTTTTATGTTCTTCAACATGACTTGGTCTGGACACCCAATTTTGGAATGATTTTTTCTCATCCCACTTTGATACAATAGAATATTCTACTTTTGATTTTGTTTCATTTTTCCATACTTCAGCATCGATTAAACCTTCGAATCCTTCAAAGTCTGATTTCGCATTTTTCGCTTTATTTAATAAAATTTCTTTTGCAGATTCATCTGATGTAGAAAAAGTAACTTGTGCAATAAACATTTAAAAATCCCTCCAATAGATTTATCGTATCAATTAATTGAAATACATTATCAATTATAATCAACTTTTACAGAATTCTCTAACGATTGAATTCTAATAACTCTTCGGTTCGCATGAGCTTTCCTCATGCATAACTCCCTCTAACGAATCA
>NZ_KV791883.1:0-1638 GCF_001808005.1 Staphylococcus sp. HMSC13A10 | reverse complement strand
TTTTTTGATTATTTTCAGCTCGTTGAGCTACTACTTTTCTTATATTAAGTGCCATTAATACAAAACCAAGTTCTCTTTTGACTTTATTGAGTCCTCGGACAGACATCCGAGTGAAACCCAAAATAGCCTTCATAAATCCAAAAACAGGTTCCACATCAATTTTTCTTTGACTGTAGATATTTTTTGTTTCTGGTTCTGAAAGCTTTTTGTTAATTTGGGATTTAAAATATTCCCAGTTATAATTCTTCATTATTTTTTTGTTTGTTTTTGAATTGAAGTTCATACATTGATTTTTCAGAGGACATTCTGAACAATCATCACATTCATATAATTTGAAGTCTCGCTTATAACCATACTTATCATGACGATAGGCATATCTTTTAAAACCTAGCCGTTTATTATTCGGACAAATGAATTCGTCATTAATTTCGTCATAGTTCCAATTTTGAGTATTAAAGATGTCACTTTTATATTTTTTAGTTTTATCTTTTATAAACATTCCATATGTTATGAGTGGCGTTCGATTAAAGTCATCTATAATTGCCTTATAATTTGATTCACTACCATAACCTGCATCAGCTACAATATATTCAGGTAAATGACCGTAGGTCTCTTGAATTGAATTTAAAAATGGAATCATCGTTCTAGTATCCGTTGGATTTTGATACACATTATAAGATAAAACAAATTGGGAATTTGTCGCTATTTGTAAATTATACCCTGGCTTAAGTTGTCCATTTTTCATGTGATCTTCTTTCATTCTCATAAATGTCGCATCATGATCTGTCTTAGAATAACTATTTCTATCCTTTAAAATAGATTTTTGAAATTCGTATCGATACTTTCGCTCAAAATAATCATTGATTTGCTTTTTGTATTTTTTGATTTTAGTTCTTTTGAGACGTATTTGTTTTCTTGTTTTAGTACATTTTTCATTGTTGATATGTTGGTTTAAATCTTCGATTTCTTTATCTAAGTGACTACCAATCAAATCTATTTCTTCTTTTGTTAATTCATTATCATGATCTTTTTTAATTTCCGGTATGATTTTATTGGTTACCAATTCATGGTAGAGGGCTTTAGAATCCTCATTCATCTTTGATTCATGGTTTTGAATACTTTTTTTCCATACAAATGTATATCGATTGGCATTTGCTTCAATTTTTGTACCATCAATAAAAATAGCTTTATCATCTATAAGATTTTGTTTTACACACTGACTGTAAAATTGAATAAATAAAGATTCTAATAAAGCATCTACTTTTGGATTTACTCTAAATCGATTAATCGTTTTATAAGAAGGTTTTTGATTTTGTGATAGCCACATCATTCGGATGCTATCATTAAGCATTTTTTCTATTTTACGACCTGAGAATACAGATTGTGTGTAGGCATATAGAATCACTTTTAACATCATTTTAGGATGGTACGAAGTTGCACCACGGTGATGTCTGAATTCGTCGAATTCATTGTCAGGAATTGTTTCAACAATATCATTTACATGTCGTGAAATATCATTTGTGGGGATAAGAACTGAAGTTTCCATTGGTAGAGTATGTTGAGTCATGTTATAGTTTTTATACATAAGGCACCTCGTTAATTTAGTTTAGTGATGTTTATTAAATTATACGAAAGTGC
>NZ_KV791882.1:0-608 GCF_001808005.1 Staphylococcus sp. HMSC13A10 | reverse complement strand
TTAATATTCTATATTTGGTGCTTGATTTACATGTTTTTGGTAACGTTTGAGTGCACAAAAACCAATAGTACTAATAATTGTTACTATTAATAATTTTTTCACGCTTAACATTCCTTTATTTTACCTTTGTATTGTAGTCTACTTATTGTTTTGGTAGTAATTTAACTCTAAATCTTTTGATGTTTGTTGACGTATTTTTCTCATTAACGCAGTATCATTAATGAGTGATTTACCATAAGATGGAATCATTTTTTGGATTTTAGGCATCCATTCAGTTTCATATTCAGGGAAGTTTTTCTCAAGTACTTCTAGGGCTACAGATACTGAAGTTGATGCTCCTGGAGATTCTCCTAATAACGCTATTACTGAATGATCTTCAGAATTAACAACTTCTGTACCAAATTGAATAAATCCTTTACCATATTCAGGAGTATCTTTAATCACTTATACGCGTTTACCTGCCGTATATAACTGCCAATCTTCATCACGTGCTTCTGGATAAAAAGTACGTAAATGATTCATACAACCTTCTTTAGTCATTAATATTTGATCAAATGAATATTTGATTAAAGGTAGATTTTTAGCAGTAACAGATAATAATGTTGTAA
>NZ_KV791881.1:0-1764 GCF_001808005.1 Staphylococcus sp. HMSC13A10 | reverse complement strand
TTGATTAAGTCTTCGATCGATTAGTATTCGTCAGCTCCACGTGTCACCACGCTTCCACCTCGAACCTTATTAACCTCATCATCTTTGAGGGATCTTATAACCGAAGTTGGGAAATCTCATCTTGAGGGGGGCTTCATGCTTAGATGCTTTCAGCACTTATCCCGTCCATACATAGCTACCCAGCTATGCCGTTGGCACGACAACTGGTACACCAGAGGTATGTCCATCCCGGTCCTCTCGTACTAAGGACAGCTCCTCTCAAATTTCCTACGCCCACGACGGATAGGGACCGAACTGTCTCACGACGTTCTGAACCCAGCTCGCGTACCGCTTTAATGGGCGAACAGCCCAACCCTTGGGACCGACTACAGCCCCAGGATGCGATGAGCCGACATCGAGGTGCCAAACCTCCCCGTCGATGTGAACTCTTGGGGGAGATAAGCCTGTTATCCCCGGGGTAGCTTTTATCCGTTGAGCGATGGCCCTTCCATGCGGAACCACCGGATCACTAAGTCCGTCTTTCGACCCTGCTCGACTTGTAAGTCTCGCAGTCAAGCTCCCTTATGCCTTTACACTCTATGAATGATTTCCAACCATTCTGAGGGAACCTTTGAGCGCCTCCGTTACCTTTTAGGAGGCGACCGCCCCAGTCAAACTGCCCACCTGACACTGTCTCCCACCACGATAAGTGGTGCGGGTTAGAAAGCCAACACAGCTAGGGTAGTATCCCACCAATGCCTCCACGTAAGCTAGCGCTCACGTTTCAAAGGCTCCTACCTATCCTGTACAAGCTGTGCCGAATTTCAATATCAGGCTACAGTAAAGCTCCACGGGGTCTTTCCGTCCTGTCGCGGGTAACCTGCATCTTCACAGGTACTATGATTTCACCGAGTCTCTCGTTGAGACAGTGCCCAAATCGTTACGCCTTTCGTGCGGGTCGGAACTTACCCGACAAGGAATTTCGCTACCTTAGGACCGTTATAGTTACGGCCGCCGTTTACTGGGGCTTCGATTCGTAGCTTCGCAGAAGCTAACTACTCCTCTTAACCTTCCAGCACCGGGCAGGCGTCAGCCCCTATACATCACCTTACGGTTTAGCAGAGACCTGTGTTTTTGATAAACAGTCGCTTGGGCCTATTCACTGCGGCTCTTCTGGGCGTTAACCCTAAAGAGCACCCCTTCTCCCGAAGTTACGGGGTCATTTTGCCGAGTTCCTTAACGAGAGTTCGCTCGCTCACCTTAGAATTCTCATCTTGACTACCTGTGTCGGTTTGCGGTACGGGCACCTGTTATCTATCTAGAGGCTTTTCTTGGCAGTGTGAAATCAACGACTCGAGGAAACAATTTCCTCTCCCCATCACAGCTTGACCTTATGAGTGCCGGATTTGCCTAACACTCAGTCTTACTGCTTGGACGTGCAATCCAATAGCACGCTTCGCCTATCCTACTGCGTCCCCCCATCGATTAAAACGATACTAGGTGGTACAGGAATATCAACCTGTTATCCATCGCCTACGCCTGTCGGCCTCAGCTTAGGACCCGACTAACCCAGAGCGGACGAGCCTTCCTCTGGAAACCTTAGTCAATCGGTGGACGGGATTCTCACCCGTCTTTCGCTACTCACACCGGCATTCTCACTTCTAAGCGCTCCACATGTCCTTGCGATCATGCTTCGACGCCCTTAGAACGCTCTCCTACCATTGTCCTACGGACAATCCACAGCTTCGGTAATATGTTTAGCCCCGGTACATTTTCGGCGCAGTG
>NZ_KV791880.1:0-161370 GCF_001808005.1 Staphylococcus sp. HMSC13A10 | reverse complement strand
TATTGTCATTCAGTTTTCAATGTTCATTTTGTCGCAATCTCTTACATTATATTACTTTCAAAATCGAAAGTCAACATTTAATTAAGATTACTTTTATAAGTTTAATTGATTTAATTCATCTTCGCAATAGTAAGTTTTACACTTTTTTAACGAAGTTTTAATAAACTTAACTTGCCGTTTTTGACGACTTTTATATAATATCAACTTTAAGATTTAAAGTCAATAATTAATTTAAATCTTTTTGAATTGCTATATGTGAATTAATAACTCACAAGAAATTATTCTAACAGGATTTTTCTAAAATGCAATAGAAAAAGCGCATAAAATCTTTATTAATTTTATACGCCTTTTTACAATTGATTATTTTTGTGTAGTTGCTATTACTTTTTGTGCTATAGTTTGGTAAATTTTACCTAAACGATCTTCAGGTTGATAAATAGATGGAGAAAAGTCATTTGGATTCCAGGTTGGCTGTTCTAAAGGTAACTCTCCGAACAATTGTGTATTTAGCTCATCAGCTAATTTAGTACCTCCGCCTTTACCAAATACGTATTCTCTGTTACCTGTTTCTTTACTTTCGAAGTAACTCATATTTTCAATCACGCCTAAAATTGAGTGATCAGTGTGTTTAGCCATAGCACCTGCTCTTGCGGCTACGAATGCTGCTGTTGGGTGTGGAGTTGTTACTATTATTTCTTTACTTGACGGTAACATCGAATGAACATCTAACGCTACATCTCCTGTACCAGGTGGTAAATCAAGTATTAAATAATCTAAATCTCCCCATCTTACTTCAGTGAAAAAGTTAGTAAGCATTTTACCAAGCATAGGTCCTCTCCAAATAACTGGAGCATTTTCTTCAACAAAGAATGCCATTGATATAACTTTAACGCCATATCTTTCTACAGGAATCACTTCTTTACCTTCTATACCTGGTTTTTCATCAATACCCATCATATCTGGAACACTAAATCCATAAATGTCAGCATCTACTAAACCTACTTTTTTACCTTCTCTTGCTAAAGCAACAGCTAAGTTAACGGCAACCGTAGATTTACCAACGCCGCCCTTACCAGAAGCAATTGCAATAAATTCTACTGGGTTATTTTTAGATAATAGTCCTTCTATTGTTTTTGGTTTCTCTGTGCCTTTGCCTCTATATTGTTCTACTGTATCAGCAGGTAATTCTTCAAATCTAATTCCAACAGTTTTAGCGCCGTTTTCTTTTAATACTTTAACTATTGCCATTTGAAGGTCTAATTGAGGTTGACCTCCTAATTGAGCCATAGCAATTTTGACACTTACATGTTCAATTTCTTCTTTAATAGAAACATCTACTATACCGTCTGTTTCTTTTAAAGGTACATCAATAATTGCATCTTTTAACTCTCCAACTAATTCTTTGACTTGATTTACCGTTAACAAAGTAAATCCCCCTTATTTATATTGTCTTAACTAAATAAACATATTTTGTCATTACCTAGTCTATCTTTTTTAGTATAAGACTTTTTTTAAAATAAAAAAAGAAGTTAGCTTAATTTAATAACTAACTTCTTAATAAAACTAATCCTATTAAATATCTCTAATATTTTTTGACTTATTTCTTGATTCTTTAATGAATAAAGCAAAACAGAATGCAATAACTACAAAGACTGTAACAAGTGCAAATGACACATCTACACCAGCAGCAACAGTTTGACGTTGTATCATTTCTTTACTACCTGATGTAGCAATTGTTGATCCTAGCCATTTTGAACCCATGCTCATAAAGGTTACCATTAAAGCCGTACCTAAAGAACCTGCCATAACTCGTCCAAAGTTCATGATAGCTGTACCATGTGAAATGTCGCTGTTTTTTAACGCATTTATACCAGCAGTATTAATAGGCATCATAAGTAATGAAACTGCAAACATTCTAATAGCATAAATCACAATCAAATACGTATATGATGTGTCCGCTTTTAGGAAGCACAATAAGAATGTACATATAGTTAATATTATAAATCCTGTAATAATTAATGGTCTTGGTCCATATTTATCATAAAAACTACCAGTAAATACAGACATTAACCCATTAATAATTGCACCAGGCATAATCACTAATCCTGATAATAATGCAGATAATGCTAATGCGTTTTGTACATATAATGGAATAAGTAATGCTGGGCCAACCATGGACATCATCACAATCATTGAAGTAATTGTACTAAAACAAAATACTTTGTTACTAAATACTTTCAAATTTAATAATGGATTAGATATAGATAATTGTCTTCTAACAAATACTAATATAATTAAAACACTAATGATTAATGTACAAATAATAACCGGGCTACTAAAGCCTAAACTACCTGCACTACTAAATGCATATAACATCATACCGAATCCTAATGTTGAATATACAATTGAGCGTTTATCAAGTTTCGTTTTCTTAGTATTGTTATAGCTTGAGATAAAAATAAAACCAAAGATAAGTGCAACTAAAGCAATACCTACAATAATAATGAATGGTACTCTCCAACTCACATGATCAATAATCAAACCTGTAAATGTAGGTCCAATCGCTGGCGCAAACTGAATAACTAATCCAGCAAGCCCCATTGCAAATCCACGTCTTTCTCTTGTGAATAACGTAAATAATGTAAATTGCATTAATGGCATTAATACGCCAGCACCTATAGCTTGAATTACTCTTGCAGTCATTAAAACACCAAAGTTAGGTGCTATAGCAGCTACTATTGAACCAATCAAGAAAGTTCCCATTGCTGACAAATATAATGGTCTCGTTTTGATTCGATCCATTAAATATGCAGTTAAAGGAATCATGACCCCATTAACTAGCATAAAACCAGTAATCAACCATTGTGATGTATTCTCATCAACTTTTAACCCTCTCATAATATGGGGTAATGCTGTATTAAGTAATGTTTGGTTAAGGATTGCCACAAAAGCACTAATCAGCATTACAGAAACAATTAAATTCCTACGTCTTTTACTAATTTCTATATTGCTCACGTACATAATCTCCTTTATTCAGTAATAGTATACAATTCAACCAAACTTTAAATAATTATTCAAATATACTGCTTACTATTTTTTATTATTTAGATTAGTACTATCAGGATAAAATATTTCCTTACATATATATAAGAAGCCTATTATAATCATAATTACCCAAAATTTAATATCAATATAAGTGTAATGCACGTGAATAATGAAATAAAACAATACTGTAGTAACTGAATAAGCAATTAAATGATATGTTATTCCTTGAAAATACGGATTTTGTGGGAGACGTTTTCTAAAATAGTCCATTAGATGTTCGACTGCAAATAGCGTGAAATATCCTAATACGATATAACTACCATAATAAAAAATATTGTCATAAAAGCTTTTATTATATCCAAAGTAGCCTAACTTGAAATATATGAGTAACCTACTTAACCCATATAACCCAAATCCTAAAAACATTAAAAATATCGTTCCAGAAATTATAAAAATAGTTAGAACAATAAGTGTAGATATTAAATTATAAAATTTATCTTTAAAAAACTTCATTACACTTATCCCCCTAATTTATTCAATACAAATGTATTTTACCACTAATTAATGACCTTATAAAATTATAAAAAATGAGAAGCTAACATGAAGTAAATATAAAGTATCACAAAATCATGAATTAGTCTTACCGTCGTTGAATACAAATATATGTTTAGAGCCTAAGGCACTTAAATATGCCCTAGGCTCTTTTATAGTTTAATTGCTTTGTTTTTTATATATTAATGCCCAGCTAATAATTAAAATTATTTCTACAGCAATTACAAAACTTAATATATTTTGTAGATCTGACCCAAACCAACCTGCTTTGATTGCATATAAATAGCCCATTAAAGTTGAACCTATTGATGAACCTAAATTTTTAGTTAGAGAGTAAAATGACATCATTTTCTTCATTTGATTTGGAGTCGTTTCTTCCTGAACTATAACACTGTCTTTTGTGTAAATATAACCAAAACCTACACCAGCTAAAATAACACTAAGTGCAATGAGTAATGGTAATTTTAAACCGAATAATATGATAATACTTGATACAATAATTAAAGTAAAAGCCGATAAATATAAAGTCTTTCTTGTTAAGCTTTCTTCGACTTTACCCAAATAAAAATTAAATATTGTCCAAGCTACTGAAAGTGGGAATATAACTAGGCCACTTTGTAATGGGCTTATACCTACTTTTTCTTGTAGATAAACCGGTATATAAATATTGAATCCCATAAGACATAACGCAGTTAATAAATCCGTAATAAAGACTAAAGATATTGATTTATTAAACTCGATTACTGGTAAAAATGGGTGATCACTTTTCTTTTCAACTTTATATAATAAAACAGCTACACACACTGCTAAAATCAAACTGACTATATTTAAAATGAACATCGTTTGATTTAATAAACCGTACATTAATAAACCAATAAAAATATAAAATAATGTTAAACCTTTAGCATCAAAATTAATATTTTTATTAACCTCTTCCTCTTTAAAGTTAAAGGTAAAAATAATTAAAACAATAGCAATAATAGCTATAGGTAAGTTAATAAAAAATAACCAGTGCCATGTGGCAACTTCTAATATACCTCCACCAACGAGTGGCCCTACTATACTAGAAATTCCCCAAACACTACCAACAATACCCATTACTTTATATCTTAAAGGAATTTCAAAAGCTAATTTAGGTACAATTTGTGATAGAGACATAATCACTCCAGCGCCAAAGCCTTGTATAATTCTTGAAATAATTAATAATGTAAACGTATCGCTTAAACCAGACATCAAACTCCCAATACCAAATAAAATCACACCGCATATCGCAACAAACATGATTTTAAAACGTGATATAAATTCACCAACTATTGGGTTAGCAATAACTAACGCAATAAAGTAAACAGTAACTACCAACGAAATATGTTTACCTGCATTTAAATCACGATTAATACTAGGAAGTCCTAGAGATATAATAGATGTTTCAATTGCAGCCATGAACATAATCATAATTAATGCAATGACTGTAACAATAGATCTTAATTTCATTATTTTACTCCCTTTCGTTTTCTTTCAACTCAAACAATAATATAGACTTTATGCTGATAAAACAATCATATATTAGTATGAATTTTTGAAAATAAAAATGACGAGGCCAATCCCCGTCATTTTTGTCATACTTTTATTTCATAAAAAATAGAATGCCAATCAAATGGAAAAAAGAAGCTACCACTATAAATATGTGCCAAATCATATGGAAGTATGGACGGTTTTTCTGGGCATAAAACCAAGCTCCAATAGTATATGAAAGGCCACCTAAAACAATAAATAAAATAAATAACCATGATGTTCTTAATATGATGATAGGTGCAAAGATTACACCTACCCACCCCATTACTAAATATACAATTAAACTCAGTTTGTGATTAACATGAGTAGCCAGTGATTTATATAAAATCCCCCATACTGTAGTACCCCATAATAGTAAAAACACTAACCAACCGAGCCAACCACCAATCACATTTAATAATATAGGTGTATAAGTTCCTGAAATTGCTATATAAATCATACTATGATCAATAATTCTCAACACATATTTTTGCAATGTGTGATTAGCCATAGCATGATATATAGTTGAAGATATAAACATTAAAAATATACTAATTACAAATATAGATATACTTGTTGATAAAAGCGCGCCACCCTTATTATAACTATGAACAGCAGCATAAGGTAATATTATCATTGTAATCAGTGAGGCAACACCGTGAGATATAGAATTACCTATTTCTTCACCGAATGACAGTGGCATGATGTCTCTAAATGAACTTTTATTAGTGTTATTTTGATGTGTTTCTGAATTTGCCATTTGCTTATCCACCTTAATTTAGATCATGTTCATTCTTTTTAAATCAGCAGTAGCTGTTTCTACGCTATCTTTACCTTCTTTGTTTTTTAAAGGTGAAAATTCTTCTTCTCTAGGAACTTGTAGTGTGATAAAACTTGTACCATAACGGAATATATCAAAATAAAATAGTTCAAATTTTAAAGTTGGTTGTTCTATTACACCAAAATCTTCATCTAGTTGTTTCAGATTTTTTATAGCTATATGATACGGTAATTCTCTATCTACTGCACTCATAATAAATCCTAATTTAAAAGCATGTATTCCGATATTAGCATTTTCAAATTGATTAGCTATATTTGGGTCTAGTTCAGAGTATTCAAGTATAGTATCTTTACTATCTTTGTTTACAAGTCTTCCTACACTTTCGCCATGTTTAGGTTGAATCGTTTTAGATGTAATATCTTTATTGTTAGCAACAGTGAATCCTGCAAACATAGGATCTAATACTTTTACTAACACATTATCAATATTATTTAAGAATACATATTTCACATTATCTTGTTTCATCTTGTCAAGATAACCCGCTTTTTTAAGCGATTTAAATATACCACCATTACCATTTGGCGTTTCCATGATATGTCCAGTTTCATTTAATACAAGTTGACCCGCTTCACTTAAAGCTACAATATTATCTTGTTTAAAGAAATGAATCTTTTCAGGGTCATATTTAAAATAGTTATGTTGAGCAAAGTAATCTTTAGTTGCTTCATGATTAATATCACTTGTCATGATGTACCAATCTATCGTATGACCACTTTGTTCTTTTAAATCAATTAATTGACGTGCCTGTAGTTCAAATAAACTAACACCTTCTATTTCAAATGAACCTTTTGGTCCAGAATAACCTAATCGAGTTCCTTGACCTCCAGCCATCAACACAACAGCAAACTGCCCATTTCTAATTGCTTCAATGCCTTGTTCTTTATATGTATTTATCGTTTCATTATCCATATTAGACTTTACTGAATACTTAACTTCTGAAACATCCGAAGTATCATCAATTGTTTGTCTATTAACATATAAGTTGTTATACATTTTTTGAATGTCTTCTAAATCTAGTGTTTCAATTTTCTCTTCAAGTGCTTGTTTTTCATTAGTGCTCATTAATTTTTCATATTCATATATATGCTGTTGATTAAATTTCTCTAATTTGTTTTTGTCTAACATCAATTAGTCTCCTTATGTAAAATATAAATTTTCGCTCGATAACCTTATCATAAATACACTATACAATTTTTAATCATTCGCAAAAAAGTATCTCCAATAATGTATGATATCATTTACTCCAATTTGAAAAAACACATAAACAGCACCAACTGTTAATGCAGTAGCAAGAGATAAATCTACAAGCCCACCTGTTTTAAAGTTAATCGGCATTTTAATTGTGATTGGTAAAGGATATAAAAACTTTACTCCTTTAGGCGTAATCATATCTAGTATAACATGTGAAACCAGTCCAATGATAATAGCTACCCCATAATACTTAGGCGTATCGATGAGATATAATAAAAAACCTATAATACCAATAAATAATAAGGAATGGGTGAATGTTCGATGTCCAAAAATAAGTCGAATGAAAAAACTAAGTAATTTAAATTTCTGTCCAATTTTACTTTGTGTATGACAAATATCTGGTAACAAACTAGAAATCACTGATAAGACAACCACTGTTACTGATGAAAATAAGTCTGTATGAAAATACTGAGTTGTTAATGCGCCTACTAATAAACCACACGATGCATGTGTCTTTCCAGTCATAATTACCTCTCCTTTAATAGCAATATTTTATCATATTTAACCATTTTATACGAACGTATTTTCGGTTACTATTCACCAAAACAACATCATTCCAATTAGTATGACTTAATTTATAAAAAGTATCACATTATGTGTTGAAAACGTTTCCAAAATAATATATGATATATGTACAAAAATAATTAAAGGATGTGTATTGAATCATGGCAATGACAGTAAAAAAAGATAATAACGAAGTAAGAATTCAATGGAGAGTTGCAGATATTAAAATACCTACAAACGAAATTAAAAATATTTATCAAGACCAAGACATCCATGCTGTTCCAAACGCTGAAGGTAGAGAAATCTCTAGAATCGGTTCTACTTTTGGCAAAACAAATCGAGTTGTAATTGATACAGCTGACCATGAATACATTATTTATACTCAAAATGATCAAAAAGTTTATAATGAGCTAACTAAGTAAACTCTAAAAATAGGTTTACTTCTGTATATATCGGGGCAATAACTTAGCATTTCATAATGTTTTAAGTTATTGTCCCCTTTTGTTTTTATTAATGCTGTAACAAGTATTATAATTTATATAAACTTAAGTAATAATAATAGTATTTAATATTAATAGAGGAGTGATATAAATGTTCGTAGTAACTAATCGTATTACTGTCAAACAGGGATTTGCTGAAAAAATGGCACCAAGATTTACAAAAGGTGGGAAAATCGAATCGTTAAAAGGATTTAACAAGATTGAAGTTTGGCAAGTAGAGAAAGATGATGACACTGAAGATATGTATGTTAACACATGGTGGGATACTGAAGAAGATTTCAAAAATTGGTTAAATAGCGATGCATTTAAAGAAGCACATCAACGTCCTAAACAATCAGATAATAAAGAAGCTTCCCCAGTTATAAAAAGTGAAATTGTAAAAGCGAATGTTCTTTCTGTTCTTAATCCTTAAACTTTAATTTATAATAAAAACCAAGTAGCTGCATTTTAAAATGTATATGTTAAGTTTTGTTACTAACACTTATACACTTATATTAAATGACTACTTGGCTTTTTTAATTATAGAAATAGATGTGCAATTAAAGCTATGATAGGTAAAGTGATAACCGTTCTGATTAAGAAGATAATAAATAATTTCCCTATATTGACCGGTATTTTAGAACCTAGAATAACGCCACCTACTTCAGATAAATAAATCAATTGTGTAATACTCAACGCCCCGATAACAAAACGAGTTATTTCGCTGTGTGCACTTTCAATTAAAATTGATGGTAAAAACATGTCAGCAAAACCAATTAATATGGTTTGAGATGCATGTGTCGCCTCTGGAATTTGAAGTAATTGTAAAAATGGAACAAAAGGTTTTCCAATATATTCAAATAGAGGTGTGTAATTAGCTATTATTGTTGCTATTGTTCCTATACTCATAACTACAGGTAAAATAACAAACCACATATCTATAACCGTTTTAAATCCTGATTTAAAAAAGTCTTTTAAACCTGGTGCTTTGATTCCAACTTCAGTTGCCATATCGAAGCCATGACCAATTGCTGTTTTACCTTCTGGCAACTGTTCAGTTCTAGCATCACTTGAAACTTCTTTTGCATATTCATCAGGAATTTTATTTAATGGCCAAATTCTAGGCATAATCATTGCCGCAATTAAACATGATATAATCACGCTTAAATAGAATAAGAAAAATTTATCTTGCATTTTAACTGTGTCAGCTATAATTATCGCAAATGTAATTGAAACAACACTAAATGTCGTGGATATCACAGTTGCTTCTCTTCTAGAGTAAAACCCTTCTTCATATTGACGGCTTGTAATTAATACTCCTACTGTACCATCACCTATAAATGAAGCTAAATTATCTACTGTTGATCTTCCCGGTAATGTGAACAATGGACGCATAATGGGTTTAAATAATGGTCCCAATAGTTCTAGTAATCCATACTCCATTAACAATGGTAAAAATAATGCTGCAAATAAAAACACAGCAACTAATGTAGGTAATAGACTTGAAAATACAAGACCTCCAGTGTCTTCTGAATATATCATCTTAGGACCTATTTTCAAGAAAGTAACCCAGGCAAATATCACTGCTAACAATCTTAAAATCATCCAGCTGATATTAACATTGAATGCATTATACATTAAACCTGTTGGATTCAATTTACTTTTTAAAACTGTAGAACAAAGTAGTGTTAATATTGCTGATAATGTAATAATTGTGACGATAATAATAGGCATAGCATCACCGACAACATCTTTTAACCAATTGGCTAAAAATGCGACAGGTAATGTTGTTTGCTTTTTGCCATCTTGTTCAACTGGTATAGGAATTAAAAATAGTATAATTCCGATAAGCGACATTGTAATAAATTTTATTCTACCTTTAATAATCTCTTGCTTAGTGTGTCCATTCATTTTATGTCATCCATTTCTCTCTATTTATAATTGCAATTTTATGTATTCATCCATTTCAATAAAATCATTGAATGTTTTATTAATATATATATACTTTTATGAATAATTAAGTATTTATAACTATACTCGATTTATGTTCAAAGTGCAATGACATTCCGCTAATTATTATTATTATTTATCCATTAACAATCAACGTATGATTAACTTTAAATTGAAAATGCACCAAGCAACATCATACGATGCTGCTTGGTGCATCTTATTAATTTATGCTGTACTGTTCGTTCATTATTACATATTTCTTAATAGGAATAAGAAATATGGCGCACCGATGATTGCGATAATGACACCCACAGGAATATCTAACGGTGGATGTATACCTCGTGCTAAACCATCGCCAAATGTTAATAATATTGCTCCAATAAAACCTGACATAATAACAACATGCATATTTTTATGTCCGACTAGTTGTCTAGCAATATGTGGTGAAATTAAACCTAAGAAGCTAATACCACCCACAACTGCAATAGAAGCTCCTGCTAACATTACAGATAAAATAAGTAACACCATTTTTAGCAGTTTGACTCTTGCACCTAAAGCTAAAGCAACGTTATCTCCTAAACCTAAAATATCTAATTGATAACTAAGAATTAGAATAATTGGAAGTGTAATTACAAACCAAGGAACAATAGATAAAAAGTTCGAAATATTATGTCCATATAAACTTCCTGTTAACCATACTAATGCATTATTTGCATCCATAGGATTTCTAATTAATAAAAATTGTACGATAGCTGTACAAATGGCACCAATAGCTAAACCAATTAAAGCTAAGTTAGAACCTTTGACATCAAATTTAGAAATCAAGAATGATAAAATCAAACTAATGATTAATGCGCCAAAGAACGATCCGATTGGCAATACTGCTAAGGGTGCTGATGGAAATAGCATAATGATAATGACTGCTGCTAAACTTGCACCTTTAGATATACCTATTACATCAGGAGAAGCAAGAGGGTTTCTAACAACGCCTTGAATTACTGCACCTGATATCGCTAAACTACATCCGATAATCAATCCCAATAAAGTTCTTGGAATTCTATACTCATTCAAAATAAAATTATCTTGTGTAAATATACCTTGTATTGCTTCAATAGGATTAACGATTACTGAACCCACACACAAACTAAATAAAGTACTTAGTATTAATAGTATAAATACAATGCTATATCTAATCATATGCTTCTTTTTTGTCATATGCGTTTCACCCCTCTAACAGTAATTAATAAGAAGTAAAATGCACCAACGAAAGAAGTTACTATACCTACAGGTGACTCAAATGGATAAGTGACTAGTCTTGATAACACATCTGAGAATAATAATAAATCTGCACCAATGATTATAGTGAGCGGAATCATTAAAATATAGTTATTATTGATATAACGTTTTACTATGTGTGGCACAATTAACCCTACAAAACCTATTGGACCAGCAATTGATACTGATAAACCTGCTAATATAACAACTAATAAACCTAATATTAATCTAACGATTTGAATTTTCTGACCTAGTCCTTTAGCAATATCATCACCTAATTCCATGATTGTTAATTGACGTCCCATAAGCATAGTGATAATCATTGCTACAATTAACCATGGTGAAATGACAATAATTTCTGGCCATTTCACGCCAGACAATGAACCTACTAACCAAAACATAACAGATGAGTTTGAATCTTCATTTAATAAGATAATACCTTGTGTCATACTACTAAAAAATAGATGGACTGCCATACCAGCTAGTGCAAGTTTGACTGGTGTCATAGATCTAGTTGAACCTGACAAAGTATACACGGTTAAACCACCTAGAAATGCACCAATCATTGCTAATATCATTGAATAATTTTCAAGAGCTGGCATAAGAACAGTGATTAGTACAATGACAAAAGATGCCCCACCATTAACACCAAATATTTGTGGTGACGCTAAGGGATTTCGAGTTATAGATTGCATTAATAGTCCTGCTAGACCTAAAGCGCCACCTATTAATAATCCTGCTAACATACGAGGCATTCTTGAATTATGTATTAAAAATGTCTGTTCCGTATCCGTATGTCCTGTAATATAATGAACAATATCTTTAAATACTATATGAGAAGAACCAATCGCTAAATTTAAATAAATACAAATAAAAAGAAAGCACACACTCACAATATATGTGAGTGTAGTGCGTTTTCTTTTATTTTGTAATATAGCGGATTGACTACTTTGATGCTTCATAGTCATAATTTTCCACCTTACTTATCTTCTTTATTTTGATCCTTTTTAGAAATTTCTACTAATTCTTTAGCCATTTCTTCAGAAGAAATTAAACCACGCGCTCTTGCCCATAGGTCTCTGTCTACAACACTTACTCGATCATGTTTAACTGCATCTAATTTTTTCCAAACTGGATCTTTTTGCATTTTTTTGAATGTTGGTTCATCTGGACTTGCTTTATCAGTCATAACAAACATACGTCCAGGATTAACATCTAATAATGTTTCAGAACTCATTTCAAGATAAGGTCCTTTTAAGTATTTACTTAAACCTTTAGTTACTTTAGGAGTTAAGGCTTCTTTGAATCCTAATTCTTTTAAGAACTGACCTACATATGATTCACTTGGATGTCCTAAGAAACTTGATTTTGCTGCTACAGCTGGTAATACTTTTTCATCTTTGTTGAATTTAATTTCTTTTTTGTACTTAGCAATTTTCTTGTCATGTTCTTCTAAACGTTTGTCACCTTGTTTTTCTTTACCTAGTGCTTTAGCGATTGTTTTGAAAGCATCTATATTATCATCGTAGTCACCATCAAAGCTTTTCAATTCTATTGTCGGCGCAATTTTACTTAAATCTTTGTAGATACCTTTATGTCTGTTGCTATCTGCAATGATTAAATCTGGTTTTAATTTACTAATTTTTTCTAAGTTAGGTTGTTTACGTGTACCTACTGAAGTATAATTTCCAATTTTATCTCTAAGTGGTTTGATAATACGTTCTTTTTTATTATCATCAGCAATACCCACTGGTTTTACATTCAATGCTGCTAATGCATCAACAAATGAGTATTCAAGTACAACTACTCGTTTAGGATGCTTAGGTACTTTAGTAGTGCCCTCAGCGTGTTTAATTTTCACACCATCTTTAGGTTCTTTACTACTAGAGCTATTTGAACTGTCGTTATTTCCACAGGCAGTAACTAAAATTAAAGCAAATAATATGCCAATTATGCTAAAAATCTTTATTCCCTTCATGATTCCACTCCTTATTGTATGTATATGCTTTCATATAACAGTTTATTGATAACGATTATCATTGTCAACATACTTTTTATAATTTTTTAAATTAATTTGAGTCCTCTGAATACATTTAAAATATATATTACTTTTCGTATTAATAATTTGATGGAATTGGATTTTTTAGGAGAATAAAAAAAGAGTAATCAACACTGTGTGCAAATTTAACTAAGTTTGCATGTGTCGGTACTCTTAATTATTAAAATTTATATTTAATTATGATTTATGCATTGAACATAAAGACTGATTAAAACTTTCTATGAGGGTTTCTACTTTTGAATCTAGTATATAAACTTTTTCAAGATTTTTATTATACATTGAGCGTGATAATGCTTCATAACTTAATTCGAATTGAATCATATCACCTACTTGATAATGATCCTGATTATTTAAATCAATCATTAAATGGTCACTAGACGCACCTAATATATGAATATCATTTGCTATCGGAGTAATGTGAGTAGTATCTGTATCTATATATCCAATATCAACAATAGCTTGTAAATATGATTGATTTGTTATGTGATTTAAACGTGGTTTAATTTCTATAACTTCCGCTTCGAGTACAATGGTATTTTGATATAAATGTGCTACTGCTCTATCTGTAGTAGTATCGACACCTCTAAATAGTGTTTCTCCTATTCGTAATTCATTTATTTTACCTAAATCATTATACATTGTTAACGGTAACATACTTGAGTTGCCACCTGAAACTATGGTCATACGGTAACCTAATTCTCGTTCTATAGCACTAACAAATTTATTAATCATAAACACATCATCTTCAATTGGTAATTTTGATTTGAAACACATGAAGTTAAATGATACTCCTACCAATTGAATATGAGATAGTTGTAAAATTTGTTCAATATATTTTACGACATCATAAGTTAATATGCCTTCTCTACCATCTTTCCAATCAACCATTAAAATCACTTGATGTTTTATATTTAGTTTTTTAGCAATACGATTGATTTCAAAAATAGTGTTTAATTCAGTTTGTATACTTATTTTTGTACATTGAATCATGTCAGCTAACTTAGATTGTTTTGTGGATCGCAATATAGTATAAGAACAATTAAAATCATTTAATTGACTGATATTTTCTAATCTGGAATCTGCGAAATGTGTGATTCCTAAATCAATTAATTTTTGTACAATTTGTCTATCTCCAGCTATAGATTTAATCACTGGTGTAAAATGTATTTGCTTAGAATCTAAAATTGTTTGAAGTACTTTGGCATTATATTGTATTTTTGATAAATTTATTTTTAAATTTGCCATGTACTACACCTCTTTTTTTATTGGATTGTCTAATTCTGTATTTAAATACTTTTTAACTTTATTTTCCATTCTCATACTTAATAATGCTTTAACTGAAATCGTTGAACCAAATAGTACTTGATATAATGCATGCGCATGATTTTTATTACTATCAATAGCTGATTCTACTTCTTGTTGCACAATCTTAAATAAGATATTCTCATTAACAAAATCATATTGATTAAAATGATGGATTAATTCAGCCAATTGATTTTGAATCACTGCATGTTGGAATTTAGCTATAACCGCTTCAATATTTTCAGCTATTAAACTTTCATTTGTTATTTCAATGTGCGGTAATTTTTGCTGAAGCGTTTTGATATCTATACGTGATCCACCTAGATCTCTTACTAAAAATGTAATTTGATAGTCAGGCCCAAGATTAACTATTGTATTTTGCATATGAGCTTCTAATGCAATACCGTAATCTTGAATATACGCAATGAGTGGTTTCACTAAAGTACGTGTATATTCACGCATAAAACGTTCAATATTATCTTTAGTAAGTTCATTGTCCAGCCATTTAATATAACTATCTACAACCACTTCAAGATCAACTGGATTACGATTAACTAAACTCGCACTGACAATCGTTGAACCTACTTGATTTAATTCTGGTTTTTCTCGAATAATACAAGCGAGTTGTCGAGCTAAATCAGGATCTGTATTAATATATTCTCCAAATGGTTCTGCAGCTACTTTTAACTCAGGATAAATATTCAGCATATCTTGTAATGCATAACTTAATTTCGGACCATCTACAGTTGTTACAGTAGATACAGTTCGTACAGCACTAGTAGCTTGAACATTTACTGGAAGCTTAACATGGAAAGGTCGTTTTAATAATTCCATAGTTCTAAATGATAATGTTGCTTTTGAATCTACTGTAAATGGAGTTGGGATTAATATTTTTTCACTTATCCACGTTTTAAATTTATCTCCAATCACATGGTCATACTGCCAAGGGTGGACAAATATTGCTCTATAGTCATCCACATTCAAATCAAAAGGATTTAAAAAATGTTGTATTTTATCTTTTAATTCTGGGATGACATTATTTATTATAAATTGGTCATCCCCTTCCATGGATGTCGTAACCATTTTCGAAGAAGAAACTAGCATAATATGTAATGGTATAATTTTTTCGAATTCCGGTGAATATCTACGAACCTCATCCTTAGTCAGCGGTAATTTCGTTTTAGTTAGAGGGTGAGTTGGATGTCCTTCAATAACTAAACTTTCTGAATAACTTAAATCATCAGTAGTATCATTATCATTTAAATGTTGTAACCAAGTAAAAAAGTTTATAGTATCTGGTAACATAGAAAATTTCATACTCTGATGTATAAGTGATTTTCTATTATTGAATTGTTTATATGTTTCGACAAAACTGTCTCTACTATGAATTAATTCTCGGTATAAACGATCAGATATTTTGATATCAAATTGGTCATTTAATATTTTTAGTAGCTGTTCTAGGTTACTAATTTGGATTTTTTGTTCAGCACATTGATATGTAAACTGTCCATCAAATACATATCTTTCCAACATACTTTTTCTTAAAATACGGCCAGTTAATACACGGCCATGATATTGTAACTCAATGTTTTCAAATGATTTATTTATTTTGGCATCTTCTGGACATATCTGTTCTTTGATGATTGCATTCAATATCCGATGCTGAATATTTTCATCCGCAAGTAACCATTCATTGCGCTCCATTATGAAATTCCTCCAATTTTAGTAATTCGTTGCATTAAGTAAAAGATGACTGAAATAGCTACAGTACTAATGCTCATAATTAAAAATGTATTTAATACACCGAATTGATCCGCAAAGAAGCTCATAATTAAACTTCCTAAAGGTATCATGCCGCGATCCATCATAACAATACTTAATACCTTACCCCTTTCGTTATCCTTAACACTATTTTGGAAGTAAACTCTATTGGTTGTTCTTGCCCATTGACTAAACAATCCAATTAACGAAATACAAATAAACATCACAACTAAATTGTGAATAATAATTCCTAATAATGCTAAGCCAAATAGAAAAGAACTCAAATAATACATTTTGACTGCATTAATATGATCAAGTATTTTAGGTAAAATAATAGTGGCAACAATACCGCCTACCGCACAACAAGTCATAGCTATACCAAATATTTCAGATTGACCTGGAAATACATGATTAGTAAGAACAGGTAAAATTGTCGTATAACAAAAACCAGTTGCCATAATTAATAGAGATGTGATAAAGATTTTACTTGCTTCTAAATTGTGTTTGAAATAATTCATCACTACTTTAAGTGACATCTCTTTATTATTTTTACCTAATTCTGTTGCTTTAATATGAATCGGTATACATAGACCAACTGCTAAGAGATAGCAAAGTGCTTGGGCTAAAAACGTTGTTGGTGCATGATAAGCTGCTAATATAACACCAGCAATTGCAGGACCAATTGAACGGCAAATATTGATAATAAATGAGTGGAATGAGACAGCTTGTGTTGTTGTAATTTTATTAGATAACTCTGGTAAAACGGCTTGTCTAACCGGTGTTTCAACAGCACTTAACATTCCACGTAACGTAGCATATATTAAGATAAAATACACAGGAATATTATCGATGGTATAAGTTAATACACATAATATTGCTGTAACTAAAAATGATGAAGATATTGTAATACGTAATAAATTTCCTTTATCATATTTATCAGCAATAGAACCAGCCCATACACTTAATATCAAAATCGGTACGAGTCGGCAAAAATTAACTAAACCTAAATAAACTGCGTTATGATATGTAGTAAGCACAAACCAGTTGAGACCGATTTGCCCAATCCAATTCCCCAAAAACAGAAGAAATGAACTGGAAAAGAAAAATTTTGCCATAAATTTCACCTGTCTTTTTAATTGATAATAATAATCATTATCATTAATATGGATTATACAAATCTTATTAATTTTTGTAAAATATTTTTTTAGAGGTGAAATATGAATTCAATTAAAAACACAAATAAAAATAATTTATATATGACTAAGGATGAGCAAGATGCATATGATTTCTTAAGTCAATCACATCCAGAATGGGCAAACCATTTTATTAATCAAATTGCTAATGGTCGCGATAAGGTTACACAGCGATTAGTTACATCTATACATAGAGAAAATCTTGTTCATGGTAATGATCATAGTAGAATACTTAATTCTGATAAAATTGAATCCTTACCTTGCGAAACTACTAATGTTTTAGAAATAGAATTTAAGTCTGCACAAAAATTACTATATGCCCCTATTAGTGGTCAGCATGCTTTCAATCGTGTAGATGTGAAAGGTCCATTTTTTTATAAATCTAATACAGAATCAAATCAGACATTTCATCGCGTAGAACATCCAAATGATATTCTAGATTGGATATTAATTGAAGCACCAGAATTAAATAATGAGGCAAGTAATCAATTTAAAGATGATTTAAATAATAGTGCGGCTAATATGATATTCGCAATGAGCTACCAGTCGTATTCAATGCAAGACGAGTCAAGAACTTTATTCGACATTATAAAAAGTGATGAGGACAGCTATTTACGATCTGAACAAGCTGTTATAGAAGGTCACCCACTACATCCCGGTGCTAAATTGAGAAAAGGTATGAATTCAAATGAAATATTTATGTATTCATCAGAATTCTCACAACCTATTTCGCTTAAAGTAATACTGATACATCATCGTTTTTGTAATGTTCAATCATTATCAATGTCATATAACGACACTATTAAGCAATTGTTCCCAAGTATGTATCAAAAACTTCAAGAGGAAATGCAACAACATCATCAGCTTAATATAGATGATTATCAAGTTATGATTGTCCACCCTTGGCAATATGATGAAGTTCTAGACCGAGATTATCACGATGAAATTGCTCAACAAATGATTATCAAATCACAATATACTTTACCTTATTATGCCGGTTTATCATTTAGAACTTTAATGCCTAAAGCGCCTAATAGTGATCCACATATCAAACTATCAACCAATGTTCATATCACAGGCGAGATTCGTACATTGTCTGAACAAACAACACATAACGGTCCTCTTATGACAAAAATTTTAAATCAAATTTTAAATACTGATGCAACATTCAAACCGTATGATTCATCAATTGTTGATGAAATTGCTGGCATTCACTTTTATAATTCTCATGATCAAGATCCGTTACAAACAGAACGTAGCGAACAACTAGGTACATTATTCAGAACAAATATTAATAGTCAACTTAAAAATGGAATAATATCTATGATTCCATCTAGTTTAGTATCTTATTATCCATACAATACAGAAGCACCAATCGTATCTCTGATAAAGTTATATCAAACTCATTATCAACATACGTCATATGAAAGTGCTGCTCGAGCATGGATGAAAGAATATAGTAAAGCGCTTTTAGGTATTGTAATGCCGCTATTAACCAAATATGGAATTGCGCTTGAAGCACATTTACAAAATTCAATTGTTCATTTTAATGAAGATGGTTCTTTAAATCACTTATATGTAAGAGATTTTGAAGGATTACGCATTGATAAAGCATATTTAAATGATATGGGATATTCAACAGATGATTTTCATGAAAAATCTCGCATTTTAACTAACTCTAAAACAACTGTATTTAATAAAGCATTCTATTCAACAGTACAAAATCATTTAGGTGAGTTAGTATTAACTGTTGCACAATCATCAAATTCTAATGATTTAGAAGCAAATATTTGGAAAGATATTGCAACTATCATAGAGCAAATTTTAAACGATATTACTCATATTTCAGAAGAAAGAATTTCAGAAATTAAAGACGTTATGTTTGCCAAAACGATTGATTATAAATGTGTTACAACAATGCGCTTAGAAGATGAAGCACATGAATATACTTATATCAAAGTGAACAATCCATTACATGTTTAATATATAGAATGTATAACGGTTATCAGATTGTTATTAATAAACCATATAACAAATAAAAAAATCCGAGAGACACTCATATGAAGGTCTCTCGGATTCTTTTATTTAATGATTGTTCAACCAACTAACTTGAATGACAGATTATTGTAAACCTTGTCTGTCGTTATTGTTGTTGTTTTGGTTGTTATCTTTTTCATGTTTTTGTTGCCATTCTTTTTTAGTCATTACATCGTCAACTTGCATGTTAACTTCTACAACTTCTAAACCAGTAATATATTTAACTTGTTCTTTAACTAAGTCTGTTACTTTACGGAAGATTTTAGGTGCTGATTCACCATATTCTAAGATTACTTTTAAGTCGATTGCAGCTTGTTTTTCGCCAACTTCAACAGAAACACCTGTTGTAACGTTATTACCACTTGAGAAAGCGTTAGTAAAGCTATCAGTGAATCCGCCTTTCATGTCTAAGATACCTTTAACTTCACGAGCTGCGATACCAGCGATTTTTTCAACAACTTCATCAGAGAAAGTTAATTTATTTTCAAATTGTGGTTGTTGATTTTCTTGTTGTTGTTTTTGTTGTTCTTGTTTTTCTTTTTCGTTAACACCTGTTTGGTTATCGTATGCTTGTTTTGCTTTATTGTTATCTACTGCCATTTTGCATTCTCCTTTATCAATAAAATGTTTAATTGTTAGTTTTATAAAAAGTTAATATGAATATCTTAAATGTCTAGAGTTACGTTAACTCCATCTATTTAGAAAATTCAAAAAGTCTTGTGTACGGTCTTTAATATACCCAATACCAATTCCTATTAAACATAAAACAATTATTAAGATTGTTTTCCAAAAACCTAAAGTTAGGAATAATATAGCTATAAGTAAAAATGCTAAAAATCCAATGATTCTCCATTTAAAAGTTTTCAATATGTTAATAAGCTGTTGCGTAGAGTCTTGTCCATTTTGGTTATTATTGTTAGCCATGATATCCCTCCCTTACAACACTCTTGGACCAGAAGTTTTCTGATCTTTGACGTTTACTTCTAATTTTCTTACAGGCATTTCAGTAAAGTGTTCAACATTCTGTTTAATATCTGAACGAATACTTTCTGTTAAAGATGTAGCTTGTACATTGTTTGGAACAAAGAAATCTGCTTTTATATCAATAAATGATTTCTTTTTCTTATTGTACATTTTTGAGACAACATTAGGTTGTCTAACTTGATCGTATTTTGCAATAGTATCGTAAACAGTTTTTTCAACAGCTTTTCTTGATACATATACATGTCCATCATCAAATTCTTTATACAATCCAGGTTTTCGATACGTAGGTTTGAATATGCTTAATACTAATATTAAACCGATTAATATTAATAATCCTGCTAGCCCAATCAATAGTGGTTGGAACCAATTGAATTGTAAGAAGTAGTCTTGGTATTGAGAAATACGACTGTCTTTAACATACATAAACAATAAGAAACCAACAATGACTACGATAAGTAAGCCAAGGATAAAGTTTTTAAGTCTTTTCACCTCGTATGACACCTCCTCAATTAATATTTTACTTTTTAGTATCACACAAAATGAGTACCCTATCATAAATAAAGTAAAACCAATAATTTAAAACTAATTTATCAGTTTTAATATTTAATTAAGTACTACTTATATGCTTTATTCCCAATTAATTGTTATTGAAAACGTTTATTTCAAAAAATCTTAAAATATTTTTTATCTTTAGTATTATTAATTACTAATAGAACAAATACGTTTTACTATTATTTCATAATATAATCTTTAAACCATATATTAACTAAAGAAGTCGATTGAATACTCGTGATATTCAATCGACTTTCCTTTAGTCAACTTATTTTTATTCAATTTAAATATTAATGACTAACTTACCTATCATTGATTGACTCTCTAATATTTGATGCGCTTTATATAAATTATCTTCAGTTAGACCATTTAATACTTGTGTCGTAGTTGGTTGATAATGTCCCTGTTCTACTTTAATAGCTATATCTTTTAAATATTCATGATGTTTAATCATGTCGTTTGTTTGATGAATAGGTCTAGCAAACATAAATTCATGTGAGAACGTAATGCTTTTAGGCTTAAGTAAGTTTAAATCTTGTTTATCATTAAAGGCTACTATAGTTGCAATATGACCTCGTGGTTTAATCATATCAATCATTTTTTCATAATACATATCAGTATTAAATGTACAGAAGATATAATCTACTTCATTAATATCATGTTCTATCAGTTGTTGTTTTAAATCTTCTTTATGATTTAAAACAATATCAGCGCCCAAATCATAACACCATTTTTGGGTTTCTTCTCTAGATGCAGTTGTTATCACATGTAATCCGTAATATTTAGCTATTTGTATAGTGATACTTCCAACTCCACCTGCACCATTAATAATCAATAAAGACTTATCTTTATTATCGTCTGGATTATATGAGATATTAAAGCAGTCAAATAATGTTTCTGATGCAGTGAGCCCTGTTAAAGGCAAACTCGTTGATTGTTCAGCTGAAATATTATTAGGTGCGTGTGCAACTAAGTTTTCTTGTATCAATTGATATTCAGCATTAGAACCATGTTGATTCGGTGAACCAGAATACATTAAAGTGTCTCCTACTTTGAACATTGTGACCTCATTTCCAACAGCTTCAACGGTGCCAACTGCATCAAAGCCTAGTATTCTAGGTGATTGTTCGACAGGCAACAGTCTTTGTTTCGTATCAACTGGGTTGACACTTATACTTTGTACTTTCACTAAAATATCATGTCCTGAAGGTGAGGGTGTATTCAACTGAAAAGTTTTAAACTGATTACCTTGATCTAAAGTAAATGGTTTTTCAAATCCTATTGCTTTCATATTAAGCCACCTCTATCAATATTTATAAATAAATATGAGTTTTGTTTTCTTTTAATTTTAAAGAATTTATTCAACATCTGCTACTTTAATTACTTGCTTACCGAAGTTATCTCCAGTAAATAAGTTTCTGAAAGCATTAGGAACTTTATCAAAACCTTCTTCAACTGATGTTTGTGTTTTAATTTTACCTTGTTGTACCCACTCTGCTAATTGTTCACTTGCATTTTTGAAATCATCGGCAAATTCGGCTACTAAGAATCCTCTCATCATAGCTTGTTTTTTCACTAATGTTCCTTGAATTCTTGGACCAATGTCTTCCTCAGGATGATTATATGCAGATATAGAACCACATACAGGTATACGCGCATGACGATTTAAATGTTTGAATACTTCATCACTAATTTGGCCGCCAACGTTTTCATAATATACATCAACGCCATCAGGTAATATTTGTTCTAGATTACTTGAAAATTGATTGTCTTTATAATCAATACCTGCATCAAATCCTAATGTGTCTGTTAGGTAAGATACTTTTTCTGATCCACCAGCAATACCAACAACGCGGCATCCTTTAATTTTAGCAATTTGACCTACAACAGAACCGACCGCTCCAGATGCCGCTGATACAACAACGGTTTCACCTTCTTGTGGACGACCGATATCTAATAACCCATGATAACCAGTTTGTCCTGGCATACCTAATACACTTAAATATAATTCTAGCGGTACCTCTGTAGATGGTACAACTCGTACTTTATCACTAGTTACAGTATTATATTTTTTCCATGGTAATACGCCGGTAACAATATCACCTTGTTTAAATCCATCTACTTGTGATGCAGTTACTTGTGCTACAACATGACTTTCTATAGTTTGTCCTATTTCAAATGGTTGAACATAAGAATCTCCTTTAGACATTCTTCCACGCATATATGGATCCACTGAAATATATAATGTTTTTAGTTGTACTTCACCATTTTTAGGCTCAGTAATATCTATGTCTTCATATTTGAATGTATCATCTTGTGGCATACCTTCAGGGTATTTATTAAAAATAATTTGTTTATTATCCATGAAATCATCCTTTTTAATTATTGATAATATTTAAATACCTCAATTCAAGATGTCTAAATCATGCCAACTTAATTGTATAAGAAAATAAAATTTTAAATTAAGAATGAATCGTGTTACTGATTTCTTAAAAAATATAAAAAAGTACAATCTCTAGCTGTTTTCGACTTAACCGTTTAATTCTAACAATTAAGTACGAATTCATATCAGTTAGAAACTGTACCTTTTTTTATTTAGCCCATAAAAATTCTACGATTTCATCGGCAACTTTTTTATTTTCGTGTAATTGACTATGTTGAGCAGATTTACCTGTATATTTAGATTCTTTATAACTTTTAACACTATTACCAATTAAGTATTGAAGTGACTTTGATGAACTATTAGAGACACGTCCATCCGAATGTGTGCCGTCTTTTAAATCTCCATATATATTCAATACCTTGATATCTTTATTTTTATAAATATTTTTCAGCGGTAATAATTCTTTAAAATTATCAGTCATTTTGTTTGGCTTACCATTTTTATCAACGCTAATTTCATTTACTTTTTCATTTAGATTTAATACGCCGTTAAAAGTACCTGCTATATTAACCTCTTTATTTAATTGTGGTAACTTTTTATCTGTACCATACATTTTCATGAAATATGCAAAGGATAAGTTGCCCATTGAATGACCTACGAAATTGTATTTCTTTATTTCATATTTTGACTTTAATTGGGATAAAACATTTTTAATATTTTTTGCGTTTTGTGATGTGTCCCCATTTTTATTATCTTCCAATTCTATTTTAATAATAGGGTTTATAGCTTTTGACTTCATATGTCCTTTGAAGTTAACTTCACCATTGCTATCTACCTTAGCTGTAATTACATTTTGGGTTACACCCTGTTGAGTTGCTTGTTTTACCATAAACGTTTCAGACTTTTCGCTTCCACCATATCCATGTAAAAAGATAGTAGCCGTATGACTTTTTATAAAACGTTGATCGTTTACTTTAGTAGAATGATGTTGACGTGTAATCATCACTGTAGCAATTGCAATGAATGCGATGATTAAAATACTTATAATTAATAGCCATTTTGCTTTCATTAGATTACCTCTTCTATTTTATATATTCTATTAGTATATAGTATTTTTACAACCACCGCACATAAAAACAAGGCGCATTATTTTAAATACACCTTGTTCTTATAGGTTATTTTATTTCTCTTGTTTCAGCTACTTGTTTATACCAATATGCGCTTTTCTTCGGATAACGTTCTTGTGTGTCAAAATCTACATAGAATAATCCATATCGTTTTTCATAACCATTTGACCATGAGAATACATCCATTAATGACCATAAGAAATAACCTTTTACATTAGCGCCATCTTTAATTGCATCAGCAATAACATTTAGATGTTGCTTAATGTAGTCAATTCTAGCATCATCATAAACTGTTTTTTCAGATTCAATAAATTCATCTTTATAGCCTAATCCATTTTCAGTGATATAGATTTTATGATAATTCGGATAATCTTTTACAACTCTCATAATTTGATCATATAAACCTTGAGGATAAATCATCCAATCCCAGTCCGTTCTAGGTACATCGACATCAAATTCTCTTTGACCAACACCTTTTAATTGGTATTTTGATCCACCTTTATCTCCAGTTGAATTATGTGTGATGAGACATTCACCATCATAAGCTTTCATCCAGTCACTCATGTAGTAATTGATACCTAAAAAGTCATTTAAATCTTTAGCAGCGTCTAAGATTTGATAATCTTCTTCTTTAATATCTAATTTACCACCATTAACAGCTAAAATATGTTGAACACCTTCCATAGTTTCTCTTGAATATTTACCTAAATATGTTGCATCTAAAATAAATTTATTGTGAATGATGTCTTCTAATTCTGCTGCTCTAACGTCTTCTGGGTTGTTAGGATTTAATGGATATTTAGTCGGCAATGCATGTACAACACCAATTTCTCCTTTATAACCACCATCTTTAAATAACTTTACTGCTTTAGCATGTGCAACCATCATATTATGATGTGATTGAAATACTTTTCCGAAATCGTATGTAATTCCTGGTGGGAATTTTCCAACTAAGTATTGTCCATCACCAATAGGTCCAATTTCATTAAAAGTAGTCCAGTATTTTACTTCTGGAAACTCTTTGAAACAATATTCAGCATAATCTACAAAATATTCAATGGTTTTACGGTTTAAAAAATCACCATCTTTATGCAATACTTCTGGCGTATCAAAATGATGTAACGTAACAAATGGCTCTACATGACGTTTATGGCATTCTTTGAATAAATTATGATAGTATTCTACTCCTTTTGGATTAACTTCGCCAAATCCTTTAGGAAAAATTCTTGACCATGCAATTGATATACGGATACCATTAACACCAAACTTTTCACTTAATTCTAAATCAATTGGGTATCGATGATAAAAATCACTTGCTGGTTCAGCAGTATACCAGTAATTTTCTTCTAGATAAGTATCCCATGCAACACGTCCTTTACCATCAGTTTGAGTTGCTCCTTCTGCTTGATATGCGGCAGTCGCTCCACCAAAAATAAAATCTTCAGGTAATTGTTTAGTCATTATGAAAAACGCTCCTATCTAATTTTCAAATTGTTTTTGTACAAATGCTAATGCTGCTTGTCCATCACGTGTTAAATTAATGTATTCGACACCTTGAGTTTTAACTAATTTAATACCTAATTTATCAGTGTCTTGTTTAATATCTTCAAAATTGGATGCTACTTGAGGTGCTAAAATGATTAATTGATAATCTTTCATAATATCGTTATGTGCACCATATCCTCCAGCAGCTGCTTTAACTGGAACATGATATTCTTCTGCTGCTTTATTAAGTGCATTAGCTAGTAATCCACTTGTTCCTCCCCCAGCACAAAGGACTAATACATTCGTTTGTTCTGTAATATTATTAGTTAAGTCAGGTGTTGACTCTGCTTCTCTATTAGAATGTGAAGCTAATATTGCATCTGCTTTTTTAGTATCAAAGTTAGCTGCTACTTTATCTTGTAATTCGCTATTACTTTCTTTATTACCAGCTTCTTCTTCTAAAATTTCATTATCATAAACTTTTAAGAATGGATAATAAATAATAATATCCACAATAATTAATACTAATGCTAAGACAAATGATAATAATGCAAATTGTGTACCCATGACGATACCTAAAGGTGCCGGTGTAGTCCACGGTAAATTAACAGAAAAACTATTCATCCCTAATACATCTACGAAAAATTTAAAGATCCATACGTTAACAATTGGTGTTAAAACAAAAGGAATAAAGAATACAGGGTTTAATACTAAAGGTGCACCAAATAAAATTGGTTCGTTAACACCAAAGAATGTAGGTACCACTGACGCACGACCAATAGCTCTGTTTCGTTTAGATTTTGCTATCCACATAAACATAAATGGAACTACTAATGTTGCACCTGTACCACCCATAGTTACGATAAACATTTGAGTACCAGAGGTAATAACATTGTCTGCGTGTTCACCCCCTTGATTTAACTTAAAGTTTGCTTCAATGTTTGCATATGTAATAGCTGCAATAGCTGTTTCTACAATAGATGGACCATGTATACCAACAAACCAGAACAAAGCAAATGCACCAAAGATAATTGTGATTCCAATCCATCCGTTTGCTGCAGTAAATAATGGTTCGAATACTTTAAGAACCGCTGCTGCAACATTAGTTTCGATTGTTGCTCTAACAGTTAAATCAAATCCATAAAGAATTAAAATGACTGCTGAAAATGGAAAAATATCTTTAAATACTTGAGATATGTTTGGAGGTACTTCTTTAGGCATTTTGATAGTAATATTACGTTTAATAAAGAAGTTATAAACAATAACAGTTACAAATGCAGAAATAAACGCTGTTAATAAACCTTTTGTTCCTAAAAATGCGTTTAAGAATCCACCTTCTTTAGCAGGATCTGCTGCTAAGAATAAAAATCCACAAATTGACGCAAGCATAGTAGAAATAAAGTTAATTTGATTCGTACTTTCTAACTTGCGGTTATATGAATCTGTTAAAGATTTGGCAGTTGTTCCAGCAACTAATAATGCTACAAGACCCATTGTGTAGTTATAAGGCTTCATTAAAATGCCTTCCATCTCTTTATCCCACTTAAAGCCAAATACATTCGGTACAAATGCAATCAATAGGAATAAACTTGAAAATAAAATAACAGGCATTGCTGATATAAAGCCATCACGAATGGCTCTTAAATAAATATTTCTCGATAACTTTTCAAAAAATGGTTTACCCTTTTCAATTTGAGCAATTAACTTTTTCATCAAGGTCTTCACCCTCTTTTATATAATTCAATTAAATGTGACATCACATCTTTTAATAATATAGTTGTCATTAAATGGTCTTGACCATGCATCATTGTCACACTATATGCGATATCCTCTCCTTGGGCTTCTTTAGCCAAAAGACTTGTTTGTGCTTTGTGCGCGTCTGCAATAAGACCTTTTCCTTCTTCAATTAAAGCTTCAGCTTTATCGAAGTCTTTATTTTGTGCAGCAGTCAATGCTTCTAAAAATTTAGACCGTGCATCTCCTGCAAAAGCAACTATTTCAAAACCAATTAATTGTACTTCTTCTCTATTCATGAGCGATATACTCCCCTCAATTTAAATTATGTTATTTCCAAGATGTCGCTGTTTGAGTTAGTACTTTGTTAAGATCATCTATATTTTTAAATCCTGTTGTTCTTAACCATTCACGTGCAGCGGCTTCACCTTGTTCAATATATACTTGAACTGCACCAGCCCATGTTGCACGGCCGCATAGTACACCATTAAATTTAGCCCCTGATTCATGTGCAAATTTTAATGTTTCTTGGAATAATTCTGCAGAAACACCTGCACTTAAATAAATGTATGGAAGATTCGTTGATGCTTCTTGATTTCTAAAATGTTGAGCCGCTTCTTCTTTGCTATAAACAACTTCTCCATCAGCAAATCCTTCAACATATTTCATATTTACTGGTACTTCAACTTTTAGTACGTCCACGTTAAAACGTGGTTCAGAGAACAATTTCATAGCTTCGTTAACCTTTCTAGGTTTAACTTTTGCGTATTCAACACTGCTATTATCTGAAATATTGTCATCATATGATAAAACTTCTAAGAAAAATGGGATGTCTTCTGCAACGCATTCAGAACCAATTCTTTCAATATATGCTTGTTTTTGAACATTGATATACTCATCATCATCAACGTCGTAGTAAAGTAAGAATTTGACTGCATCCGCGCCTTGTTCTTTTAAACGTTTAGCTGACCATTCAACTAAACAGTCAGGTAAGCGACCTTTAGCATTTACGTCATAACCTGTTTTTTCATATGCTAATAATAATCCGCAGTTTTTATTTCTAGCTTCAGTAGCTGGTAAACCATATTCTGGGTCTAATAAAATAGATGATGCATATTGTGTAAGTTCTTCAGCTACAAGTACTTTTAATTTTTCAATTTGTTCAACTGTTGGTTCAGTTGTTTGGAATTTAGACATCATTAGCTTTAAAGCACCACGTTGGTCAAATGCTAATGCTGAAATAACACCATTTTCATTACTTAATTGTGAAATTGCTGTCGTTTTATTTTGAGTTTTTACCATTATTTACACCTCTAATAATTCAATTTGATGATATAATTCGTCATAGTTTTTGATATTGACATATCCTGTACGTGATTCTTAAGCATTGAGCATACCTAAGGTGTTAGCTTTTTTGAGAAGTTCATCATCACTTTCATTGTTTAACAATGCAGAAGCTATACCGGCAACTGTAGAATCTCCAGAACCAACTGGATTTAATACTTTAATAGAAGGTATGTTGACTTTGTAATATTGATTATGATGCTTAGCGAACATACCCTTTGCTCCTAATGAAACAATGACCCATTCTATATCTTTGAATAATGAATCATTTACTGCTTGTTTTAGCCCATCTATACTTTCATCAACAGGTTGACCTAATAACTAATATAGTTCATCAATATTGGGTTTTATAACAGTTGGCTTATGTAATCCTTTTAAAGAAGATACTAATGTTTCTCCAGAGCTATCTAGTATTAATGGAACCTGTTCATCATGACATTTTCCAATAATCTTCAAATAGTAATTGTTATTTAAACCTTTAGGTAGACTTCCTGAAATAACAACCACTTTAGTTTGTCGAATCAATTCATCAACGTGTTCTAAGAAGTTTTGTCCTTCTTTTTTACTAATAGTTGGCCCTTTTTCCAAAATTTCCGTTTGCTTACCTTGATGTAAAATAGCAATACAATTTCTAGTAACATCTTTAATTTTGAAAAAAGAATGTTTAATATGTGAGTCTTCTAATTGTTGTTCAATAAATTCGCCCAGTTGACCACCGATTAATCCACTAGCTATAACTGATTCGTTTAGTTGATTCAATACTCGAGTTACATTGAGTCCTTTTCCGCCAGCAGTTTTATCAATGTTCGATACTCGATTCACAGTATCAAGCTGAAAATCTTCAATAGCATATGAAATATCTACAGACGGATTTAAAGTTAGTGTTAATATCATATGTGTCTTCCTTTAATCGTGATATTCGCCTTTATCCCATTTTTCTAAAAATTCATTAAAGAAATTAGGGTTCGTTTGGTCTTCGTTATGTGTTTCTAAATGTTTAATTTTCGCAATTAATTTTTCATTTTTTTCAGAAGGTTTATACTCTGCTTCAATGAAGGCTTCGATAATGTCACACATTAAAAGTTCACTAATGATTTTACCTCCAAAACCAATGACATTTGCATTTAGCTCTTCCTTGGCATAGAGGGCAGAAGTCATATCTCTTACAAGTGCGGCTCTAACACCTGGTACTTTATTAACTGCATTGTTTATACCAACACCAGTTCCACAAATACAAATACCTAGATCCGCATTCCCACTTGTTACTTGTTCACCCACTTTTTTACCAAAAATTGGGTAATGAGTTCGCGCGAAATCATATGTTCCTACATCGATAACTTCGTGACCTTTTGATTTCAAAAACTGTGAAACTTCCATTTTTGTATCAGTTACAATATGATCGCAACCTAATGCTATTTTCATTGTTAATCCTCCTCTAATTAGCACATTTTATTAAGCATATCTACGCGTATTTGGTGACGCCCGCCATCGTAGTGTCCATTAACAAAACCTTTAACTACATTTTGTGCCAATGTGTCCCCTACGATTTCTGAACCTAACGTAATCATTTTTGAGTTATTATGACCTCTTGTCATATATGCAGATCTTTCATCTGACACTTCCGCAGCGATCATACCTTTAATTTTTGTAGCAACCATAAAGCTCCCAACTCCGAACGCATCAATTGCGATTCCTAAATTGTCATCATTCTTTTGTACTTCTTTAGCAATGGCAAGTGTAGAATCTACAAAATCTAAATCTTTACCTTCAGTAACGTCTAAAATATCAAAATTACTTTCTACTAAATATGTTTTAATTAAATCTTTTAAACGCTTACCATCCACATCTGATCCAATTATGATTGTCATAGCAATTCTCCTTATCAAATATAGTCATTAAAAGCATCTTATATATATTTAAAGAAAAGGCTTTCAAATCTTTACGTTTAAATTATAAACTTAAACCAACATAAATTCAACATAATATGTTTGTATTTTGTTTGAATTAAACACTTTTCCAAACATTTGTAGCTAAATATTCGATTTTTCACAGAAAAATGTTTTATTATGTTGAAATTCGTTTAATAAGTAATTATTTCAAACAAAAAACCTCGAATCGTTTGATTCGAGGTCATTTATTCTGAAAGTAATATATTATTCTACTACTTCTATATATGTTTTAATTTGTTCTAGCTTCTCTTGATCTTGATTATCCATTATAACTGCGGTCAGATCATCCAAGTGACAAATTGAAGTAAAATCATTTTTTCCTATTTTGGTATGATCTACTAGTAAATATTTTTCAACTGAATGTTCTACTGCAAGTTGCTGTGTGTAGGCTTCATCTAAAGAAGACGTCATAACACTACCTTTATTAACACCATTACTACTAAAAAACATTTTACAAAAACGAAGCTTCTCTAATACTGAGTTTGCCATTTCACCTACAAACGCTTCTGTTAAATGTCTCATTTCTCCACCTAGTAAATAAACTCTGAAATTGGTTGTTTGTTTCTCTAATAATATCTTATAAACGGGCAAACAATTTGTTATCAACGTTAAAGAATGATGGTTTATTTCTTCGGCAAGAACTTCAATCGTCGTTCCTGGTCCAAAAAATAATGTATCACCATCTTCAATTAAACTGGCTGCTTTTTTAGCAATATATCTTTTTTCTTCAATTTGGTGTGTGTGCTTTTCTTTATGTGACATTTCTTTATATTGAAAATTTGAATTACTACGTGCTCCACCATGTATTTTCGTTAAAACACCTTGGTTTTCTAATTCAACTAAATCTCTTCTTACTGTCATATCAGAAACATTTAAACCTTCAACGATTTCATTGGTCCTCACTGTTCCTTTTTTATTGACTAGCTTAGCAATCTCATCTAAACGTTCGTGCTTATTCACTAAATAAATACCTCCTTACATTAGGCCAGTGTCATCATTCAATTTCCATCTTTTATCAATATTCATGATTATTCAATAGTAAAAATACTGAATCTACCTAATCATTTACTAATTTTAATTGTATGCAAAATACATTGTTCAACTGTATTTTAATAGTATGTATAAAATCACTTCAATATCTTTAACATTATTACTATAATATATAAATGTAAAGAAGTCATATGTTAAAAGTGATATGCTGTATAATCTATTTTTTACAAGAAGGTGTATTTTTGAATAATAAAATTGAAAGTTTAAAACAACTAATTGATAACTCTGAGAAAATTGTATTCTTTACGGGTGCTGGTGTATCTGTAGCAAGTGGCGTTCCAGATTTCAGATCTATGGGAGGCCTATTTGATGAAATTTCAAAAGACGGCTATTCACCAGAATATCTATTAAGCCATGATTATTTTGAAGACGATCCTGATGGATTTATCAATTTTTGTCATAAAAGATTAATTTATGCTGATAAATTACCTAATAGTGTACATGAATGGATTGCTCATTTAGAACACAACGGTCAATCTCTAGGGGTTATTACTCAAAATATTGATGGATTTCATTCAGATGCAGGCAGTAAGCATGTTGATGAATTACATGGAACATTAAACAGATTCTATTGTCCTAAATGTCATAAGTCATACACTAAAAAAGACGTGCTTGATAGACAGTTAAAACAATGTGACGCATGTGGTAGTACTATTAGACCTGACATTGTTCTGTATGGTGAAATGTTGGACCAATCAGTGATTATGAATGCATTACAAAAAATCGAAAATGCAGATGCGTTGGTTGTACTTGGTACTTCACTAGTTGTGCAACCTGCTGCTGGATTAGTATCAAATTTTAAAGGTGACAATCTAGTTATTATCAATAAAGATGCAACTCCTTATGACAATGATGCCTCACTTGTCATCAATGAGGATATGGTTGAAGTCATTGACCAACTGAATAGTTAAAATTAACAAGCACTTCCCGACTTTTTCGAGAAGTGCTTTTATTTTATTATTGAACTTGCGATAAATGATAATTGACGGCTTTAGATATGAAACGGGTAAGCTGAGGATTATTAAATTTCTTGAAATAATTTTTGAATCTCACATCGTTATGATAAGTGTCAGCAATCAAACATAGTAATTCATTATCAAAATGAGTATATAGATTCATCAGTTCTTTCCACTCATATACAACATCTTTCATTTCACTAATATTAACTTTATTTAATGCTAAGCCATTAAACTTTTCAAAAATTTGATCTAATCTTTCTATATTTTCTTTATTTGAAAGTAATTGATCATTATGTTTATTAGTATACGTTTTGTAAACATCTAAATTTTCATATTTTATCTTTGCTTCTTCTTGATATTGTTTGTAAGGTACATGATTCAATTCTTCAATTTCTACAATTGGTATATTATTAATGAATTTTTCAATTGCTATTCTCGAATTTTCTAAATTATTTATTTTTTGAGTTAGACTCACTTTTTGATTTTCTAATACAGATTTTAATTGTTCATCATTATAATCAATAACTTCATATATTTCTTTTATACTCATATCTAAATTTTTAAGTAATAATATTTTTTGAAGTCTAACTAAATCATTTTGATTATAAACCCTATAATTATTTTCGTTCTTTTGTACTTTTAATAAACCAATCTCATCATAATAATGTAATGTTCGCTTTGTTACTCCAGTAATATCCATAATTTGTTTTAAACTATATTGAAATTCCAAAATTTCTCACCTCGCTTAAAAATTTTATTTTCTTTTCCTTTAAACTAACTAAATAACTCATAACTTGATTAGTACTATTCATCTTAATCCCTCCATAAATTAAACATAAGGGATAACGTAACGTCACTTTCAAGTATTAATTTAAAATTTATTTTATCCCAACAAAAAAAGCACTTCTCGAAGATTCGAGAAGTGCTTGATTTATCGTTCTTATTAATTGTAAACAAATCTGATAGCGAAAAACTTCGCAATAATTTGTATATATTAACGTTTTGAGAATTGAGGAGAACGACGAGCTTTTTTAAGACCTGGTTTTTTACGTTCTTTCATACGTGGGTCACGTGTTAATAATCCAGCGCGTTTTAAAGAACCTCTGTATTCAGGATCTGCTTCTAATAATGCACGAGCGATTCCGTGACGGATAGCTTGTGCTTGTCCTGTGAATCCACCACCGTGAACGTTAACTAAAACGTCATAGTTACCTTTAGTTTCAGTAACATCGAATGGTTGGTTTAAGTCTAAGATTAATGATTCAAATGGTAAGTAGTCACGTACGTCACGGTTGTTAACTTTGATGTTACCTTCACCTGGTACTAAACGTACACGTGCTACTGAGTTTTTACGACGGCCTGTGCCTTTATATTCAACTTGTGCCAATGTAATTTCCTCCTTCTAATTAACCACGTAACTCGTAGTTTTCTGGTTGTTGTGCAGCGTGTGGATGTTCAGCGCCACCATATACAAATAATTTTTTACCTTGTTTTTCACCTAAACGGCTGCTTGGTAGCATACCTTTAATTGAAGTTTCAAGTAAACGTTCTGGGTTTGTTCTTCTTAATTCACCAGCAGAGATTGATTTTAAACCACCTGGGTGATTTGAGTGACGGTAATACATTTTGTCTTGCTCTTTGTTACCAGTGAATTCGATTTTTGAAGCGTTGATGATGATTACATAATCACCTGTATCAACGTGTGGTGTATAAGTTACTTTATTTTTACCGCGTAAGATAGATGCTACTTCTGATGATAAACGACCTAATGTTTGGCCTTCAGCATCGATAACATACCATTTGCGCTCAATGTTTGATTCATTTGCCATAAATGTTTGACGCATAATAATTGTCCTCCTAAAAATAAATGCTTCGTTTTAGTCTCTAGACAAAATTGCTTAACCTAAGTTACTTTGTATTGTCTAAATTCTATTTGTTTGAATTAAAAATTTGTTACGATTTAAAGCGTAGATTTCATTTATTTTGTTAACTGTTGTTCTATTTTGCTTATATATCTTGTAACACAATAAGATTCCGGGGCTTATCGTGGGGTGGATATAAAACAATACCGTTAATAATCTTATAATTTCATAGACCTTTTGTCAATGCAATTCAATCATTTTGTAATGATTTTTTATAATGGATTTTAATATGATTACCAAATTCATCCATTAATTCACAATCAGATAGATATATTTTCTCTAAATATAGACCATCAGATGGTGCAGTAAAAGGAATTTTATTGCGGTTTTTCTCTTCAAGTAATACCGGTATTTCGTCAGGTTTTCTTTTACCTTTTCCAACTTCTATTAAAAATGCCACTAATACACGAACCATATTATACAGAAATCCTGAACCAGTTACTATATAATCAAAACCATCTTCTGTTTTAATAATTTTACTTTCATATAATGTTCTTACTTTACTTTGAACTTCAGTTTTTTGGGAACAAAAACCAGTAAAGTCGTGAGTTCCAATAAATAATTGTGCTGCTTTATTCATGCTATCTAGATCTAATGTTTCAGATACATACGTTTTTAATCCACTTTCAAATGGATTCCGATGTTCGGCTTGATATACTTTATATCTATACTTTTTACCTACACAATCATAACGACAATGAAAATCTTCATCTACATGTTGAACGCTTTTAACATATATATCATCCGGCAATGCACTATTCATTGCATATTGCCATTTATTATTTTCAATATTTAAGTCAGTATCAAAATGAAAATACTGTTGATAAGCATGCACTCCTCTATCCGTTCGACTAGAAGGATGTATTCTTACATGACGTTTATGCATTCTTTTAAGAATTTTTTCAAATTGTTGTTGTATTGTGCGACCTTGTTGTTGAATTTGAAATCCTAAAAATTGATTACCTTGATATTCTATTTCTACTAATATACGCAATGCTTTTACACTCCAAAATATTTAATTAACAATAGGATAGCTAATATAGGAATGAGTAATAATAATGTACATGTATCTCTCAGACGCCATTGGAGCATTCTATAGCTAGTTCTCTCAGCATGAGCATCGTACCCTCTCACTTCCATAGCTATCGCTAATTCTTCGGCTCTCTGGAACGCAGAAATAAACAATGGAATCAGTAACGGTACAAATGCCTGAATTCTTGCTACTAATCCACCTGAACTTATCTCTGAACCTCTAGATTTTTGAGCTAAAATAATCTTATCTAATTCGTCCATTAATGTAGGTATAAACCTTAATGCAATAGACATCATCATACTTAATTGATGTACAGGTATTTTAAGCCATTTGAGTGGCGTTAATAACTTTTCAAATGCGTCAGTTAAATCTATTGGACTAGTCGATAAAGTCATTATTGTAGCTATCATTACAATAAATATCAATCTTAAAGAGATAAAAATACCTTCCAATATCCCCTTACTTTCAATAGTTATAAAGTTCCATTGAAAAAGAATGATACCACCTTTAGTAAAGAATACATGCATTAAAAATGTAAAAATTAAAAAGATAAATATAGGTGTTAAACCTTTAATCAAAAACATAAAATTAATTTTAGCCATTTTCATAATGATTAAAATAAGAACAAAAAGCCATGCATATGTTCCGAAAGAGTGACATAGAAAAATAAATATAATAAAAGCAAATACAAATATCAATTTTGCTCTTGGGTCTAACTGATGTATAAATGAATTGCTAGGGAGATAACGTCCAATAATTAATTTATTTTTCATTTTGCCACTCCCTATATAAATCAACAAATTCTTCTTCAGTTAACGCGGTTGAAGATAGTTTAGTTTGATATTTAGTTTCAAAATCTTGCTGTAAGCGGACAACATCAGGCATAGTTATATTCCACTTTTTTAGATTATCTGGTTCACTAAATAACTTGCGAGGACTTGTTTTAACCTTGATTTCACCTTTTTGCATCACAATGACCTCATCAGCATATCTTGCTACATCATTCATATCATGCGTAACTAAAATAATAGTTTTATTTTGTTCATTTTGTAATTTTTTAAGCAATGACATTACTTGATGTCTACTTTTAGGGTCTAAACCAGCTGTTGGTTCATCGACTACTATAATATCTGGATCCATAGCTAATATTGAAACTAAAGCTATTTTTCTCATTTGACCTCCAGACATTTGAAATGGTGATAACGACATCACATTTCTTGAAAACCCTAAATCAAGTAACATATCAAATGCTTTTTCTTTAACTTGCTGAATATTCATATTAAAATTTTTAGGCCCAAATTCAATTTCTTTTTCAACAGTATCTTCAAAAAGCTGTGATTCAGGAAATTGAAAAACCATTCCAACATTCTGGCGTATTGGTCTCAAAACTTTATCCTTTGATTTGTGATTAATATAAATACCATTAAAATTTATATCACCACTAGTCGGTTTTAATAAAGCATTAATATGTTGAATTAACGTTGACTTACCACTACCAGTTTGACCGACAATCGTATAATAATGACCTTTTTCAAATTCAACTGAAATATTTTTTATAGCAGTATATTCATAAGGTGTACCAACTTGATAAGTATAACTCACATTATTCATTTTAAAACTCATAATAAATCAACCAACCCTTCATATGTAACGAATGTTGATTTTCCAGTTAACAGTTGATTCATCTTCATTGAAAACGGTAATTCAAGACCAATTTTATTTAAATTAACTATATCATCATATATTTTATTAGGTTTACCTTGTTTATACACTTTACCCTGATTCATAACTATAATATTATCAGCACTCATTGTTTCTGATAAATCATGTGTAATAGAAATAATAGTTATGTGTTGTTCACGTTGTAATGCTCTTACTAAATCAAGTAAAGATTTCTTTGCCACTGGGTCTAACATTGAAGTAGCTTCATCTAAAATAATTATAGAAGGATTTAAAGCTAACACACTAGCTATAGCTACTCTTTGTTTCTGACCACCAGATAATGAGTGAGGTTCGTAATCAGCTAAATCAAACATATCAACTTGTTTTAAAACTTTGTCTACTTTTTCATGCATCTCATTATATGGTATAGACAGATTCTCTAAACCAAATGCAACATCATATTTAACAGTTGAACCAACAAACTGATTATCTGGATTTTGGAAGACAATGCCTATTTGTTTTCTTACTTGTGTAATCGTTTCTTTAGTCACACGTTGGTTATTTAGAATAATATGACCTTCATCACAGTTTTCAATTCCTACCATGAGTTTAGTAACTGTTGATTTACCAGATCCATTATGCCCTACTATACTTGTCCATTGGCCACGAGGAATATTAAATGATACATCGTTTAACGTGAAGGCAGAATCACTTTGATATTTAAATGATACATTACTAAATTCAATAATATTATCTTGATCCATCACATTTATTCCTCCCCAATGTAGTAATTACCTTTAATATTTTACATGATTTATAAACATTTGTATACTTCCACAATTTGTTTATTAACATTTTCATTTTCTTATTTAAATGATTAAAGACCAATTAAAATAATTTTATAATTAAAAAAGCTGAGAAATAGTATCTCAGCTTAAAATAAAAAAGCGCGCACCCCATCAGTTTTGTTGAGTTCACGCTTTAATTTAATATTTAGTTTGATGGGGTACTCTGAGCTAGACAAAATCTGTATGTGGCAGATTTTATCGTTGCACTCATTTGCTTTATATATAAGTAGTTAGTGTATTTATAATTAAATTATACTAATTCGATAATTACTGATTCAGCACCGTCACCACGACGAGGGCCTACTTTAAGAATACGAGTGTAACCACCTTGACGATCTGTATAACGTTCAGCGATTTCACCGAATAATTTTTGAAGAGCAGTTTGAGTTGATTCATCTTCATTTAAGATTTCAACATTTTGTAATATTTTAGCTGCATTACGACGAGAAGCTAAATCTCCTTTTTTACCTAAAGTGATTAATTTCTCTACTACACTGCGAACTTCTTTTGCACGAGCTTCTGTTGTTTCAATACGTTCACTTACAATAAGTGCTGTAGCTAAGTTACGTAACATAGCTTTACGTTGATCAGAAGTACGACCTAATTTTCTGTAACCCATGAGTTAACCTCCTTTATCAATCTTCTTTTCTTAATCCTAATCCTAAATCTTCTAATTTGTATTTAACTTCTTCAAGAGATTTACGACCTAAATTACGCACTTTCATCATGTCAGCTTCAGATTTATCAGCTAACTCTTGTACAGAATTGATTCCTGCGCGTTTCAAACAGTTATATGAACGTACAGATAAGTCTAATTCTTCGATAGACATTTCTAATACTTTTTCTTTTTGATCTTCTTCTTTTTCGATCATGATTTCAGCATTTTGAGCTTCATCAGTTAGACCTACAAAGATATTCAAGTGTTCAGTCATTATTTTTGCTGCTAATGAAACTGATTCTTGAGGAGTGATTGAACCATTAGTCCAAACATCTAAAGTTAATTTATCAAAATCACTACTTTGACCTACACGTGTATTTTCAACTGTATAGTTTACACGTTCAACAGGTGAATATAGTGAGTCTACTGGAATTACACCAATTGGTAAATCACTAGTATTATTTGTTTCAGCTAATGCGTAACCTCTACCCTTATTAGCAACAAGACGAACTTTTAAATGTCCACCTTTAGAAACAGTAGCAATTTTTAGTTCTGGATTTAGAATTTCTACATCACTGTCGTGAGTAATATCACTTGCAGTAACTTCGCCTTCATCCTTAACATCGATTTCTAAAGTTTTATCTTCTTCAGAATAGATTTTTAATGCTAATTTTTTGATGTTCATAATAATTGTAGAAACATCTTCAACTACATTATCTACTGCTGAGAATTCGTGTAACACGCCTTCAATTTCGATGTACTTTACTGCTGATCCTGGTAATGAAGATAGTAGGATACGACGTAAGGAGTTTCCTAGTGTAGTACCGTAGCCACGTTCAAGTGGTTCAACAACGAACTTACCGAATTTAGCATCTTCACTAATTTCAATTGTCTCAATTCTAGGTTTTTCGATTTCTATCATTTACAAATATCCTCCTTATATACGTCGACTAGATTTATAATGTTTGCTCAGTGACCTGTAACAACACAACAATAAATTAAACGCGACGACGTTTTGGTGGACGACAACCATTATGAGGTACTGGAGTAACGTCTCTAATTGCTGTTACTTCTAGTCCTGCTGATTGTAACGCACGGATAGCAGATTCACGGCCTGGTCCAGGTCCTTTAACTGTTACTTCTACAGTTTTCAAGCCATGTTCCATAGCTGTTTTTGAAGCTGTTTCAGACGCCATTTGCGCTGCGAATGGTGTTGATTTTTTAGATCCTTTGAATCCTAATGCACCAGCTGATGACCAAGATAATGCATTACCAAACTCATCAGTAATCGTTACAATTGTATTATTGAATGTTGAACGGATGTGTGCAACACCACTTTCAATATTCTTTTTCACTTTACGTTTACGAGATACTTGTTTACGTGCCATTTATTTTTTGCCTCCTTTACCGATTATTTTTTCTTGTTCGCTACAGTTTTAACTGGGCCTTTACGCGTACGAGCGTTGTTTTTAGTTTTTTGACCGCGAACTGGTAAGCCACGACGGTGACGAATACCACGGTATGATGAAATTTCCATTAATCGTTTAATGTTTAAGTTTTGCTCACGACGTAAGTCACCTTCAACTTTGTAGCTATCTACTACTTCACGGATGCGACCTAATTCATCGTCAGTTAAATCTTTTACGCGAGTGTCTGCTGATACGTTAGCTTCTTCAACGATTTTTTTCGCAGTAGAAGTACCGATACCATATACATAAGTTAAAGAAATAACAACGCGTTTTTCACGTGGAATATCCACTCCTGCAATACGTGCCATATACATTTACACCTCTCTTTTATTAACCTTGTCTTTGTTTGTGTTTAGGATTTTCACAAATTACCATTACTTTACCTTTACGTTTAATGACTTTACATTTTTCGCAAATTGGTTTTACTGATGGTCTTACTTTCATTTTAATACCTCCCTATATTATGGAGTGACGATTATTTATAACGATAAGTAATTCTACCGCGTGATAAATCATACGGAGACATCTCAACAGTTACTTTGTCGCCAGGTAGAATTCGAATGTAGTTCATTCTAATTTTACCACTTACATGTGCTAAAATTTCATGACCATTTTCTAATTCTACTTTAAACATTGCGTTTGGTAAAGTATCTAATACAGTACCTTCTAATTCAATAACATCTTGTTTAGCCATTGATTAACTTCCCCCTTTTTGCAATAGTAAGGTTATCGTCAATAGACAACTTCAACGATACGAATCTATTTGTGACTAGTTTTAATAAGTTTAACAAAAATTACGGGAATTATTATCGTCATTTGTCACTCATATTAAATTTTATACTACAGTTTAATTAAACATTCACATCATCATAGATCGTAAAAGCTGATCTATTGTAATTGATCTAAGATATCAATGACATCAGTAGTAACCTCTTCAATATCTTTTGAACCATCAATGTTATTCAATACACCTTTATTATCGTAATACTCTAATATTGGTTTAGATTGTTTAACATTAACTTTCAAACGATTTGAAACAGTTTCCGGATTATCATCTTCACGTTGATATAATTTACCACCATCAAGATCACAAATACCTTCAACTTTTGGAGGATTAAATACAAGATGATAAGTCGTACCACATTTCTCACAGATACGACGACCTGTAAGACGATTCATTAGTTCTTCCTCTGGGACTTCAATATTGATGACAGCATCAATACTTCTATCAAGTTCAGCCATAATTGAATTTAAAGCTTCTGCTTGATCAATAGTTCTAGGGAAACCGTCTAATAAGAATCCTTTTTTTGCATCGTCTTCAGAAATTCTTTCTTTAACGATACCCACAGTAACTTCATCAGGGACTAATTCTCCACGATCCATGTATGATTTAGCTTCTTTACCTAAATCAGTCTCATCTTTAATCGCTTTTCTGAACATGTCACCAGTCGATATATGTGGTATTGGGAATTTCTTAACAATTTCACTCGCTTGAGTACCTTTACCTGCACCAGGTAAGCCCATTAAAATGATATTCATAAGTGCCCTCCTACAAATTATCTACCACCAAAGCCTTTATATTCTTTTTGATTTACTTGTGCTTCTAAAGATTTCATAGTTTCAATAGCAACACCGATAACGATAAGAAGACTAGTACCACCAATTTGAATAGATCTTGGTAAGCCCATGAACTTCGTAGCTAAGATCGGTAAAATCGCAATGACTGCTAAGAAAATAGAACCAACAAACGTTAAGCGATAAAGAACTTTAGTAATATATTTTTTCGTTTGTTCACCAGGTCTGATACCTGGGACATAACTACCTTGTTTTTTAAGGTTGTCAGCCATTTTTTCTGGATTAACTTGTACAAATGCATAAAAGTATGCAAACGCAATAATTAATACAATATAGATTACCATTCCTATGTTACTTGATGGATTTGCAGTATCTGCAACTTGTTGAGCCCATTCAGCTTTAGGGAAGAATAGCGTCAACGTTCTTGGTAATAAGAAAAATGCCATCGCAAAAATAACAGGAATAACACCAGCTGAGTTAACTTTTAAAGGTAGATAAGTTGCTTGTGAACCTAATCGTTGAGCTGTTTGTTTCTTCGCATATTGGATAGGAATTTTACGTTTTGCTTCAAGTACAAATATAGCACCTACTGTTAACAATACTAATGCTACAATTAATGCTACTATTTTTAACCAAGCTAATGAAGTATCTTCTTGACCAACAAATGCTTGTTGACCTGCTTGAATAATACTTGAAGGTAAAGTTGATAAAATACCTGCAAAGATGATAAGTGAAATACCATTACCAACACCAAACTGAGTGATTTGGTCACCAAGCCATATCAAGAATGCAGTTCCTGCTGTTAAAGTAAGTGCAATCAATAAATAAGTTAGTACAGATTGGCTTACAATTAAGCGTCCTCCGTATAAATTATTAAATTGAAATGACATACCAATTGACTGAATGAATGCTAATATTATAGCGAAATAACGTGTTACATTGTTGATTTTCCTTCTACCTACATCACCTTGTTTCGCCCATTCTGAGAACTTAGGAACGATATCCATCTGTAATAATTGCATTACGATAGATGCAGTAATATAAGGCATAATACCCATCGCAAATATTGAAAAGTTCTTCAAGGCTCCTCCACCGAATGTATTAAGTAAATCAGTGACACCTTGAGAACCTTTTGCTGCTTGATCAAAAGCATTAGGATTTACTCCAGGAGCTGGAATGTAAGTCCCAATCTTGAATATAACTAACATTGCTAGAGTAAAGAAAATCTTGTTTCGAACTTCTTTAGTTGTAAAGAAGCTCACAAGCGTTTGAAACATTAGATCACCTCGTGTGCTCCACCTTTAGCATCAATAGCTTCTGCTGCTGAAGTTGAGAACTTATGAGCTTTCACTGTTAATTTTTTATCTAGTGAGCCATTACCTAGTATTTTAATACCAGATTTTTCATTCTTAACAACACCAGATTCTACTAATAAAGCTGGAGTTACTTCAGTACCATCTTCGAATTGATTAAGTTGGTCTAAGTTAACAATAGCATATTCTTTACGATTTATGTTAGTGAAACCGCGTTTTGGTAAACGACGGAATAATGGTAATTGTCCACCTTCAAATCCAGGTCTTACTTTACCACCTGAACGTGCTTTTTGACCTTTATGTCCACGGCCACTTGTTTTACCATTACCAGTTGCTGCACCACGACCTACACGGTTACGTTCTTTACGAGAACCTTCTGCTGGTTTTAACTCATGTAATTTCATGTCGGCACCTCCTTAATTATTTTTCTTCTATAGTTAATAAATGTTTAACTTTGTTGATTTGCCCACGAATAGCAGGGTTATCTTCAACAACTACTGAACTGTTAGTCTTTTTAAGACCTAAAGCTTCAACAGTTTTACGTTGTGTTTCAGGACGACCAATAACACTACGAGTGAGGGTAATTTGTAATTTAGCCATAACTTATTTTCCCTCCTTAATTATATAATTCTTCAACTGTTTTGCCGCGTAATTTCGCAACATCTTCAGCGTTTTTAAGGTTTTGTAAACCATTTAAAGTTGCACGAACCATGTTAATTGGTGTGTTAGAACCTAATGATTTACTTAAGATATCAGTGATACCTGCTAATTCTAATACCGCACGAACTGGACCACCAGCGATTACACCAGTACCAGGAGCTGCAGGTTTCATAAATACGCTACCTGAGCCATAACGGCCAGTGATTGTGTGAGGTGTAGTACCTTCAACACGTGGAACTACAACTAAATCTTTTTTAGCTGCTTCAACAGCTTTTTTGATTGCTTCAGGTACCTCTTGAGCTTTACCAGTACCGAAACCTACACGACCATTTTTGTCTCCAACTACTACTAATGCAGTGAAACGGAAACGACGTCCACCTTTAACAACTTTAGCAACACGATTGATTGTAACAACGCGTTCTTCAAATTCTTTCGTTTCTTCTTCTCTACGAGCCATGTATTTGTCCCTCCTTTAAATTAAAATTCTAAACCGTTTTCTCTAGCAGCTTCTGCTAATGCTTTAACGCGTCCGTGGTATAAGTAACCTCCACGATCGAATACGATTTCTTTAATTCCTTTATCATTTGCTTTTTTAGCAATTGTTTCGCCAACTTTTGTTGATAAATCAACTTTAGTTGCTGTTTCGCTAGCGATATCTTTATCTTTAGATGAAGCTTGAGCTAATGTTTCGCCTTTAACATCATCGATGATTTGTGCGTAAATGTGTTTGTTTGATCTATATACATTTAAACGTGGCTTTTCAGCTGTACCTGATAATTTAGTACGAACACGTGAATGTCTTTTCAAACGCACTTTATTTTTATCAATTTTACTGATCATTTTAATACTCCTTTCTTTAGAGTGTTATCTATTATTTACCAGTTTTACCTTCTTTACGGCGTACGTATTCACCTTGGTAACGAATACCTTTACCTTTATAAGGTTCTGGAGGTCTTACTGAACGGATGTTAGAAGCGATAGCTCCAACTTGCTCTTTAGATACACCAGAAACTTTAACAGTTGTATTTTTCTCAACAGCGAAAGTAATGCCGTCTTCAGCTTTAATTTCTACTGGGTGAGAGTATCCAACGTTAAGTACTAAATCATTACCTTGCATTTGAGCACGGTAACCTACACCAACAAGTTCAAGTGTTTTTTCGAAACCTTGAGAAACACCTTGTACCATATTATTTAATAAAGCACGAGTTGTACCATGATCTGTTCTGTCATCTTTAGAATCAGATGGTCTTACAACTTCAATTGTGTTTTCTTCTTGTTTAAATGTCATTCTTTCATTTAATGTTTTTGATAATTCACCTTTTGGACCTTTAACAGTGACATGATTATTGTCAAAAGTTACTATTACGTCACTAGGGATGTCAATAATTTTCTTACCAACACGACTCATGTTATGGCACCTCCTTATTATTTATTACCAAACGTATGCGATAATTTCTCCACCAACATTACGTTTTCTTGCTTCTTTATCAGTGATTACACCTTCAGAAGTTGATACTAATGCAATACCTAAACCATTAAGTACTTTAGGTACTTCGTTAGCTTTAGCATATACGCGTAAACCTGGTTTTGAAATACGTTTTAATCCTGTGATAACACGTTCATTGTTTTGACCATATTTTAAGAATAAACGAATAACACCTTGTTTATCGTCTTCTACGTATTCAACGTTTTTAATGAAACCTTCATTTTTTAAGATTTCGGCAATTTCTTTTTTGATATTAGATGCAGGTAATTCTAATTTATCGTGACGAACCATGTTAGCGTTTCTTACACGAGTTAGCATATCTGCGATTGGATCTGTCATTGTCATTGATTGTTGCCTCCTTTCAGACTCTTTTTATTACCAGCTAGCTTTACGTACGCCAGGAATTTGGCCTTTATAAGCTAATTCACGGAAACAAATACGGCATAATTTGAATTTACGATATACAGAATGTGGACGACCACAGCGTTCACAACGAGTGTATTCACGAACTGCGAATTTTTGTTTTTTTTGTTGCTTAGCAACCATTGAAGTTTTAGCCACTTAATTAGCCTCCTTTTAGAGATTATTTACGAAATGGCATACCGAAGTTTGATAACAATTCACGAGCTTCCTCGTCAGTGTTAGCAGTAGTTACGATAACAATATCCATTCCTCTTACTTTGCTTACTTTATCATAATCGATTTCAGGGAAAATTAATTGTTCTTTAACACCTAATGTGTAGTTACCGCGACCATCGAATGCTTTTTTAGAAACACCTTGGAAGTCACGTACACGTGGTAATGATACTGAAATTAGTTTGTCTAAGAATTCATACATTCTTTCTCCGCGAAGTGTAACTTTCGCACCGATAGGCATACCTTCACGTAAACGGAATGTTGCAACTGATTTTTTAGCTTTAGTTACTAATGGTTTTTGACCAGTGATTTGTTCTAATTCTTCTACAGCGTTATCTAACACTTTGGAGTTTTGAACAGCGTCACCGACACCCATGTTCACTACGATTTTGTCAATTTTAGGTACTTCCATTACTGAACTATAGTTGAATTTTTTTACTAAGTTCTCAGTAACTTCAGAATTAAATTTTTCTTTTAAACGGTTCAAAGTGGATCCTCCTTTCAACTAGTAATTAATTATTAGATTTGATTTCTTCGCCAGATTTTTTTGCAATACGAACTTTTTTACCATCAACAAATTTGTAACCTACACGAGTTGGTTCGTTTGTTTTAGGGTCTAATAATTGTACGTTAGAAACATGGATAGCTGCCTCTGTTTCTAAAATTCCACCTTCAGGGTTTAATTGAGTTGGTTTTTGGTGTTTTTTAATAACATTAACACCTTCCACAACGACACGGTCACGTTTAGGTTCAGTAGCAACTACTTTACCTTCTTTACCTTTGTCTTTACCTGCGATAACTTTTACGTTGTCACCTTTTTTGATATGCATGTGGGCACCTCCTTATATATTTTGGTTAATTGATTTTATAGTACTTCTGGTGCTAATGATACGATCTTCATGAAGTTACCTTCACGTAATTCACGAGCAACCGGACCAAAGATACGAGTACCACGTGGGCCTTTGTCATCACGAATGATAACACATGCATTTTCATCAAATTTGATATATGAACCATCGTTACGGCGTACACCTGATTTAGTACGTACTACAACAGCTTTGACAACTTCGCCTTTTTTGACAACGCCACCCGGTGTTGCATTTTTAACAGTACATACGATAACATCGCCGATGTTCGCTGTTTTGCGACCAGATCCACCTAATACTTTGATTGTAAGAACTTCACGAGCACCAGAGTTGTCTGCTACTTTTAAACGTGTCTCTTGTTGGATCATTAGTTAAACCTCCCTTATCTCTAATCTTGTATTAAATAATTACTGACTCTTCAACAATTTCTACTAAACGAAAACGTTTTGTTGCTGATAAAGGACGAGTTTCTTGAATTTTAACAATGTCTCCTAATTTAGCTGAATTGTTTTCATCATGAGTTTTGTATTTTTTTGAGTATTTTACTCGTTTACCGTATAATTTGTGTGTTTTGTAAGTTTCAACAAGTACAGTAATAGTATTGTCCATTTTATCAGAAACAACTCTACCTACATAAACTTTACGATCATTTCTTTCGCTCACTTTTGTAACCTCCTCTTTCAATTAATTATTGATTAGCCTTACTTTGTTCAATTTCTCTTTCACGAGCAACAGTTTTTAGACGAGCAATCGTTTTTCTTACTGTGCGAATACGTGCCGTTTCTTCTAATTGACCTGTAGCTAACTGAAAGCGTAGGTTAAAAAGCTCTTCTTTTGAAGATTTGATTTGTTCTTCGATTTCTGAAGTGGTTAAGTCTCTAATTTCCTTAGCTTTCATTTGTTTCACCACCCAATTCTTCACGTTTTACAAACTTAGTTTTTACTGGAAGTTTGTGACTTGCTAAACGTAGTGCTTCGCGGGCAACTTCTTCTTGTACCCCAGCGACTTCAAATAAGATTCTACCAGGTTTAACGACTGCAATCCAGCCTTCAACCGCACCTTTACCAGCACCCATACGTACTTCTAAAGGTTTTTTAGTATATGGTGTATGAGGGAAGATTTTGATCCAAACTTTCCCACCACGTTTCATATAACGAGTCATTGCAATACGAGCTGATTCGATTTGACGAGATGTGATCCAAGACGTTGTAGTAGCTTGTAAACCATACTCACCAAATGTTACATAGTTACCGCCTTTAGAACGACCAGTTGTTTTAGGACGATGTTGACGACGATATTTAACACGTTTTGGTAGTAACATGATTATTTTCCTCCTTCACTAGTGTTCTTAGTAGTAGGAAGAACTTCTCCACGATAGATCCATACTTTAACGCCTAATTTACCATAAGTAGTATCTGCTTCAGCGTGTGCATAATCGATGTCAGCACGTAATGTATGAAGTGGAACAGTTCCTTCAGAATATTGTTCAGCACGAGCAATATCTGCTCCGCCTAAACGACCTGATACTTGAGTTTTGATACCTTTAGCACCAAGTTTCATAGCTCTTGTAATAGCTTGTTTTTGTACACGACGGAATGAAGCACGGTTTTCTAATTGACGTGCGATATTTTCAGCAACTAATCTTGCATCAATATCAATTTTCTTGATTTCAATTACGTTGATGTGTACTTTTTTATCTGTTAAAGCATTTAATTTGTTACGAAGTTTGTCAATTTCTGAACCGCCTTTACCAATTACCATACCTGGTTTACCAGTATGAATAGCGATATTAATACGGTTAGCTGCACGTTCGATATCTACGTGAGAAACTGATGCTTCTTTTAATTCATTATCAATAAACTTACGGATTCTTAAATCTTCGTGTAATAATGAAGCGAAATCTTTTTCAGCATACCATTTTGCTTCCCAATCACGGATGATACCAACACGAAGTCCGATTGGATTAATTTTTTGACCCACAGTATTCCCTCCTTAGAAAGTTATTAAGCTTCTTTAGCTTCTTCTTTACCGTCACTTACGACGATTGTAATGTGGCTTGTACGTTTGTTTATCGCACTTGCACGTCCTTGCGCACGTGGGCGGAAACGTTTTAAAGTTGGTCCTTCATTAGCATAAGCTTCTTTTACTACTAATTCATCTGTGTTCATGTCGTAGTTATGTTCAGCATTTGCTAAAGCGGACATTAATACTTTTTCGATCACTGGTGATGAAGCTTTGTTTGCTAATTTTAAAATTGCAATAGCTTCTCCAGCATTTTTACCTCTAATTAAGTCAAGAACTAGTCTTACTTTACGAGGTGCGATTCTTATTGTTCTAGCAACCGCTTTTGCTTCCATTAGGATTTCCTCCTCTACTTTTTAAAAATTATCTTCTTGTTTTTTTATCGTCAACAGCATGACCTTTAAATGTACGAGTTGGTGCGAATTCACCTAATTTGTGACCTACCATATCTTCTGTTACATATACAGGTACATGTTTACGTCCATCGTATACTGCGAAAGTATGACCAATGAAATTTGGGAAAACTGTAGAACGACGAGACCATGTTTTAATTACTTGTTTTTTTTCACTTCCGTCTTGTGCTTCCACTTTTTTCATTAAGTGGTCATCAACGAAAGGTCCTTTTTTAATACTACGAGCCATTTGGGCGCCTCCCTTCTTATTCTGTGCGTGCAGCAATTAAGCCGCACACCCAAATAAGTTAATTTTATTATTTTTTCTTACGTCCACGAACGATAAGTTTGTCTGAAGATTTTTTACCACGACGAGTTTTCTTACCAAGCGTAGGTTTACCCCAAGGTGACATTGGAGATGGTCTACCGATTGGAGCACGTCCTTCACCACCACCGTGTGGGTGATCGTTAGGGTTCATTACAGAACCACGAACTGTTGGACGGATACCTTTCCATCTTGAACGACCTGCTTTACCAACATTTACTAGTTCGTGTTGGATATTACCAACTTGTCCAATTGTAGCACGGCAAGTTGAAAGAATCATACGAACTTCACCAGAGCGTAATCTGATTAATACGTATTTACCTTCTTTACCTAACACTTGTGAACTAGCACCAGCTGAACGAGCGATTTGTCCACCTTTACCAGGTTTTAACTCAATATTATGAATTACAGTACCTACAGGAATGTTTTGTAATGGTAAAGCATTACCAATTTTGATATCTGCTTCAGCACCACTTTCAACTACTTGTCCTACTTGTAATCCTTTAGGTGCGATAATATAACGTTTTTCTCCGTCAGCATATACTAATAAAGCAATGTTAGCTGAACGGTTTGGATCGTATTGGATTGAATCAACTTTAGCGTTGATACCATCTTTGTTACGTTTGAAATCGATAACTCGGTATTGACGTTTATGTCCTCCACCGTGATGGCGAACAGTCAATTTACCTTGGTTGTTACGTCCCGCTCTTTTCGGTAGCGGTTGTAATAATGACTTTTCTGGTGTAGTTTTCGTAATTTCAGCGAAATCTAATGAAGTCATATTACGACGACCATTAGTTATTGGCTTATATTTTTTAAGAGCCATTGTCGTTTACCTCCTTATTGGTAATGTTTTAGTTGAATAAGTCGATTGAACCTTCTTTTAGTTTAACAATCGCTTTTCTTCTTTTATTTGTGTAGCCTTGGTAACGGCCCATACGTTTTTTCTTAGGTTTATAGTTGATGATGTTTACATTATCAACTTTTACGTCGAAGATTTCTTCAACAGCAATTTTAACTTGTGTTTTGTTAGCACGAGTATCAACATCGAAAGTATATTTATCTTCCGTCATTGCTTCTGAAGATTTTTCAGTGATTACGGGGCGCTTAAGAATATCTCTAGCTTCCATTATCCGAGCACCTCCTCAACTTTTTTAGCAGCAGCTTCAGTAATTACTAAACTGTCAGCACTTGTGATATCTAATACATTTAAACCTTGAGCAGTTGTTACTTGAACACCAGGGATGTTACGTGCTGATAATTCAACGTTAACATCTTCGTTTTCAACAACAACTAATACTTTTTTAGGTTGTACTAATGTAGTTAAAACATTTTTGAATTCTTTTGTTTTTGGTGCATCAAATCCGAATGCATCAACAACTGTAAATCCATTTTCTTTAACTTTAAATGATAATGCAGAACGTAATGCTAAACGACGCATTTTCTTAGGCATTTTATATCCGTAATTTCTTGGAGTTGGTCCGGATACAATACCACCACCGCGCCATTGAGGTGCACGAATTGTACCTTGACGAGCACGACCTGTTCCTTTTTGTCTCCATGGTTTACGTCCACCGCCGCGTACTGCTGAACGGTTTTTAACTGAATGTGTACCTTGACGTAATGAAGCACGTTGTAAATTGATAGCTTCGAAAAGGACACTATTGTTTGGTTCGATTGCAAAGACTGCATCGCTTAATTCAACTGAACCACTTTTTGATCCGTCTACTTTTAAAACATCATAATTAGCCATTATGCATTTTCCTCCTTTCGCTTATTGATTATTTATTACCTTTTTTAATTGATTTAATTGAAGTTGAAATTTCTACTAAACCTTTTTTAGGTCCAGGTACATTACCTTTTACTAAGATTACACTGTTTTCAGTGTCAACTTGTACTACTTCAAGGTTTTGTACAGTAACTGTGTTTCCACCCATACGGCCTGGCATTTTTTGACCTTTAAATACTCTTGAAGCATCTGAAGCCATACCTACAGAACCTGGTGCTCTGTGGAAATGAGAACCGTGCGCCATTGGTCCACGAGATTGTCCGTGGCGTTTAATAGCACCTTGGAAACCTTTACCTTTTGAAACACCTGTAACATCAATGATGTCACCAGTTTCGAATTTATCAACTGAGACTTCTTGACCTACTTCGTATTCATCAACATTAACGTTTCTGAATTCACGAATGAAGCGCTTAGGTGCTGTGTCAGCTTTTTTAGCATGACCTTCAGCTGGTTTATTAGCATATTTGTTAGTTTTTGAACCTTTTTTATATGCTTTTTTATCTTCAAATCCTACTTGGATTGCGTTGTAACCGTCAACTTCTTCAGTTTTCTTTTGTAATACAACGTTTTGTCCTGCTTCTACTACTGTTACTGGGATTAATTCACCGTTTTCTCCAAACACTTGTGTCATCCCGATTTTTCTTCCTAAGATTCCTTTGGTCATCGAAAGTCCACCTCCTAATTTTTTCTATTATAATTTGATTTCGATGTCTACACCAGATGGTAAGTTTAAGCCCATTAGAGCATCGACTGTTTTTGGTGTTGGGTTAACAATATCGATTAAACGTTTATGTGTACGTTGTTCGAATTGTTCACGTGAATCTTTGTACTTATGCACTGCACGGATGATTGTATAAACTGATTTTTCAGTTGGTAACGGAATTGGTCCAGAAACATCTGCACCAGAACGTTTAGCAGTTTCAACAATTTTTTCTGCTGATTGATCAATCACACGGTGATCATAAGCTTTTAATCTGATTCTGATTTTTTGTTTTGCCATAATTTTCCCTCCTTATTCGTCTACATTTAAGTGATAGACTTCTCCACGAAAACTATCTCACACAACGCCATGGCAAAGCGGCCGGGTGTGTCAGTAACCTTTCGCTTCATCGCGTTATTTAAAGTCCAACATTAAATATGTTACATGAAAAACACTGATAAATCAATTGTTTTCATTAACTTTTTTCTGTTTTGTCTAACACATACTTTGTTATTGTACTTTAAATGTATCTCTTGTTCAACCTTTTTAGGGAAATTTTTATATTTAAATATGTAATTACAAGACTAAATTTAATCATATTAATATTAACCTTAATCATTTTCTATTATAATAGTAGAGAACGGGGGTGAATCATTTGAAAAACGGTATTAAGCTTGCCCTATCCATTATTGGCGTCTTCCTAGTTATATGTGAGTTCTTTTATGGGATTCCTTTTTTAGGTGGCAGTGTAATTTTAAGTTTTGGTTGGCAACCTCTATTATTTAACGCTTTTCTCTATTTGGTTTTAACGATTATTCTATTAGTTGATAAACAAAACACAATTAAACCAATGGTCATTATACCTATTTTAGGTATTATTGGTTCGTTTGTCGCATTCATTCCATTTATTGGTATGATTATACATTGGGCTTTATTCGTATTAATGATTTTCTTTGTATTTATAGTCTTAGCTGCTCCAACTTATGTTCCTAATAAAAATGCTCGCGTTATTTATACTCAATATAAAGATGGTCATAAGTCTAAATAAACTTGAATTCATTTCACAACTAAAAAAAGACGTTCGTACTATTTTAAGTACGAGCGTCTTATTTTTTATTTAGCCATGTACGAATACAAAGTATAAGATAAATAATACCATTAATACATACATAATTGGATGTACTTCTTTATGTCTTTTACTAATAATCATTGTTATTGGATAAAAGATAAATCCACAAGCTATACCTGTTGCAATTGAATAAGATAAAGGCATCATGATGATTGTTATAAAAGCAGGTACAGCGACTTCGAATTTTTTCCAATTGATTTCCGCAAAGTTTGCAGCCATTAGTACACCTACCACTACCAATGCCGGTGTAGTTACAGCACTTGTTACAACTGCAATTAGTGGACTAAAGAATAAAGCTAGTAAGAAACAGCAACCTGTAACAATACTTGCGAATCCTGTTCTTGCACCAACTGCAACACCTGACGTAGATTCTATATAAGAAGTAGTCGTTGTTGTACCGAATATAGAACCAACAATTGTAGCTAATGAATCTGAAAATAACGCTCTACCTGCTCTAGGAAGTTTATTATCTTTCATAATTCCTGCTTGAGTTGCAACAGCTACTAATGTTCCTGCAGTATCAAAGAAATCAATAAATAGGAATGTTAGAATAACAATTAAAAATTGAATAGTAAATAATTGACCTGGATCCTTAAATGATTCAAATGCAGCTCCGAAAGTTGGTTTAATACTTGGAACGTGACCTACAATGCCAGTTGGCGTATGTATTTGTCCAGTTATCATTCCTACTATTGCAGTAATTATCATACCTATAAATATAGAACCCGGTACTTTTTTAGTGTATAAAATAACGGTAATAACAATACCAAATATTGCTAATAATACTGGTGCTTTCGTTAAATGCCCTAGGGTAACTAATGTTGAATCATTTTTCACAATAATTCCTGAACTTTGTAAACCTACAAAGGTTATAAACAACCCTATTCCAGCAGAAACAGCCATCTTCATTTGATAAGGTATTGCGTTAATAATTATTTCCCTTAATCCGGTTACTGTTAATATTGCAAAGAATATACCTGAGAATAGAACGCCAGTTAATCCGACTTTCCATGGTATCCCCATTGTAAGAACTACTGTAAATGCGAAAAATGCATTTAATCCCATGCCAGGTGCTAATGCTATAGGGTATTTTGCTATGAGTCCCATAAATAGCGAACCTACAAACGCAGCTAAAGCAGTCGCAACAAAAATGGCTCCCTGATCCATTTTCATATCTTCAGATACACCTTTGACTCCTGCTAGGCTTAATACTTGAGGGTTTACAGCTAGTATGTACGCCATTGATAAAAACGTAGTGATACCACCTAAAATTTCTTTTTTAAAGTTAGTACCATGTTCATCGAACTTGAAGTATTTTTTCACGGCTAATGCTCCTTTTTTTGAAATACTTAATAAGTTTAATACCAAATCTCTAAAATGACAATACTAAATACGAACTTTAGTTATATTCTTTTTCCTTTTGTTCGAATTTATTTATAATTTTAGATTTTTCAAAGCATCTTTGAACGGATTATTGTCTAATTCTTCTTGTTGATTCATGTATTTCTTCATTTCTTTTTTAGAAACTTTACCGCTTGATTTTTCTTTCATACGTTTATCCATTTGAGCTTGCGTTTCTGAATGACCACATGTACATCTATATGTCGCATCCTTACCTTTACCAAATAAAGTCATTTTCTTTTTACAGTTAGGACAACGTGCATTTGTTTTTCTTTGGACATTTTTCTTTGTTTTACAAGATGGATCTTGGCATACCAACATTTGTCCATTTTTAGTTTTAACTTTAATCATAAATTTGCCACAAGTAGGACATTCTGTTGTAGTTAAATTATCATGTTTATATTTTTGTTCGCTATTCTTAATTGTGTTCACTACTTCTGTTGTTAATTCTTTCATTTCTTTTATAAACTGCTGTTTATTATATTTACCTTTTTCAATAAGCAATAATTTTTCTTCCCATTCAGCAGTTAATAATGGTGATGTTAATTTTTGAGGTGCTAATTCTAAGATTTGTTTACCTTTTGAAGTTACTTTAATTTTACCATCTCTTGATTCTATTGCATTCATATTAAATAGTTTTTCAATGATATCCGCACGTGTCGCAACAGTTCCAATACCGCCTGTTTCCTTCAGAGTATGTGCATGTTTTTTATCCTTAAGTTGAATATAGTTTTGAGGATTTTCCATCGCTTTTAATAATGTTCCTTCATTAAAGTAGTCAGGTGGTGTTGTTTGATGATCATTAATTTTAGAATTTGAGACAGTGACGACTTGATTGTTTTTAAAAGGATGTTGAGTAACAACTGATTGCTCATTTTCTTTTAAAGCCTTATACCCTAATTGTTTTGTAACTTTTTCTTGTAATACAAATTGATAACCATTAACAGTTAAGTATACTTTAATACTTTCATATTCATAAGGAGGCATTAAACTTTCTAGAAATCTTTCTACAATAAGCATATATATTTTACTTTCTCTATTACTTAATTGTGAAAAATCAGGTCTTATCTCAGTAGGTATAATAGCATGGTGATCTGAAACCTTTTGATCATTAAATATATGCATTTTAGCGGAATATGACTTTCCTATTAAATTACGAACACTTTCTTTATAGTCTGTAGCTAATAAGGCTTGTAATCTTTCTTTTATTGTAGAAACCATATCTGCAGTTAAATAATTGGAATCTGTACGTGGATACGTTACTAATTTATGTCTTTCATATAAATTTTGTAACGTATTTAGTGTCTCTTTGGTCCCCATTTTAAATCGATTATAAGCGTCTTGTTGTAGATCAGTTAAATTATAAAGTGGCTTAGGAAATGTTTTCTTAATTTTAGATTTAACTTTTTCTATATTACCTTGCTGTTTATTTATTTGATTCATAACATTTTTTAATTTTTGTTGGTCAGTAATTCTTTGTTGTGTTGAAACATAATTAAATTCAAAACCATCCACTATAGCTGTAAGAGTGTAATAGGTTTGTGGTTTAAATTGATTAATTTCATTTTGACGAGATTGTACTAGTTGAATTGTTGGCGTCTGTACGCGTCCAAGTGATAACTGAGCATCATATTTTGTTGTTAATGCTCTTGTTGCATTAATACCAACCACCCAATCCGCTTCACTTCTAGCTAAAGCAGCTTCGTATAAATGCTGATATTGTCTTCCATCTTTCAAGTGGTTAAATCCATCTTTGATTGCTTTTTTAGTTACTGAACTAATCCATAATCGTTTGATTGGCTTTTTATTTCCCACTTTATCTAAAATCAATCTTGCTACAAGCTCTCCTTCTCTTCCTGCATCAGTAGCAATTATAATTTTATTCACATTCTGGTTAAGTATTAGTGATTTTACAGTCTTAAACTGTTTTCTAGTTTTACCTATAACTATTGTTTTCATATGTTTTGGAATTATTGGTAAGTCTTCAAGTTTCCATTCTTGATATTTCTTATCATATTGTTCTGGCGTTGCATTAGTCACTAAATGTCCTAATGCCCAAGTAACAATATATTGATTATTTTCATAATAGCCATTTCTTTTTTGATTGATATTGAGTGCATTTGCAATATCTCGAGCTACTGATGGTTTTTCCGCTAAAATTAATGATTGCATGAGTTATAGTTCCCTTTCTATATTTAATACATTTTAAGTTTATGTTTGATTAATTTGCTTTAAGAATAGTTACCTTAATTGTAACATGTACGTATATATATTAACTTTCATTTCAATGCAATTACTCATATAATTAAATTAATAAATACGGTACGGAGGTAAGAACATGGATATTATTCAGTTGAAGGACCCTAAAAAAATAAAAGCTTTTATTGAAACTGCTGATTACCAAGTAACTTCCTATTTATATAAAATACCTCAACAATTTGCAGAATTTGATCATTTATTAGAAGAAGCAATTAAAACTCCTGGCGCTTTTGCCATTTCTGATAATAATCAAATAAAAGCATTAATCATTGCGATTTCTTATGAAACACATAAGTTTAAGATAATTGGCCCTTTTATAGAGCCAAATTTTGACGTCACTCCACAGTTATTTCAAAACCTATTCAATGCAATGACAGAAAATCAACCTGATAATGCTATATATAACTTTTCATTTGAAGAAGGCGTTCAAACTTATAAACCTTTTATTAAGCAAATAAAAGCAAGTTATAATTTTACTGACTATTATTTAGAGGCACATCAAGATATTGGGGAATTAGAAAATGAACAAAATATTATAGAATATCAAAAAGGTTTCCATAGAGCATTGGCAAAAATGCATCATAAGACATTTAAACATGATGCAATGAAAGCAGATGATATTGTTAATACATTAGATGAAAATAATAAGCTATTTCTTTTTGTAAGCGAAGGACTTTTAAAAGGTTATTTATATCTACATGTTAATCCTCAAAAATCTAAAGCAGAAATTAAATATTTCAGTTCTCACATAGATTATCGAATGAAAGGAATTGCTTTTGATTTATTGGAGTATGCTTTGCATTACGCTTTTTCTCATTATGAACTGCATAAAGTTTATTTTAAAATTCGAAACAAAAATAGTAAGCTCGTAGAACGTTTTAATGAACTTGGATTTACTACTAATTATGAATATAAAAAGTATAAATTAGAACCACAATACATTCATGAAAATGCTACTAATCCAGAAACTTAATTATTGATTAAACTTGGGAGTAGGACTGAAATAATAATTTTCCAAAATTTATTTCGGTCCTACTCCCCTTTTTACTTTTCTAAAATAAGCCGATGTTTTTTACTATTCAACTTAATTGTTTTAGAATTAACTTCAAGTGTTATTAAAGGGGAAGCACTTAATTCGTTTATTTAGGAGAGTGAGAAACATATGCAGTTTCTTGATATTTTAATAGCATTATTACCTGCACTATTTTGGGGTAGTGTTGTAATAATCAATGTATTCGTAGGTGGAGGCCCCTATAATCAAATTAGAGGTACTACTTTAGGTGCACTCATTGTTGGTATTATTTTATTACTAACAGGTAATGCAGCATTTGATGATTTAACTGTTATTATTGTTGGATTATTCTCAGGTGCATTATGGGCATTTGGTCAAGGTAACCAATTAAAATCTGTTAATTTAATTGGTGTTTCAAAAACAATGCCAATTTCTACTGGTATGCAATTAGTTGGTACTACTTTATTTAGTGTTATATTCCTAGGCGAATGGAGCACAATGATACAAGTCGTATTCGGACTGATTTCTATGGTCTTATTAGTTTCAGGTATCGCATTAACATCATTAAAAGCTAAAAATGAAGGTAAATCAAATGATCCTGAATTTAAAAAAGCAATGGGTATCCTTCTAATTTCAACAGTAGGTTATGTTGGCTATGTCGTGTTAGGAGACATTTTCAATGTAAGTGGTACAAAAGCACTATTCTTCCAATCTGTTGGTATGGCTATTGGCGGTTTCATTCTTTCAATGAATCACAAAACGTCTATCAAGTCTACTGCCCTCAATTTAATTCCTGGTATTGTATGGGCAATTGGTAACTTATTTATGTTCTATTCTCAACCTAAAGTAGGTGTTGCAACTAGTTTTTCATTATCTCAATTATTAGTTATCGTATCTACACTTGGTGGCATTTTTATTTTAGGAGAGAAAAAAGACCGTCGTCAGATGATGGGTATTTGGTCAGGTATCATACTCATCATTATTGCAGCAATTATTTTAGGTAACCTAAAATAAAACATTTTTAGGAGGCATTTCCATGTTTAAAGAATTAGAAAATAAAGTTGTTATCATTACAGGAGCTGGTAGTGGTATTGGTAAGTCTTTTGCAGAAAATTTTGGTAAAGCCAAAGCAAAAGTCGTACTTAACTATCGTTCAGATAAACACGATGAATCATTACAAGAATCTGTAAATATCATCAAACAAGCTGGTGGAGATGCGTTACTCGTTCAAGGAGATATGGCTAAAGAAGAAGATGTCATTAATTTAATCAATCAATCTGTAGACCATTTCGGTACTTTAGATATCATGATTAACAATGCTGGTTTTGAAAAAGCAACACCATCGCATGAAATGACGATTGAAGAATGGCAAAAAGTGATAGATATCAACTTAACAGGTGCGTTTATAGGTTCACGTGAAGCAGTAAAACACTTCAGAAAAGAAGATAAAAAAGGTGTTATTATTAATACTTCAAGTGTTCATGATACTATTCCATGGCCAAATTATGTTCACTATGCTTCAAGTAAAGGTGGATTAAAATTAATGATGGAAACCATGTCAATGGAATATGCACAATATGGAATTCGTATTAATAATATATCCCCTGGAGCTGTTGTTACTGAACATACTAAAGAAAAATTCTCTGATCCAAAAACTCGTGAGGAAACATTAGAAATGATTCCAGCTAGAGAAATTGGAGATGCTCAAGATATCGCTAATGCTGCATTATTCTTAGCATCAGACTTAGCTAGTTATATCCACGGAACTACTATTTATGTAGATGGTGGTATGACAAACTATCCAGCTTTCATGGGAGGTAAAGGCTAAGTCAAACAATAAACCATGCAATTTTCATGTGTAACATACATTAAATTAATGTAGTGTGTACTCATGAATTGCATGGCTTTTTATATATAAATAACTATTTCTATTTATTATGAAACAAAGAACGCTTGATAAACATATATAATAACAATACTTATAACAATTGATAAATTAGTTACCATCCCTATTAAGGGTAGTGTTTTATATTTGAATTGTATTGAATAAGGAATAATTGCCACACCAACTGGTAATAACCATGTGATAAGCAATGTCGTTTTAATCATCTGATCTGAAACTGGTAAGAAGAAATATACAATTAATCCAGCAATAAGACCTATTCCATAATGAAGAGAAAGATATTTGATTGCTGCAGGTAAATAAGCTTTTTCAATAGTAAAGTTCAACATAACGCCTAATAAAATCATAGATAGTGGCATATTAGCTTTTCCTAAAATTGAAAAGAAATCAATAGACACTTTAGGTAAATGAATGTTCGCCATATTAAGTATAAACATAACAATATAAGTAACCAGTGGTACAGATTGAATTAATTTCTTAACTAAGAATTTAAAATTGAATTGGTCACTTCCCTCACTAAAGTAACTTCCAACAAAGTAAGTGAGACCAAACATAATAACTGCGCCACCAATATCAACCATGCCAAAATAAACCATTCCCTTACTTGGCCATATAGCATCTACTAATGGATAAGCAAATAATCCAATATTCATAGCTCCAATCATCATACCAACAGAACCACGCATTTGATTATCGTATTTACGGAAACTCCAAATAACAATTATTTTTGAGACCACACCGTAGATAATCATCATAATAGGCAAAATAGAAAATGATAGGTTTAAATCAGCTTTATTTAAATTCACGATAACTAAAGAAGGTAAAGTTACATTTAATACTATTGTTGAAAGCACTTGGCTATCTGTTGCTTTCAAATAATTAATACGCTTTAAAAAATAGCCTAAAGCAATTAAAAGAATGATCATTACAAATTGTTCTGTCATATTAGCCCTTCTTTCACGTATCTCAACACTTTCAATTGATAACTTTAACACATTTGCTATAAATTTTAGAACTAGTTTGTTTCATGCTATAATTTAATCATACTTTAATTTAAGGAGCGATTGTATAATGGATTTAGAAAGTAAATTAACAGAACTAAAATATGATTATACTAGACTACAAGGTGACTTAGAAAAGCGCGAGTCATTAAATCAAAATATCGATCCTTTAGTCAATCAGCTTGAAGAAATTGAGAAAGAAATGGCCAATGTAAGAAAGCAAATAAATGAACAATAATTAATTACATGTCACAATTTAACTACATTTCTTTAGACATCCTAGTCATAAGTATGTGAACGTGCTAATATATATTCGGAAAAGAAAGGATGTCAACTCATGAAATTATACTTAATTTTATTGCCTTTACTATACTTAATTGTAAGTTACATAAGTATATTCAAGATGAATTCAATTTTCACTAGAATTTTAAGAATCATAATGGGTATATTATTGTTATTTGTTGTAGCAATTACAACGATGCAGTTCCCTAGTGAGAACTGGTGGGTATTTATAGTGTTGCTACTTTTAGTTGGAAATGTAGAAGTTACTGCATTTAAAACACTTAAGAATGATGATAAAGGCGTTAATATTTTAAATATATTATCAATCGGTTTGTTCGTGATTTATATCATTCTAACTTTAATTTTATACTAAAGTAAAAAGCATCATTCCTTTTTTGGAGGAATGATGCTTTTTTTATTATTTTCTGTTTAGTTTACGATAAATTTTATCTTTAATTGTGAATAAAATTTCGTAAATTACTGGAACAACAACAAGCGTTAATATTGTTGAAGATATTAGTCCTCCAATAACAGTTGCTGCCATTCCTTTAGATATTAAGATAGAACTATCTTCACCAAATAACAACGGTACTAAAGCACCTATAGTTGCTATTGCTGTCATTAAGATAGGACGAATTCTCGTTCCTCCTGCTTCAATTAAAGCAGCTTTCATATCCATACCTGATTTTTCATTATTAATAACTCTATCTATCAATACAATAGCATTTGTAACAACAATACCAATTAACATCAACATACCAATTAAACTAGGTACTGAGATAGTTTCGCCTGTAATCACAAGTGATAATACAACACCTATTATTGTAAATGGTAATGAGAATAAAATAGTGAATGGAGCTAATCCACCTTTAAATGTAATTACTAAAATAAGATACACTATAATTATTGCTGCTAACATAGCTATTGCAAGTTGAGATATAGCAGAGTTGATGTCATCAGTTGCGCCTCCAACATTCACTTTTACGCTATGTGGTTTATCAATTTTATTAATTTTAGACATTACTTTTTGTGAAGTACCACCTACATCACTTGTCGTAATCTTACCTGAAACTGTAGTTGAATAGTCACCATCTTCTTGAGTCAATTTACTTGGTGTAGTTGATTTTTTAAGACTAGCAATTTCACTTAATTTAATTGAACCACCTGTTGGTTTTTTCAATTTAATATTTTCTAATTTACTTTGTGACCAATCAGTTTGCTTGTTTTGTTTTACTTTAACATCTATTTTCTTACCGTTTTCTTTAACTGTCGTAATTGTTTTTTCTGGTAAGTTTTCATTTAAATTCATCGCAAGCTGACTAGCTGATATTCCATTATCTGCCGCTTTATTTTGATCGACTTTTACTTCATATTGATCGTATGTTTGTGATAAATCTGATTTAACATTATTGATACCTTTAACATCTTTCATAGTGCTTTCAATTTTATGAACAGTACCTTTAATAGCATCCGTTGATGGACCTTTAACTGTCACTTCAATAGAATCATTTCCAGCACCAGTACCTAAATCTTGGTTCTTCCATTGACCAGGATGTTTAAATGAATCAACATGTTTTAATACTTTATCTGGCTCTTCTTCAAAGTTTGGCGTATCTTTATCATAATCTACCATCAACGCCATACTATTTGTACTACCAGTAGGATCAGATGGTGTTGGCCCTCCTACAGAATATTGAACAGTGTTAACTTTATCTTTAGATTTTAAATACTTTTGAACTTGTTCACCATGTTCGAGCACTGATTTTTCAGTTTCACCTGGTTTAGGCGTATAAGTTAACGCCATGAATTTATTATCTCCTGATGAAATATAACTTGTGCCTAATTTTGCAGCACCTAAGCCAATACTTCCAGCTAGTAATACAATACTAATTATAATGACGATCCACTTATGATTAAGTGACCAATTTAATACCTTTTTATACCCCTCACTAACTACCCCATGCTTTTGTTTTTGAGGTTTAGTTTGGATTCCTTTTCTAAATAGCGTAGAACCTAGCGCTGGAACTACTGTGATTGATACTAATAATGAAGCTAATAAACTGAATGTAATTGCGAGTGCGAATGGTCTGAACATTTCACCAACAGACCCTGACACAAATGCTAATGGTAAGAACACAATAATAGTAACCAATGTTGAAGATAGTATTGGTTTAAACACTTCAGTTGTTGCGTTTATGATTAATGAATCACCTTTGAGTTGTTCATTTTTATCAGATAAACGTCTATATATATTCTCAACCACAACGATAGAATCATCTATCACTCGTCCAATAGCTACTGTTAATGCCCCTAAAGTCAATATATTTAGTGACACATTAGATAATTTCAATGCTACGAGTGCAATTAATATTGACATTGGTATTGAAATGACTGAAATAGCTGTTGTTCGTATATTTCTTAAGAATAACAATATAACTACGATAGCTACGATTGTTCCTAATGCTGCTTTTTCAATCATTGTATATAAAGAATCTTCAATTGGTTTAGCAGTATCCATCGTTTTAATAGCTTTCATTTCACTATTATTTTTTTCAAATTCATCTACTTTTTTCTGTACATCTTTTGCAACTTGAACGGTATTAGCATCTTGAGCTTTTGTTATTTGTAAATTTACTGCATCTTTTCCATTCGTTTTCGAAATGGATGTACGTTCATCACCAACCGAAATATTAGCTACGTCTTTTAATTTAAATGTAGGCATAGATCCTGATGAACTTTGTTTAGAACTACCAGCGGACGCTGATGATTGATCAGATGGCATTAAGCTGTCGCTCTCTCCATCGTCGCTGCTATCACTACTTTGTCCTTGTCCGGCAATCGTTGCAGGGATTTTTAAGTTTTTCAGTGCATTGACTGATGTAAACTGTCCATCGACAACGATAGATTTGTCAGTATCTCCAAATTGGAAAAGCCCTAGCGGCGTTTCTCGAGTCGCTGTTTTTAAATAGTTTTCGACATCATCTGCTGTAACACCTTTTTCATCAAGTTCTTTTTGCTTGAACTTTAATGTTACTTCACGATTTGTTTGGCCATTTAATTGAGCATTTTGAACACCATCGATTGTTTGTAATTTTGGAATAAGTTGCTGGTTTAATTTTTTAGTTACTGATTTTAAATCATTATCTTTATCTGTTAAAGAATAAGCTACGATAGGAAATGCATCCATAGAATTTCTTGTTAATTCAGGATCACTGACCCCGTCTTTGAATTTAATTTTATCAATTTCTTTTTTTAACTGTTCCTCAGCTTTATCCATGTCTGTATCATTATTATATTCTACAGTTACAATTGAAGCATTTTGGATAGATTCAGTTTTAACGCTTTTAACATATGCCATCGATCTAACTTGACTATCTATTTTACTGTTAATCTCATCTTGAGTAGTTTGTGGTGTGGCACCAGGCATTGTTGTTTGAACTGAGATCATAGGATTCTCTACGTCCGGTAATAATTCAAGTTTTAACTTGGCACTAGCATACACTCCACCTAAAATAACGAGTAATACCATCAAGAATATTGCGAACTTATTGCCTAAAGAAAATTGCAATAGCTTTTTGATCATATAATTAGTGTCCCCTTTTATCAATTTATATATAGTGCTATATTCTATTATTTTAAAAAATGATTCTAAAAAAATCTGAACGTTCTTTATTTATAGAATCGTTCAGATAATAAAAAATCTATTTACGCTTTAATTTTCGTGATAGTTTAATTTTAGCTTTTGTTAATTTTGGTTTAACTTGTTCAATAAGTTGGTAAAGTGGTTGATTTAAAACATAATCAAATTCACCAATTTTTTCACTTAAGTAAGTTCCCCATACTTTTTTAAATGTCCATAATCCATAATGGTCTGAATCTTTGTCTGGATTATTATCAGTTCCACCAAAATCATATGTTTTAGCTCCGTGATCACGAGCATATTTCATCATAGTATATTGCATATGATGATTAGGTAAGAAATCTCGGAAGTCATTAGATGAAGCGCCATATAAGTAATAAGATTTACTACCTGCAAACATTAATAATGCACCTGATAAATAAATACCTTCTGGATGTTCTTTTTCAAGTCTTAATAAATCATCTTTTAAATCTTGAGATTTTTTAATTTTATTATTAGCATCATTGATTTTATTTAGTGTTTTTTTATCTTGCTTTTTATTTTGAAGTTTTTCAATTTCATTTTCTAATTCTTTAATTTCTGAATTCACTGTTTCAAGCACTGGTTTTGGTTCTAATTTAACTAAGAACAATTCTGCATCGCCATCTTCATGTAATGCATCATATATATTTTCAAAGTAACTAATATCTCTAGTTAAGAATCCATCACGTTCCCCTGTGATTTGCATTAAATGTGCGAATGTTTTTAATCCTTCTCTACCAGCTCTTTCAACTTTCGTACCTCTTTTTAATGCTAATCTCACTTTAGAGCGATTTCGTCTTTCAAAACTTTGAATAATGTCTTCATCAGATTTATCAATTGGTGTGATCATTGTCATTCTTGGTTGAATATAATCTTTAGATAAACCTTCTTTAAATCCTTTATGCTTAAATCCTAAATTACGTAAATTTTTCAATGCTTCAGCACCGTGTTCTACTTCAACGTCTGGATCTATTTTAATTGCGTAAGCTTTTTCTTCTTTAGCTACTTTTTTCGCTTCTTCTAATAATTGTGATAATGCTTCTTTATTATCGTAATCAGTTACAAATCCTCTAGATACATAACATAATGTAAATGGTAGTTTCGGAATTTTTTTGAATAATAATTGTCCAACGCCCTTAATTTCACCATTTTCACCTATCGCAATTCTTCTTGAATACCATCCAGTCAATTTCTTTGTTTCTGCCCATTTCGTAAGTTGCAGTAAATCGCCATTTGGATGAGATTTTACAAATGCGTCATGTTCTTGATTAGTGATATTCATCTTTTCCATGGTTTATAATATCTCCTTTTTATTAACAATAACTATAATTATACAACGTCTATCTATGAGTGTCGATAAAACACATAAATGAATCTACAACAACATTAAAAACATGTTCTTTAATTCCTATAAGTTATTTTATTTCAGCTAAATAATTTTTAAAGCAGTTTTAAAATTGGTATAATAAAACACTAAAATTCTTACGAAAGAGGTGTTCAAATTGCGTCCAACGCTATTAATTTTATTTATCATCTTAAACGCTCTTATCATTGTCATTAGTTTGAATAATGATTTAACAGTCCAATATTTTAGCTTAAGAGTCATACTGGCTGCATTTAGTTTCGTTTTATCATTGTTCTTTTTACTTATTAGAACAACTCAATTTAGCATGTATTTAAGTATTACTTCGATTATTATTGCAGTTGTCCATATCGCCATTATCATACAAAGTGCTTATACTTATCTATATTAATTATTAGGTTCAAAACGATATTTTGCACCTCTTATATATATTGAATATGGTGATGTTGCCTCAGCGTCTTTAAACACGACAGTGTGATAACCAGATTCTTTACCATCTTCAATTCTAAAGTACATTTGATCTTCCTTTAAAATTAAATCAGTGTATTTATCAGTTTCATTTACAACTTGCATATCAAACCAATTTTGCCAGTTTTGTACTGTCTTTTCTCGTTGACTAGTAGTAACTATTATCATCTCTATAGAGAATTGGGTTTGATATAAAGGTTCTAACTGTGCATCTCGATTAGCTTCACCTTGATCCCATTGTATGAAAAATGGTGGTTTAACCATATAACTAGGATCAGCAATATATAAAAGTCGCCAAGTTATTTTTTCATCTTTTTTAGTTTCTCTCTCCATATTTACTGGACCAATAACTTCTATATTACGTTCTTCCAGTGTTTGCTTAATAGCGTCTATATTATTTGTTCTTAAACAAATGGTTTTGAATCCTTGTTTAAAATGATCTTGAGCTATTTTAGTAGCAAATGATACTCTTCCCTCTTCAGTTTTAGCTAATTTCTGCAATTTTTCTTGATCTTCTACATCTAAAAATTCTATGTAGTTTCCATTTATATACGATAACTTATTAAATGTTCCAAATTTATTATGTTTTCCACCTGAATGCAACGTGATAAGGTTACCTGGAAACTTAAATTGCTCTAATTGATCAATATAATGAATGATATGATCAAATTTCAAATCCATCTTTTTGTCCCCTTTTTATTCATTTCTCAGTTCTTATTTTAACAAAATACGAAGTATTATACTTCTAAAAACTTACTTTAAATTGGTATTGAAAAATATTGCTTTTAGTTTTATAATGAATCTTGCGTTTCAAAAAGGTTAGCTAAGCTAACTAAATTATAAATTTTGAGGTGTGCTCATGATTAACAACAAATTTTTCAATAGTTTTATTAGTATTTATCGACCTTATATTAAATTAACTCAGCCTATATTAGAACGACATAACATTCATACTGGCCAATGGCTCGTTTTAAAGGATATTGCGCAATTTCAACCAACGACCTTAGTTAATATATCTTATCGTCGTGCTATAGAAAAACCGACTGCTAGAAAATTTATTAAAGTTTTACTCGAAAGAGAATTAATTTCTTATACTACTGGAAATGATAAACGACAAAAATGGTTAAGTTTAACTGAAGAAGGTCGACAATTTTTTGAAACTATCAATAAAGAGGTAAATGAAATACAGGATGAAATTATTGAAAAATCTGGTATAAATGAGCAACAACTGACAGAAATTACTAATTCAATGTCAATTATTTATGAAACAATACTAAAGGAGAGTCAAGAATGAGTGAAACTTCATCTATTAAAGCACCTATCTTTACTAAACGCTTCAATCTTAATTTCATCATAAATTTTTTCGTGTACTTATGTATGTATTTATTGATTGTAGTCATCGCAGGCTATAGTAAATCTGAATATCATGCATCTGATAGTTTAGCTGGACTAGTCGTGGGGTTATTTATTGTCGGATCATTAATTGGTCGTTTTGGAACGGGTAAATATGTAAATACATTTGGTCCTAAAAAGATTTTAATGTTTGGTCTTTTCTGTCTTGTGATAACTCAAGCATTGTATTTTATTCCTGGTAATATTTATTTCTTAATGTTTGTACGTTTAATCAACGGTATTGCAACTGCAATTGCTACAACCGCAACAGGTACTATCGCAGCTTATGTCACACCACAAACACGTAAAAGTGAAGGCATTAGCTTATTTTCATTAAGTTTAGTATTAGGTACTGCTGTTGGTCCTTTCTTTGGTATTTTATTACTAAATACATTTTCTATCACATTACTATTCACGTTATGTATTGTGTTAGGTATTTTAGGACTTATCTTATCGTTCTTTATTAATATTGATTTTAACCCTACGAATAAAGAACAAAATTCCACAAATTCAAATGGCTTTAGTATTCACAATTTCATCGCTAAAGAAGCTGTACCAGTTGCAATTGTTATGTTACTAGTTGGTGTTACTTATGCAGCGATATTAACGTACTTACAAGCTTTTGCTGAGCAACGTGATTTAGTCAGTGCGGCTAGTTACTTCTTTATTTTCTACGCAGTGGCTTCTTTAGTTACACGCCCTATTGCCGGTCGTTTAATGGATAGTAAAAATGAAAATGTAGTCGTTTACCCTTCATTTATTGCTCTTATACTAAGTTTCATTTGTTTAATGTTTAGTTTTAATAGTGGATTATTATTACTTTCTGGTGTATTACTAGGTATTGGTTACGGTAACCTTTCTTCATCAATGCAAGCTATTTCAATTAAAGTATCACCTTCATTTAAGTATGGCTTAGCTACATCAACTTACTTTATCGGATTAGATGTTGGTATTGGCTTCGGTCCTTCATTCTTAGGTTTATTTACACATATGATTTCATATAGTCAAATTTATGGAGCAATGGCTATTTTAGGCATTCTAACTACAATTGTATATTTCTTTGTTCATGGTAAAAAAGTTAAAAACACATATTCATATGAATAGTAGTTACTACAAATAAATTAAAAAGCTAGAGACATCACATTAAAGATGATGTCTCTAGCTTTTATTTTTTATATTTAGTTTGCAATACTAATTGCTTCGATTTCGTTTATCATTTTATCCATTAATTTCTTTTGCTTTGCGTTAAAGAAGTAGTAAACTTGTCGCTCATCTGTTTCTGAACGTAATTTTGAAATAAGTTCTTTTTTATAAATCTTACGGATAATCACATCAATTTTACTTGTGTCCCATAACATTTCAAAATGTAACGTATCTCTTAATTCTTTACCACTAATCTTCTCACCTTCAAAGACTTTGTATAAAACGACAAATTCTTCAATTGAAGTGCGATAAGATGTTTTTAACCAGTGCTTAAGTTGACTTAGTTCTCTTTCAGATGCAATAAACCCTTGTTCTTTATTATTCATATTAAAATGCCTCCTATGTTGATTCTTAGATGTTATGTTTGTATTATACAATTAAATTGCTTAACTTTATTATATAACATAGTAAGCATTTTATCTATTACAAATATTAAATTTAAGTCTAAATTTTGTTTAGAAATTCAACATTTTAAAGTACATGTTTAATAGTGAAAAGTATATAAAAGTTATTGTATTGAAATTACGAGACACATATAATCTATAAAAGATTTTATGATTGTATAAATATGACTCTATTTTTCCACTTATTTAAATTAAAATTTAATACTATCCACCAATATAGTTCATATTAATCTTATTACGTTTTCTATTTTTTACTGTTTGTTCTGTTCGTTCATCTGAATATCGATCATCTCTAATGTGCCAAAGTGCTTTAAATTGCTCTAATAATTCCTCATCTGTTGCACCAGAGCGCATAAAGTTCTTAACATCAAATCCTTCTACATCTGCAAATAAACATCCGTAAAATTTACCATCTGAGGATAAACGGGCTCTCGTACATGTTGAACAAAATGATTGAGATACACTAGTTATAAGTCCAAACTTCACTTGATTATCTTTGTGACGATAGTATTTAGCTACCTCTCCAAAATATTTAGGTTCTACAGGCTCAACTTCAAAATGTTGTTCAACCATATTTAACATTTCATCTTTACTCACTACTTTGCTAAAGTCCCAGCCATTGTCATTACCGACATCCATAAATTCAATAAATCTTATTTCAATAGCTTTATCTTTAAAATATTCAATCATAGGTATGATTTGATCATCATTCACGCCTTTTTGAATAACGACATTCACTTTAACTTGTAAACCAATCGAAATCGCATAATCAATCTGTTCTAATATTGTAGAAGCTTTAATATTTCTATTATTAATTGCTTGAAAGACTTCATCGTCAATAGCATCTAAACTCACATTAATACGTCTTAGGCCTGCATTATATAAATTTTGACCATGTTTTTTTAAAAGTAATCCATTAGTAGTCATACCTATATCTTCAATGCCTTCTATTTGATTCAGTTGCTCAATGAGTTGATAAAGATTTCTTCTTAATAATGGTTCTCCACCTGTTATTCTTATCTTTTTAACCCCTAATTGAGCATACAATCTAGCAATTCTGACCATTTCATCAAAAGACAATAATTCATCTTTAGGTAAAAAGACAAAATCATCGCCAAATATTTCTTTTGGCATGCAATAATCACATCTGAAATTACATCTATCTGTGACTGATAATCTTAAGTCTCTTATCGGTCGACCAAGTTTATCTTTAATTTGCTCCACCATAATGGACCCTCCTTATTGATCTAACTGTTGTTTTAAAGTGTCCAAATCTTGTTGAGAGTTAATATTATAATACCAATATGACGGTGCATCGATGTCTTCTACATTAATCCAATCTACATTCATTTCTTCATATAATTGCTTAAAACTATAATCATCAGAACTCAATATTTCTTCAATAACATTTTTCGTCTTAGGACTATAAAAGCCAATCGTCGGAATCATATATCCATTTGACTTAACCGTTGCTATATCTATTTGATCTTCAATAAGATGAGACATCATAAATTGATATAGTTGATTTATGGCTTTTTCGTTTATCATCGGTGTATCAACTGATACTACGAAAAATAATTCTTCATCCGGGTATTGTTCCATCACTGACAATATGCCTGCTAGCGGTCCTTTTCCTTTATAATTGTCTTTATCTACAACTATATTTTGATATTTAAATTCATTTTTAAGTTGACTATTCGTACTAATAATAATGTCATTAAACATATTTGTTGATTTAAGTACATTCACTATTCGCTGATAAAACATTTGTCCGTCAACTGAAGCAAATGCTTTAGGACGCCCAAAACGACTTGATTGGCCTCCAGCGAGTATAATTGCTTTCATTTATTTATCCTCCACTCACTGGTGGAATGAGTGCTACAGTATCACCAGGTTCAATCTTATCAGTTAATTTAACGAATTCTTCATTAACTGCAATTTGAAATTGCTTATGTGCCATTTCTGGATAATGTTCAACAATCATCACTTTAAACGCTTCTACAGTTAAAGGATCTGAAACATCTATTGTTTCTGACTGTTTATTAGCTATATCTTTTAATTCTGCAAAGTAAAGTACTTCCAATTTATTTCCTCCCATTAGCTTCATCATAGTCGCCTTTTTGATGGCCTTGCCATTCAGCACCATCTTCCCATATCTCTTTTTTCCATATTGGTACTATTTCTTTAATTCGTTCTATGGCATATTCATTCGCACGATATGCATTTTTACGATGAGGAGATGATACCACAATTAAGACAGCTATATCTGATATCTCAAGAGGACCAATTCTGTGTACTATAGTTGTTATAGTACCTGGCCATTTTTGTTCTATTTCTTGACCTATTTGAGCCATTTTCTTTTCAGCCATTGGAATATAAGCTTCATATTCTAAATACTCAGTTTTTACTCCTTTAGTCCATTCACGAACATGTCCAGTGAACGTCACCATTGCACCTTGATGTTCGTTTAGTGTAAATGCACGATATGGCTCTATTTGAATTGGTTCTTTAACGATTTCAAATTGTTTCATTGCACTCAATCCTTATGTGTCACTTTATTTATTAACCATTCATCAAATAATTGATAAGCATTAGGTTCATTTAATTTTATCTTATAACATACATTGTTTAAATGATTTAGCTTTTGCAATTGTGATTCACTGTTATAAACTATGATTTTTTCATATTTTTCATCCTTAAAACCTTCAACTAAAATGATGTCATAATCAATTGTAACAGAGTCTTTAATAATCTTTGAAAGGCTTTGTTCATTAATTCTAGTTACAGTTTGTCTATATTCATGCCCTTGTATAATGCTTTGGTCCGCTCCTGATTCAAAGTGTTTCATATGGTCCACATGGTGTCCTTGTAACTCAATATCCGAACCAGTATGCCCATGATGTTTTATTGTCGCAACTTTTAACTTTAGAGATTTTAATTTATTAATTGTATGCATCATGAGTGTTGTTTTTCCAGAATTTTTAAATCCGACTATTTGAAGAATCATATATTCAATTCCTCTTCATAAGCAGATGATTCTGTAAGTATAACGTCTACTAGGTGTCCTTTTTTAAACCCTCGTGTTCCTCCTGGCAACATAATCATTGAATTTGAATGAGCAATAGCGACTACTGCACCTGATTTATTAAATCCAGATGGAACAACTGTAGCGCCAGCAGATGTAAATGTAGCTTTAGCGCGTATAAATCTAGTAAATGGATTAGCTTTAGTAAAATCTTCCATTAATGTAGCTTTAACAATTTGAGGATAAACTGCATTAGCGTTCATCATTTGATTAATTGCTGGTTTTACAAACAATTCAAATCCTGTGAAACATGCTGAAGGATTACCAGACAAACCAAATAAGTATTTATTATTAGCAACTGCAACAGTTGTTACACTTCCTGGTCTCATTGCAACTTTATTAAATAATACTTCTGCATGTAGTGCTTGATAAATTTCAGGTAAGTAGTCAAAATCTCCGACAGATACGCCACCTGTAGTAATAACAATGTCATGTTCATCCATCGCTTTTTTAACGACTTCAATACTACTTTGTAAATCATCTTGCTGAATTTGATAAGTACCTACTTTTAATCCAAACTTTTCAGCTAATGCTTTAATCATCGGACCGTTTGAGTTTCTAATTTTACCAGGTTGAAGCTCATCTTCCACTTCTAGTAACTCACTACCTGTCGCAATAACAGCTATACTTGGTTTCTTCCATACTTCAATATCTGTATAACCATATGTTGCTAATACAGCTATAGCTCCTGGATTGATTTGTTGTCCTGCTTTCAAAACAATGTCTCCAGTCTGTGTTTCTTCACCTTTCAATGAAACATTTTCATGTTGTTCAAACGTCTTTCTAATTGAAAACGTATCTTCTTGTTGTACAGTTTGTTCAAACATGACAACTGCATCTGTTCCTTCAGGTAATTGTGCACCAGTCATAATTCTTACCGCTTCATGTTCACCAACTTTTTTATCAGACACGGAACCAGCACCAATATGATCAATCACTTTAAAATGTACTCGATTATCACCACTTGCTCCTATAGAGTCTTGACTTCTAATCGCAAATCCATCGTACGGTGATTTATTAAATCTTGGTATATCATAAGTAGCTACAACGTCACTTGCTAAAATATGGCCAGTACTTTGATTTAAAGGAACTGAAATTTTGCTAGAATTTATATCTTGTTTTACAACACGTTGAATTGCTTCTTTAACGGGAATTGGACTTCTTTTTTCAAATGTCATATGATCATCTCCAAAATATTTATTTCGTGATATACTTGTATCGATAAGGAGGGTTAATATGTCAGATTTCACACACATTAACCAACAGGGTAATGCGAAAATGGTTGATGTTTCAAATAAAGAAATTACAAAACGAACAGCAATCGCTTATTCCAGTATTATAGTAAACGAAACTATTTATCAACAAATTGTTCAAAATACTAATGCTAAAGGTAACGTATTAAATACTGCACAAATTGCTGGCATCATGGCAGCTAAAAATACTTCTACAATAATACCAATGTGTCATCCGCTTCCATTAACTGGTATAGACGTCGCTTTTGAATGGGATACTCATCAATCTAATCAATATGAATTGCATATAAAAGCGACTGTATCAACAACTGGAAAAACAGGTGTAGAAATGGAAGCACTAACTGCTGCATCGGTAACAGCTTTAACAATATATGATATGACGAAAGCAGTTGATAAAGGAATGACAATAGGTCAAACTTATTTAGCTGCTAAATCTGGTGGTAAATCAGGCGATTACAAGCGTCCAGAATAATAAATAAAATAACTGTATACTTAAATGGGATTGAAGCAATGAAACTTTGACTTCAGTCCTCTTTTATATTATTTTGTTAATTCATGAACTAGATGATTTAATTCTGGCTTAATAAGTTTATCCATAGCTAATTTAACTGCACCAGTTGATCCTGGAAGTGAAAATAACAGTTTATCCTGATGTGTACCTGCAATTGCTCTAGATAAAATAGCTCTCGTGCCTACATCTTCTGTATAACTTAAATAACGAAACATTTCTCCAAATCCTTCAATTTCTTTATCTAATAAAGGACGTACAACCTCAATTGTCACATCTCTTTGTGCTATACCTGTCCCACCAGTCGTTATAATGACATCTATATCATTCTGTTTTAACCATGTAGAAAGTTGTTCATGAATATCTTGCTGATTGTCTTTTACAATCTTATAATAGTCATCTTTCACATTAACATTTTCATTTTCTAATAATGTTTGAATAAGTTGTCCACCTTTATCAGTATTATAATCTCTTGTGTCCGATACAGTTAAAATTGCCACTTCAATGTTTCTATCCAGTTTAATATGTTGATGCATGATTTCTCCTCCTTAAATGTTTACCCAAATAATTGATTGATTAGTTTAGTAGCTTCGTTAGGACTAGTTAATCCATGTATTAATAATCGACCTCCATTAAATGCTACGATTCTATAACCTTTAAATGAAAATACAATCATATATGGATTTTGTTTATATTGAATATGGTGAGAATTTAAAAATGATATAAGCATTTCCTGGGTAATATCTTTATTAATATATTGCACTGTATCTCTGCCACATAATGTTGCATACTGACGTTGACTATTATTCAAATAAGGATAAGTAGGTGATTGTCCGCAGGTAGAACATGAGTCATTTTGCATATTTTTAAAACCAATGGCATGATGATATCCTTCCCACACATCACCATATTTTAATTTAATATCGGTAGCTTGATGCGTGAGTATTTTCAATGCATCAGTGATTTGAAAACTAGTTGTCATTGTTACAGCCGGTTGTATCACACCTACAGTATCGCAAGTTAAATTAATTGAAGGTAAATGTGGTAATAAGCAATTAAAACATGGTGTCTTTCCTGGAACAAAGGTAGTTTGAGCATAAGTACTTTGTACAACTCCCCCATAAATCCATGGAATTGAATTTTGATAAGCAAAATCATTAATAAGCTGTCTTGTATCAAAATTATCAGTTGCATCAATGATTAAATCAATTCCAGATGTATGTTTATCTAAAAAGTAAGCATCTACGTGTGAGACAAATTCATTGATTGTCACATCATGTCGAATTGATTCTAGATGTTTCTTGGCAGCAATGACTTTAGGGAGCATATCAAGTGCATCTTGCTCAGTAAATAAAGTTTGCCGTTGCAAATTACTATATTCAATATAATCTCTGTCAACAATCGTAAGTTGTTGTATGCCGGCTCTTACTAAGCCTTCTGAAACATGTGTGCCTAAAGCACCCATACCAACAATCATCACACGTTTTTGACTAATACTGCGTTGACCTTCAACACCTATATGTTTATATAACATTTGTCTTGAATATCTATCCTGATTCATTTCCTGATTCATTTTTGAATCTCCCTTGAAGTATGTTATCTCTATTATAAATCTTGTGTCTCAAAGTGACAAAACCTCAACATAAAAAGTTCCTATCAAAGTTCTCATTTTTCAATGTTTACTCTGATAGGAACTTATTAAAATTGACTCTCATTAATTTTGATTAATAATTAAAGTTTTATTATGGTTAAGAAATCATAATCATTTCGTCTGCAAGTTCTTTGGCTTCTTCATTCGAATGTGTAACAAATATAATAGGAATTTGCCACTCATTAAAAATCTTTCGAACTAAGGCTATGCTTTCACGTTTAGTCTGATCGTCTAAACTAGAAAATGGTTCATCGAGTAGTATTAAATCTGGTTTTATACTTAAAGCTCTTGCTAAAGCAACACGTTGAGCTTCCCCACCTGATAAGGTGATTGGGTAATGATTCATTAAATGTTTTATATTTAGTGTTTCTAATAAATTATCAATATGCTCCGATGAAGATGTCATAAATGTAATATTCTGTTTCACTGTGAGATGCGGAAACAATTGATAATCTTGAAATAAATAACCAATTTGTCTTTGTTGAATTTTTATATCAATATGCTTTTCAGTTTCGGTTAGTACACGATCATTAATTTGAATCATTCCATCATCTGGTTTTTTTAAACCGGCTATCATATTTAATATAGTCGTTTTGCCTATTCCAGAAGGTCCTTGGATTGCATATATTTTGGGAACCTGATCTTCAATGTGAATATGAATTGGACGTTGATTAATTTGATGTGTTATATCAATATTCAACATTTAATCACGCTCCCTAAACTTATCATAATTTAATAAATTGATTGTCATAATAACAACAATAGAGAATGCTACTAGAACTAACACCCACAACCAAGCTTGATTTTCTTTTCCTTCAACAACTAAGAAATAAATTTCTAGTGGTAGAGTATTTGTTTTATTAGGAATATAGCCGGCAACCATTAAAGTTGCTCCGAATTCACCGATAGCTCTAGCGAAACTCATCATAATTCCTGATAATATATAACGTTTAGATAAAGGTAATACTATTCTATAGAAAATCTTTCCTTCACTTGCTCCCATTGTTCTAGCAGTATCCAACATACGTTTATCAATGCTATTAAAACCTTGAATTGTATGTTGATACATCAGTGGAAAACTAACAATAACAGATGCAATAACAGCCCCAGTCAATGTAAATACTACTGGTAAATGCAATATATTACTGAAGAATTTTCCTACAATACCTCGTGGTGAAAATATAATTAATAATATGAACCCCATTACTGTGGGCGGAAGAACAATAGGTAATAATATAAAACTTTCAATGATTTTAACCCATCGTTTCTTACGATGATATAACCATCTTGATACAATAATTCCAAGTACCATTACAATCAATGTACTCAAAGTTGCTACTCGAATCGATAGCCAAAATGCAGTTAAGTCAGGCATTAAAAACAACCCCTATGCTGAGAACTGATAATCTTTGATGATTTGTTTAGCTTTGTCTGATTTTAAGAATTCCATCCATTCTTTAGCTAATTTTTTATCAGAAGTCGCTCCTGCTTCATAAGTAATTGGTTTTGATAATTTTACTTCTTTAATTTCTTTTACTGAATCAATTTTCTTTTTATTTTTATATAAATCTGTTTTATAAACAAATCCTTGTTGTGCGTTACCTTTTTGTACATAGTTTAATACTTGTTTAACGTCTTTTGCGTAAACTACTTTGTCTTTTGTTGCATCCCACAAATTATTTTCTTGTAAGTATTGTTTACCATATTTACCTGCAGGTACTGTTTTGATTTGACCTAAAGCTAATTTTTCATTATCTTTTAAATCTTTAACAGATTTATAATTTTTATCTTTGTCGCCTATAAGTACTAATTTATTTTTGGCATAATTATATGTATCATGCGCTTTCTTTTTATCTTTTAAGATGTCAACATCTTTAGTGTTAGCTGACATAATAACGTCTACTGGTGCACCTGATTCAACTTGTTGTCTTAAAGCACCTGAACCACCATAGTTGAAATCAACTTTAGCATCTTTATGATCTTTTTCAAATTCTTTTTTCAATTCTTTACTAACATCTGTCAAACTTGCTGCTGCTGAAATTTGTAATTCTTGTTTCTTATCTTTACTGTTAGATTTTTCACTTTTCTTTCCATTATCTGATGATGAATTCGAACATCCGGCTAGAACCAAAAGTCCCATTAACAAAATCACAAATAAACTTTTAATCTTCATAACAATTCCTCCTTAAAGTACATTATACTTCAAATTTAATAGATTTATATTTTATTTGAAGTTAATATCTATATGTAGATTATATACTTTACTTTTTAAAATTGAAATAACTATCAAAGCAAATTTATTTATATTTTATGAAAAACGCACTAATATAATATTTATAGTGATATAAAGGAGTTACAAAATGAATAAAGATGTTTCATCCAATCAGCACATTATTAGATTTGAAAATGGTGAATTAAAGGATACAGTAGATACTTATGTAACAGAATTTCCATTAACTATCATGGTCAATGGTGAAGAGTTTGCAACTGTTATTTGTAGTCCTACTAATATTGAAGAATTAGTACTGGGTTTCTTAGCATCAGAAGGTGCATTATTAAAAAAAGCAGAATTAAAATCATTACAAATAGATGATAGTAGAGGGTTTGCTCATGTTGAACTGACAAAATCGCTAAATGATCGTTTCGAATATTCTAGTAAACGAATGATTGCATCCTGTTGTGGTAAAAGTCGTGAATTTTACTTTCATAACGATGCTGCTACTGCTAAAACATCCTTATCTAACATCACTATTACTCCTCAACAAGTTTTAAATATGATGACTCGCTTACAAACTGCCAGTACTATATTTAAGCAGACAGGCGGATTGCACAATGCGGCTATTAGTGATGGTGATAATTTCTTTGAACATCGTCAAGATATTGGTCGTCATAATGCATTAGATAAATTATTTGGGTTCTGTATACAAAATGATATTCCAGTAAGAAATAAAATTTTAATATTTAGTGGTCGTATTTCCTCGGAAATTTTAATTAAAGCTGCCAAAATTGGCGTAGGCGTTATTTTATCTAAATCAGCTCCAACGACGTTAGCTGTACAATTAGCAGACGATTTAAATATTACTGCAGTTGGTTTTATTAGAGACGGTAACTTTAATATATATAGCCATCCAGAACGTATAAAAAGCTGCTGGTGATTTCAATTAGTGGTTGAAATCATCAGCAGCTCTTTTTATATATTTTCTTTTAATATTTGATACCTGAAACTTCTATATACATAACCTTGTTTCAAATACATATCTTTAACTGTATCTTCACCATCTGCAACTAAAATAACTGGGCGTTGCCCTGCTAATTCCCCTATATAAGATTGCATCGTTCGACCGATACCAGTTCTTTGATAATTTTCAAGTACACCAAATCCATCTATTTCTACAGAGTTTTTATTTTCTATCACATCGACAATACCTACTGGCTTATTTTCTAAATATCCAATCATAGGTATTGCTTTCATGTTATCAAAATTTTGTCTAATCTTTTCAACATTTTTTTTAGCATATTTTTTGCCATATGGTAATGAAAATTGATAGTAAATATCAAGATAATCATTTAAGTTAGTACGATTTACTTTGATTAATCTTACATCTTTATTTCTACTTAATTGGGCTAAGTCATTTGCTTCAATGATATAGAATTCTAATACACCAAGTTCAAATCCTAATTCCTTAAACAGTTCAAACCACTGTTCATTAAGTTGATCGTTCTCAGGAAAGTAAAAAGATAAGTGATTGGAACCTTGTGCAACATGCATTTCCTTTTGGGTTTCAATATCTTTCAACCATTGAACTTGTGATGGGCACTGATGATATAACCAAGTATTGTTGGCAAATTGAAGTGCATCTGATGGTGTTAAATAAACGGTCTTCATTGAATCTTCTAAAAAAATGTTACCTTCCAAATATATATCAGACATCGTCAAATGCTTCATAAATATTACCCCATCTCAGTAGATAATTAGAATTGTTATGATTCTATATATGAAACATTGTCTTACACTGATTTTATTTTATCAACTGTTTGAATCGAGAGTGATTAAGTAAAGTCGCTCCTATTAAGCTTGCAATAATTGCTTTAACTACATCCCCAGGCATAAAAGTTAATGATAATACGATGGATTTAGAAATAGGTATATTTATAATGAATCCCATTATAATGGTACCTAGTATATCTAATCCAAGTACACCAATGATAATAGTAGCAACTATTAGCGTTATAAAGTTTACTTTATGTAAATATTTGTCTCTTATCCATCCGATAAAGAAAGCTACAATTGGATATAAGAATAAAAATCCTGCTGAAGGACCTGCGAAAACACCGATACCCCCTCTACCACCTGATAACACTGGTAGTCCTACTGCAGCTAACAGTAAAAATACAACAACACTTATAGTTCCTAACTTTCTTCCTAACATTATTCCTGCTAAAAATATCCCTATATTTTGCAATACAATTGGTACTGGCATAATTGGTAAAGGTACTGGTGGTACCAAACCTAAAATACAAATGATGGCTGCCATCAAAGCTGTAAATACTAATTCTTTTGTACTCATCATTTCATCCTCCTTACATGAGAATGATTATACCATTAATGTAAACTTAATGGAATATAAAGTTTACATTAATTGACGCGTTTTGCCAAATCACTTATATAATTAAAGAAATTATTTCGCTCTACATAATTAATCACATTAACCTCTCGACCATCATTACATTTAAATGTTCTACCTTGACTTGGGCCATGTGCTATAACATCTACATTCAATTTAACTGATTTAGTTAATTTAGGATTACCTACATAAGCTGTTGTTAACACATCCCATAAAAAGTAAGTCGAATTTGTTATAAAATGTGTTAATGGTGGTACAGCTGCATAACTAACACCTAAGAAATCAATACCTGTATACTGACGTTCATCTGCCCAACGTTGTCTCACTTCTAAAGTTAAAGGAACTTGATTGGTGCTTTCTAAAGCTACCATATCTATCTTGATGTCACTATCAAATACTGTTTTCACCGCTTCTGGATCCCAAAATGCATTCCATTCTGCCGTGCCGTCATGCTCTGGTTCTTCAACATTACCTTTTTCTAAAAATGTTCCTCCCATCCAAACTAATTTATCTACTTTGTTCACTATAGTTGGTTGTATTTTTAATGCTTTAGCTAAGTCAGTTAAAGGACCAGTAAATAACAATGTAATTTTTTCTTCAGTATTTTGAAGAATGTTAATGATATCTTCATAAGCCTCAAGATGATTTTCTTTTGAATTTGTTAAAGTAACTTTTTCATTTAAAATTGGTAACGCGTCCATGAAAAATGCATGCATTCTCCAATCCTTAGGAAATGGATTTTTCCCTCTTTCAAATGATGGTGCAACATCAAGTTTTTGATTGGAAAAGCGATTGATAATCTTGATAGACGCACTTAAAGATGGTTCTAAATAGCAATCTGCTCCAATCGTGCTTACACCTACAAGTTCTATTTCTTCCATTTGTAAAAGTAAGAATAAAGATATAAGATCATCAACGCCACCATCATGATTAAAATAAACTTTTTTCATTGTTTTTCTCCTTTTTATTATTTTATTTCTTTCAATTTATATGTAATTATATCGAAATCACAAACAAAATTCATAATTTACTACTACATAAAAGAAGTTGAGACACAATTTGCGTCTCAACTTCTAAGTTATTGATATCGTTTTTTTATTATCTTTTTATTTAGTATCCATTAATTTTTTCTTCAAATCTTTACGCATGAAGTCTAAGCTATATGGATCATTATACCAGTATGTTTCTGCTTTAACTTTAATCACATTACCATTTTTAACTGCAGGTAAGTTTTTCCACATATTTGTTTTTTCATATGCAGGTGTTGCTTTACCTTCACTTGTAGATACAATGTAATCGCCAGCGTATTGATCAACTTTTTCTTGTTTAACTTCAGCAAATCCAGCTTTTTTAGTTAAATCATCAACTGATTTTGGCATTTTAAGACCGAATGCTTGATATAAAATTTCTCCGCCACGGCCCCAATGGTCGCCGTAAGTGTATAATTTTTTATCAAATTCATCAAAGATAGTTACAGTTTTATCTTTACCAATTTTATCTTTAATCTCTTTGCCGTCTTTAGAAGTTTGATCTTTCCATTCTTTTTCCCAATTTTTAACTGCATCTTCTTTACCTAGTAATTTACCTAGTTCTTCTTGTTGTTCTAAGTAACTATGTTTCGCATAGTTAAATGGTACAGTTGCTGCGATTTTTTTATATTTTTTAATGTTTTTATTTTGATCTAAGACAATAATTAAATCTGGTTTTTCTTTTGCAACTTTTTCGACATCATCGTCTCCAACTTTAGTTACACCTTTAAATTTGTCTTTCAAAATATCACTTTGATCGACTTGATTACTTACTGCTACTACATTTCCACCTAATTTTTTCACGCCACCAGCATATGATGGAGCTACAACAGCAATTCTTTTTGGATCCTTAGGAACTTTTATTGTTTTCCCATCATCCGTTTTGTAAGATTTCTTCTCAGAACTCTTTGAACTATCGTCTGAGTTGTTACCACATGCAGCTAAAACTAACACTAGTGCTATTAAAGGTAATAATAATTTCTTCATTTTTTCCTCCCATTGAAAACGATTATCAATTTCATTAAAATTATACAACTTTACATATATTTTTACAATAAGCAATTTCACCAGTTTTTTTAAATTTTAATAAATTTATTTCAATAAAGTAACTTATTACTATATTAATCCTGTAATGCTTTTTGCAATATTAGTATATGCCATATCTTCCATCGGAGGATTATGAAGACCTGCGCGCATATCTCGATAATATCTTTGTAATGGTCTTTCCATCTCAAGACTTTTTGCTCCTACAATTCTCATTGCTAAATCTACAACTTCCAATCCTTGATTTAATACAAGTACTTTACTTGCAGAAGTCTCATTCCAAATTTCTGTGTCTTTCTCATATAATTGATAACCGTGGGCAGTACTCCATAAAAAATGTCTTGCCGATAATAATAGAGATTCCATTTTACCTAAATTTTGTTGAACTGTAGGTAATTCTGCAATAGTTCCTTCTATACTATTCGGACTATACGTTTTAGTGAAATCTACTGCGTAATTTCTAGCTGCTTGTGCGATTCCTAAATAGACACTAGGAATATGCAAAATCCAACCATTTGCTCCAGGTTTACGTTTCTGTTCAACAAAATATTTATGAGGAATTTTTACATTATTTAACACTAAATCATGACTTTCAGTAGCACGCATACCAATCATGTTCCAATTATCGGCGATGTCCACGCCTTCAACATTTCTTGGAACTAAAAAGAATCCTACTTGATCTAATTCTTCTACATATGCTCCTACAATAAAGTGTGTTAATGCCTTACTCATTGAAGTAAATGTTTTGACACCATTTAAAATATAGCCGTCTTTTTCTCTTACTGCATGAGTTGCCGGACGTCCTCCGCGTGTAGGGCTACCAGTTTCAGCTTCACTTACTGCACGATTAACGAGTGTGCCTTTTTTCACTTCTTCGGCAAATTCTTCTAATAATTCAGGCTCCCACAATTGTTGTTCAAATAATTGACCCACTACACTTAAATGCCAACCTATTGATAAGGCAGTTGCGCCATCTATTTCTGCTAAATAAGTTTGCAAAATAACCATATCTTCAATCGTAGCGCCTTCACCGCCGTATGCTTTTGGTAATGTTAATAAAGTATATCCTTCATTAATTAACCACTCTATATTTTCAAATGGAAAGCGTGAGGCAATATCATTTTGCTCCGCATACGATTTAAACTGCTCTTCTATTGTTTTAAACTTTTTTATCCATTTATGTTGTATCTCTGATTGCACCAAGAATGACTGTGTCATTATTTTCACCTCATCATAGTATTAATAGCTTGTTAATTATCCTTAGTTTAACACTCAACATTATTAAATAAAAGGACTGATATTTCACAATTCCTACTTTACCGATAAGAATTAATGTGATAAATTTACTTTAATATATTTGGGAGGCTGATACCTTGATACAAGTAGAACATTTATCTCATTTTTATCATTCAAATCAGGTTTTAAAAGATATTAATTTTTCACAAGAACAGGGAACCGTGACAGCTATTATTGGACCTAGTGGTTCAGGAAAAACAACTTTACTTCGTACTCTCAACGCACTCGCAACTCCTTCTAAAGGTTCGATAACGATTGATGATTATCAATTTAATGCTGAACAACATACTAAAAAAGATATTTATCATCTTCGACAACAATCAGCAATGGTTTTTCAAAATTATAATTTATTTAAAAACAAAACCGTATTAGAGAATATTACTGAGGGCTTAATTTATGGGCAAGGTAAAGGAAAAAGAGAAGCGATACATATTGCTGAAGATCACTTAAATATGGTGAATTTATTAGAACATAAAGATAAGTACCCTATCCAACTATCAGGAGGTCAAAGTCAACGTGTTGGTATAGTACGTGCACTTGCATTAAATCCTAAAGTACTATTATTAGATGAACCTACATCTGCATTAGACCCTGAATCAATCCAAAGTGTATTAAATCTTATACAACGTATTGCACAACAAGGAATGACAATGGTTATAGTAACTCACGAAATTAGCTTTGCTGAAGCTATTGCTGATCAAATTTTATTTATTGATAACGGAGAACTAGTCGTACATGGTTCACCAAGTGATGTTTTATATAATCAAGATAATGACCGTATCCAACGTTTTATACAACGTATTAGAACGGAGGTAGATGTAAATTGAAACAATTCTTCCCTTGGTTAGTATTAATGAGCGTATTTATATCTACTATAGCTTTATCTGCATGCTCAAATGATCAATCACAACGTGCTACTAAAGCTCATCCAAAAGAAATCAAAGTAGCGTTATCGGCAGAAGTAAATCCTCCATATTTATATACTAATAAAAAGAATGAATTTGTAGGACTTGATATGGATTATATGAAATTATTAGAGAAGAAATTACCACAATATCATTTTAAATATGAAGTTGGTGAAGAAGAGTCTAACCTAGTAGGTATAGGTTCTAAAAAATTTGATATGGGAATTAATTGGTTCTTTAAAACACCCGAACGCGAAAAACAATTTTTATATCAAGATGTTCCTTACAGTTATGCATTACCTATGCTTGCAGTTAATAAAAATAATCATGATATACATCAGCTTAGCGATTTAACTAATAAGAGATTAACTCCAATGGCACCAAGTGGTGGTTTATTTTCTATATTAAAACAATATAACAAGTCACATAAAGAACCTATCAATATAGATACGATTCAAGCACCTTCTAATGGAGATAATTTAAAAATGGTTGGTAATCATCGACGTGATGCAATGTTTTTAAATTGGAATACATATAAAGCGATTCAAGAAAAAGTAAATGAAGATGTTAAAATTGGTGGCATTGTTAAAAAAGAACCGCTTCACATCGTTTATAACAAAGATAATCAACAATTACATGATGATATTGATCAAGCTACTCAAGAATTAAAAAAAGAAGGTAAACTTCAAAAATTATCTAAAAAATATTTTGATATTGATGTGTTTGATGATTTAGAAAATATCAATAAGCATAAGAAACAATTGGAGGTGCAATAATATGTCTGCCACACAATGGTTAGATTTATTTAATCAAGTATTACAACAACTTCCTATTACTCTAGTAATGATTATAAGTGCTTTAATCTTTGCCATTATATTAGGACTATTATTAACAATGATTCGTATTAAACAAACGCCTATATTGGCGCCTTGCGTCAGAATATACCAATCATTTATGAGAAGTACCCCACTTCTACTTCAATTGTTTTTAGTATATTTTGCATTACCTCAATTTTTATTAATATTTCATATAAACATTAATCACTTTGACAGATTATTTTTCATAATATTAGCTTTTAGTCTTCATAGTGCTGCTTATTTATCAGAAGTCTTTCGAGCTGGTTATTTATCTGTTGAATATAGTCAGATTGAAGCTGGATTATCAGTAGGTTTAAGCTATCCGAGAATACTAAAAAATATTATCGTTCCACAAGCTTTACGTAACAGTATTCCTAATTTAACGACTCAGATTATAGAATTAATTAAAGATACATCGTTAGCATTTACTATTGGAATTATAGACATGATGGGACAAGTTCAACTTATTATTGGCAATAATTATGGTTTAGGAATGTTAGAAGTATATATTGTTATTTCTATTATATATTGGATGCTCGCTTTGATTGTTCAAGGTGTGTTTACATTAATTAATAAAGTTTCAGAAAAACCATATCAAGCATAGGAGGCAATCAAATGTCATTCATTTTACATACCTTCATTGAAGTTTTAAAGGGTGTACCAAATACAATTGCAATTACACTTATAGCTATGTTGATTGGTATTATTATAGGTACAGTATTTGCGATTATTCGATTGCAACGAATACCTGTACTATCTCAATTAGTAATCGTTTATAATTCATTTTTCAGAAGTACACCGCTCATAGTTCAATTATTCATTTTCTATTATGGTTTGCCAGCACTTATTCTATGGTTCAACTCAATTTTTCATACTTCACTTAATCCAGATATGGCACATCAATTGATGATTGCTGCAATCACCTTTGCATTGCATGCGACGGCCTATTTATCAGAATCTATTAAAGGTGGTTTACTTTCTGTTGATCCTAAACAAATTGAAGCTGCTCAAACTGTAGGTTTATCTAAATGGAATGTTTATAGACGCATTGTTTTCCCTCAAGCGTTTGGCTATGCATTACCTAATATTGAAAATCAATTTATTATGTTATTAAAAGGAACATCACTTGCTTTTGCTGTACAAGTAACAGAAATTATGGCAATAAGTACTGAAATTGCTAATGAAGGTTATCAATTTGTACCAGTATATACAGTAGCAGCGATATTTTACTGGGCATTGGCAATTGTTATTGAGTATGTGTTCCATAAAATTGAACATCGCACAACACACTATTTAACATCTTAATAAAAAATTATGGGACTCACTACTTTAATGGTGAGTCCCATAATTTTTTATTAATTTCTACTTCCTATATCTCTATTTTGACGGCCTGCAAATAACATAATCCATGTTGCTAATATAAATGGCATTGTTAATGAAGGTAACCCAAGAGGTTCAAGCATTGTGTTCAAACCTAGATTTAATAGTACTGCTAGTAATAACCCTAAAAAGGCAGAAAGATATGTATTAATTGACGTTTTAAATGTTGAGCCTAAAGCTATTGCAGTTAAAATTAAATTATATCCAAATAGTCCTTGGTTGATGTTATCAGTGTTACCACCTAATAAACCAACAATTAAATAACCAATAATACTTCCTACAATTGCAAAAACAAACGCTTTTCTTGAGCCAATTAAAATTCCAATAAGTATTAATAATCCAGCCCATACACTAGGTATTAAAAATACTTCACTAAACCCATCTAAAATGGAATGTAGTAAATTTAAATGATGACCAGAATTACTTGTCACTGGTTTAATGGTGTTTGGTAATAAATTTAATGGTGTTTTCACAGCTTTTACTTGTTCAGATATAGAAACTGCAAACCACGTCACAATGACAAAGGGTGCTGTAAGCATTGCTATTCCGTATGGCTTTAACCATTCTCTTATTGCTGATCCAACAGGTAATGTTAATATTGTTGCCATCAATGTAATTAGAATACCTGCCCAGTTTTCATTTAAAAATAATGTCAAAGCTATTGCAGTTAATACAGGATTAAAACCTGCTAATCCATTATCTATTTCTTCTTGAGAATAGTTAATATATGGCGCAAGTATGTATGCAATGATACTTCCAATTAATGCACTTATACCGACTTTCCAATTACCAACAAATAATGCAATTAATATAAAAAGCCCTGTGTAATGATTATTAATTAATAAAACTTGTGAAATGTTTTTCAAAATGATTTGAATGGATTTCATGAACTTTTCCCCCAATTCGACAATGAATATGATACAACAATTTAATATTAATGTGTATTAATTTGATATAAAGAATGAAAATGTTTTACTAATTAAAAAATTCAAATAATATTAGTAAACGCGCTGTAATCATTAAAAGTTTTGCCCATTTTAATTAAATTTTTAAATTTATGGAATCGTTATACTTATTTAAAATTAAAAATCGTCCTAATATAAAATTTGCAAGTTTATTGCGAACTTTATTTCGGGAAAGAAGGGATTATTTTGCACTTTACACAACGTGAACAAGATAAACTAATGATAGTTGTAGCTGCAGAAGTTGCTCGTCGCAGAAAAGCGCGAGGACTTAAATTAAATCATCCAGAAGCACTTGCATTAATTAGCGATGAATTATTAGAAGGTGCTCGTGACGGTAAAACTGTAGCTGAATTGATGAGTTATGGTAAAACAATTTTAAATGAAGAAGATGTTATGGATGGGGTTGCAAGTATGATTACTGAAATTGAAATTGAAGCAACATTCCCAGATGGAACTAAATTAATCACTGTCCATCATCCAATTGTCTAAGGAGGACATAAATATGATTCCTGGAGAAATTAGAGTAAAAAAAACAGATATTGAAATTAATCCAAATTCACCTGAAACAGTTATTGAAGTTAAGAATGTTGGAGATCGTCCTATTCAAATTGGCTCACATTTCCACTTTTTTGAAGCTAACTTAGGTTTAGAATTTGAAAGAGACAAAGCATATGGTAAACATTTAGATATTCCAGCTGGTGCCGCTGTCAGATTTGAACCTGGCGATGTAAAACACGTGCAACTAGTAGAGTATTCTGGTAACCGTAGAATTTATGGTTTCCGTGGATTCGTTAATGGTCCAATTGATGGCTCCCGTGTTTATCGCCCTACTGGTGAAGACGACGAGTACGCTGGTGTTTATAATGACGAAGGTCATGAAAATACCAATAAAAAAGGTGGTAAAAGATAATGAGCTTTAAAATGACTCAATCACAATATACAAGTTTATATGGTCCAACAGTTGGAGATGCAATTAGATTAGGCGACACTAACCTATTCGCAGAAGTTGAAAAAGATTATGCCAATTATGGTGACGAAGCAACTTTCGGTGGCGGAAAATCTATCCGTGATGGTATGGCTCAAAATCCTAACGTGACTCGTGATGATAAAAATGTAGCCGATTTAGTTATAACTAATGCAGTCATTATTGACTATGACAAGGTAATTAAAGGCGATATCGGTATTAAAAACGGCTATATTTTTGCAATCGGTAAAGCGGGTAATCCAGATATTATGGATAACGTCAATATAATCATCAGAAGTACAACAGATATTATTTCTGCTGAAGGTAAAATTGTTACAGCGGGTGGTATTGATACACACGTTCACTTTATTAACCCAGAACAAGCTGAAGTTGCTTTAGAAAGTGGTATCACTACTCATATTGGTGGCGGAACTGGTGCATCTGAAGGTGCAAAAGCAACTACAGTTACACCTGGACCTTGGCATATACATCGTATGTTAGAAGCTGCTGAAGCATTACCTATCAATGTAGGTTTCACAGGTAAAGGGCAAGCTGTCAATCATACAGCACTTATTGAACAAATTCACGCTGGGGTTATTGGTTTAAAAGTACACGAAGACTGGGGTGCAACGCCTTCAGCTTTAAGTCATGCTTTAGATGTTGCAGATGAATTCGATGTCCAAATCGCTTTACATGCTGATACATTGAATGAAGCTGGATTTATGGAAGACACTATGAAAGCAATTAAGAACCGTGTGTTACACATGTACCATACTGAGGGTGCTGGTGGTGGTCACGCACCTGACTTAATTAAGTCCGCTTCATATTCAAATATTTTACCTTCATCTACAAACCCAACTCTACCTTATACACATAATACTGTAGACGAACATTTAGACATGGTAATGATTACTCACCATTTAAATGCTTCTATTCCTGAAGATATTGCATTCGCGGATTCTCGTATTCGTAAAGAAACAATTGCTGCAGAAGACGTATTACAAGATATGGGAGTATTCAGTATGATTAGTTCTGACTCTCAAGCTATGGGTCGTGTAGGTGAAGTGATTACACGTACTTGGCAAACTGCTCATCGTATGAAAGAACAACGTGGTGCTTTAGAAGGCGACTCAGAATATAATGATAACAATCGTATTAAACGTTATATCGCTAAATATACTATTAACCCTGCGATTACACATGGTATTTCAGAATATGTTGGCTCAATTGAATCAGGTAAATTAGCTGACCTTGTATTATGGGATCCTGCGTTCTTTGGCGTTAAACCTGAACTTGTAGTTAAAGGTGGTTTAATCAATGTAGCAGTTAACGGTGATGCTAATGGCTCTATTCCAACTTCAGAACCTATGAAATATCGTAAAATGTATGGTCAATATGGTGGTAATATCACTCATACAGCAATGACTTTCGTTTCTAACACTGCATTTGAAAATGGTATTTATAGACAACTTAACTTACAACGTATGGTAAGACCTGTTAAAAACATTCGTAACTTATCTAAAGCAGATATGAAAAATAACAGTGCAACACCTAAATTAGACGTTGATCCACAAACATATGAAGTATTTGTTGACGGTGAAAAAATTACAAGTGAAGCTGCTACTGAGTTACCATTAACTCAAAGATACTTCTTGTTCTAGGAGGAAAATTGTTAATGATTATAGAAGAAATTCAAGGCAATATTGCTAATTTATCAGCTGATGAAAAAAATAAACATGTAGAAAAAGTTTATCTAGAAAATTCTGACTTAGTTAAACGTATCCAACGCGTAAAAACGGATCATGGTAATGAAATTGGTATTCGTTTGAAACAACCTATCGATTTACAGTACGGTGATATTTTATATAAAGATGATACAAACATGATTATCGTTGATGTAAATTCTGAAGATTTACTTGTTATCAAACCACGTACATTAAAAGAAATGGGAGATATTGCCCATCAACTTGGTAATCGTCATTTACCTGCACAGTTCACAGAAACTGAGATGTTAGTACAATATGACTATCTCGTTGAAGATTTACTTAAATCTTTAGGTATTCCTTATAGTCATGAAGATAGAAAAGTAAACCAAGCGTTTAGACATATAGGACATTCTCATGATTGATCATCAAAATTTACGCTTATTTCAGTTCTGTGATTCACAGTTTCCAACCGGTGCATTTAGTCATTCATTCGGCTTGGAAACATATATTCAACATGAAGCGGTACATGATGATTTAACATTTGTTCAATGGTTAAAATTATTTTTAAATGAACAGCTAACTTATTCTGATGGTTTAGCAATGAAAATTGTATACGAAGCCTTAGACAATAATGATGTTGATAAAATCTTACGTATGGATCGACTTATCTTTGTTCAAAGTTTACCTAAAGAAACTCGTGTCGGGGCTAAACAAATGGGCACTCGAATGGTGAAATTAGCTATGGAATTATACGATAGTGAATGGATTCAATGGTATCATGAACAAATGAAAAATAAAAAAGCTAAGTTACATCCAGCAATTTGTTTTACTATGCTTGGTCATTATTTAGGCGTTGATATTAGTACAATTATTGATTATTATCTCTATCAAAATGTATCTAGTCTCACGCAAAATGCAGTAAGAGCTATTCCCTTAGGTCAAACTGCCGGTCAAAAAGTAGTAACTCAAATGATTCCTTATATAGAAGAAACACGAAATCATGTTTTATCTCTTGATGAAAGTGACTTTGGTATGACTGCGCCTGGATTAGAATTAAATCAAATGGAACACGAAAATGTAAATGTAAGAATATTTATTTCATAGGAGGTCAAATATATGACTGAACCAATTAAAATTGGAATTGGTGGACCTGTTGGTGCAGGTAAAACTCAATTAATAGAAAAAGTTGTTAGACGTCTAGCTAAAGATATGAGCATTGGCGTTATAACAAACGATATATATACAAAAGAAGACGAAAAAATCTTAGTCAATACAGGTGTCTTACCAGAAGATAGAATTATCGGTGTTGAAACTGGTGGTTGTCCGCATACAGCAATTCGTGAAGATGCTTCTATGAACTTTGCTGCTATTGATGAATTGTTAGAAAGAAATGATGACATCGAACTTATTTTCATTGAATCTGGTGGCGATAATTTAGCTGCAACATTTAGTCCTGAACTTGTTGACTTTTCAATTTATATTATCGACGTTGCCCAAGGTGAAAAAATTCCACGTAAAGGTGGACAAGGTATGATTAAATCTGATTTCTTTATCATTAATAAGACAGACTTAGCACCTCACGTTGGCGCTTCTTTAGACCAAATGACTGAAGATACAAAAGTATTTCGTGGTGACAGACCATTCGCATTTACAAACTTAAAAACAGATGAAGGCCTAGATGAAGTTATTGAGTGGATTGAACGAGATACGTTACTTAAAGGATTATCATAATGTCTCAACAATCTTGGACAGGTCAACTTGATTTAACGGTTTTTAACAATGGTAAACGTTCTGTAGCACGTGACATCTTTTTTGAAAAGGCATTAAAAGTCATACGTCCTGTTTACCTAAATGGGTCAACTACCCCTACTTTCTATATTGTTAATGTAGGTGGTGGTTACCTTGATGGTGACCGTTATTCTATGAATTTCAATATTGAAGATAATGCTAGTGTCACATTAACGTCTCAAGGTGCAACAAAAATTTATAAAACTTTAAAAGATCATGTTGAACAATATCAAACTTTCCAATTAAAACCTAATGCTTATATGGAATACGTAGCTGATCCAATCATTGCTTATGAAAATGCTAAATTTTATCAACACAATCGTTTTGATTTAGATGAAACAAGTGCGATGTTTTATACCGATATTCTCACACCTGGTTACTCATCAGATGATAAAAACTTTTCATATAAATATATGCATTTAGTTAATGAAATTTATATCAATAATGAACTCGTAACATACGACAATCTTATGTTAAATCCTGAAAAAAATTCAATTGATTCTTTAGGTTACATGGAAAATTATACACACTTAGGCTCAGCATATTTTATTCATCCTAGTGTAAATCAAAAATTCATTGATGAAATTTATAATCAAATTAAACACTTTGAGAAAGAATTAAACTGTCGATTAGGTATAACTCAATTACCTACTCATGGACTTTCAATTAGAATTTTGTCTAACCGTACGCAGTATATAGAATCCATACTTGAAAAAGCCCAATCTTATATTGCTAATGAACTGTATGATAGAGAAATTAACTTTTTAAGAAAATATTAAATTAAAAGGCATGGTTACAAATGTAACCATGCCTTTTTCAAGCTAAAAAATAAGGATGAAGCTATATTATGTAGTTTAGATGCTATTCAATTTGTGATCAATGGATACTCTTTATCGTATTAACAATAAAAACACATTCACTAACCATTAAATAAATCTCTTTTCTATTTAATAAACTTTCTTACTGATCAACATCTATCATTTCCTAGCTACCCTATTAAATGGAGCATATCATATAAATTTATATACTCCATTCCACTTCTCAATTCCAAAACCTACTTTTCCATTACATCAATCACCTGAATTTGAACCCTTAATATAAGAAATACAATATAATAAAACGAGTTACTTAGATATATTGTTCTAATTCATCAATGAGCTTTTTAATTTTATCTTTTTGTTCTTTAGTTACATATACTATAACTGTACGTTCATCATGAACACTTCTTTTTTTCGATAATAAATCTAACTCTTTTAGTTTTTGTAATGCTTTTGTTAAGTAATATGGTTTAAATTCAGAACATGTCGCAATTTCTTTAGAAGAAATCTCAGTAGAACCACTTTTTAAGATATAATTCAAAATATAAATTTCCTCATAATTCAAATTATATTTCTTTTTAGTGTCTCTAAAGAACTTTTTCACTTGAAATGTAGCTTCTACTAAATCATTAATATTTTTTATTTTTGCCATTTTAAAAACCACTCCTCTGATGCACATCTTGTTGTAGCAAGGCTCACATAATTTCATCTAACTGAATTGAACTCCACCCATGTTACAAAGTTCATTTTAAACAAACAAGTATAAAAATTCAATAATTTTATTACTCGAATTTGCATTTATATATTTATTACTTTTCACAAACATTTATTTAACTTTATTCAAGGTTATTAAAATATGCATATCAAAATTTTAATACTTTTAATTATTGGTTATATTTTAATTATTTTATAATAACTATCTGATTAATTGACTTTTTAGAAGTAATTCTACATGTTTAAACTTTTAAAATAAAAAAGCGATAAGCCAGAAAAAATTAAGAATTAATTTATTCACGGTTTATCGCTATATTAATAATTTTAATTCAGCTGATTTTGAAACTCTAAATTACTTTGATTGTAATTTTTCTTTAACAAAATCAACAAAACTTTGTACATCGTTAGATTTAAAATCGTGCATTGGAATTTTACCAATATTGAAATCAAAAGTGATTGTTTTACCATCATATTGTATATCATTAACTTCATCATACCCAATACTTCTATAATAAAATTGTCCATTCATATCTACATTCATTATAATTCTTTCTGAAGTAGCTATAAATGCACCTTCAAATTGTGACTGTCCTCTAACTTCGTAATCCATAATGCCTAATACAGAAGGCCCTTTTTTCTCTGTTGGAAATAAATCATTGGGATTTACATTATCTAAAATCATATGTTAACTCCTTCTATCACTTACTAATTTACAAGTTCTTCATTCCTTGTTTTAAAGTATTGTAACATGATTCAATAATAGAAAGTATTAAGGATGCTTTACAATCGTTCAATTTTAATATAATCGTTCTTTCATCTTCTAAACTACGTTCTTTGATTATATAGCCTTTTTGATTTAACTTTTTTATTATAGAACTTAAAGAAACTATACCTACTTGAGTTTTATATCTCATATACTTAACTGTCATTTTATTATCATTATTAAGTAATATTGCTAACAAATACACCTCTTCCAAAGAGAGATTATTAATCATTAATTGTTCATCCATATCATCAAGTACCTCACCACATTTAATAAAATATAAAATGTGGTTACTTACTCTCTGATTTATAACTATCTTTCGAGATTCTAGCATCTCATCAATTTCATTAAATAATAAATGAATTTTATTCTTCTGTTGTTCTGACATAGTAATAACCAATTTTCGTTGATCTTTGTCATCACGTTCTTTTGATATCCAATTGTTTTGATACAAATATTGCAACATTTTTAAAATTGAAAATTTCGATCGCTTATTATACATTTCGAGTTGGCTAATATCTATATGCTTATTTTCATCATATAAATATAATATAAAGTAGAGTAATTTAACATGATTTATAGTTAAATGGTATGAATATTTTAAATAATCATTAGCTAATTTAACTAACATATAGTGTGCTACAAAACAGTTCATTTTCACATATGACATGACATATCTTCCTCTCTACTAATCAGTCATGCATAATTAACTAAATCAATATTTTAATATGTGCTATTGTCATACTTGGTAATCGAATTAAGCTTTCTTCTATGTATTTTTTAGTCATTTCGCCAATCCAATAAAGGTTCTCTATTTTCATTTCACTTACAATTGATTCATTATCGTTTTTCATTGGTTTCATAAATGTTTGATAATTAATCATGTTAATTTCAGCATGAGTGATTTTATTAATACTTGAGAAATTTAATTGAACTTGCTCAACATTTGGATTTTTGGAAATAGGTAAATCAAATAGTGCAATACATTGATATTCATTTTTATAATTAGTAACTAATAATTGTGTATCTAGATAAACTATATCCCCTCGTAGTTGATTAAAAATATTTAGCATAAATAAAATGGAATCTGACAATGAAATTTGAGATGACTGTTTTTCTTTCTAATCTAAATGTTGCCAATATAAATGAATAGATCTCATATTACATAGATGTTTAAATATATTTTTCAAATTTTTTAAATCAACTATATCAATAAGTTCTTTTGTTGTATTTGTAAATAAATTACTTATCATTAACTTATTTGGTTGCGCTAATTTGATTTTATCTGTCTGATTTATTGGAAGAATAATATAGTCAACGAATGTTTCAACTTGTTCAACTATTGCTAATTGTTCTTCATTAGGTCTCCATAGCAAAATGTGATTATCAAAATATGAATTTAAAATTTGCTTAAGTTCTTTTATTTCAAATAAACTTAATTCATGCATTAAAAATTCAATATTTTCATTTCTAAAGCGTCTTGATACTTGAAACAACGTATTCATTAATTGTTGTAATGCTATTCTTTCTTGCGCTGTAAAATACTTAGATTGTTTAGTTTTGATTTTATAAACAGGCGTCATATGTACATCGTCCATTAATGTCAACAATTGAGTTATGTTATCTTCAAATATTTTTATATTTTGCATAATTAAGTCAAAATCAATGTCAATAATAAGATGTATCTCATTACTTCTATAATTCAATTTATTTTTTAATTTTAATAAATCAAAATGACTCAACGTCATTAATTTATTCATTTCTATATAAAGTTGATATGGAAAAATACAATTCTGTTTGTCTTGCGCAGAAAATTGAATATCACATTGTATAGATGTGTTATTAGAACCTTTCTCTATATTACGTATAAGTTTAAACACATTTTCGTCCAATTTAATTTCTTCAGTTTCATTATTTGAGATAGATGTTCCTATGTATTTCTTTCTAATTAATTTAGGAGTTTGTCCATAAGCTTCTTTAAAAAGTTGTATAAATCGAGAATAGTGATTAAACCCATGCTTACCAGCTATATCTTCAATAGGAAGATTCGTTGAAATAATATCTAATAAACAAAATCTAAGTCTAATATGATTTAAATATTGATTAAAACTATTGAATGGCGTATGACGAAACATTTCTGTTAATAATTGACTAGGTATTTTTGTAGCAGACACGAGATCACTTTTAATAATTTTTTGTGAATGATTCTTAACTAAGTATTCATGAACTGGTTCAGCAATAAAAGATAATTTTTCATTATCATTAATATTTGAATCAACTGAACATAGTTCGATACACAAGTATTTAATAACTTTATCTATCGTCATGTATTGAGTTTGATTGATACATCTTAATTCAATTAGTTTCTTTAATAACCAAGATATTCTTGTATGATTTTCTGAATTAATTTCTCCACCTAATAAACTCGTCCCAGGAGTCATAAATCTCATAAAATCCTTTGCCGAAATTTCTATTAGACTAGTTATAGCTTGTTCTTCACTATTAATTTGATACACATCATTAATCATAATAAGTGCAATGCTACCGGTTTGCATTTTATATCTTTTTAAGTTGATTAATATATCTCCATTCCCTTTCAACCAATAAACAAGTTTAACATTTGTCTCTTTACTATTATTAATAATTAAATTCTTGAAAACACGAATTGAATAATTTTCTATCATTTAAATTCCTCACGTTGCATATAGACATATTTCTAATCTTTATTTTGTCCCCATTTCTTTTAAATCTTTAAATTAGATAACATCTATCTTCTTACTTAATTGTATAATGATTCAAAAATTTATAGTAGCAATTTATTTTAATATTATATCAATTTTTAATTATATTTAAATAGCATGTTTTGAACTATATGTTACTTTATCCATATTTCTTAATATTTTATCACTGCTCATTCATCTTACTTTGATTTTAAAATATGCACGTTAGTCAACGTATGATTAAAAGAGGTTGTCTCACACTTAAAAATTTTGTTTATACTTTTCATCTATATTCAATTTAAATTTTCTGTAAATTTACAGATATGTAACACATCATTTTGTAACTTTTTTAATATATTTGATAAATAGCTTAACCACCATATTTATGTGCCTTTCATGTACTATTATATTAATTTTAAATTGTGTAACAATATTAGCATAAAATTACAAATCAATAACAAGGCACACAAATTCACTTTTTTTTGGTAAAGTATGTCTTGTCGTTAACAAACGAAATAAAACTTACATAAACTATAGCATTAATGCTATTTAAACTTTTTAAACATATTTTAGGAGGATATTTATCAAATGAAAAAAATCGCTACAGCTACAATCGCAACTGCAGGAATCGCTACTTTCGCTTTTGCAAGTCATGATGCTCAAGCAGCAGAAAATAATAACGGGGGCTACAACCCAAATGACCCAAGTTCATATAGTTACTCATACACAATCGATCAACAAGGTAACTACCACTACACTTGGAAAGGTAACTGGAGTCCAAATCAAGTAAACCAAAATAATAGCTACGATTATGGTTACAATACTCAAGCTTACAATTACAACAATAATAATTACAATAGTTATAACAATAATTACAATAGCTACAAAAATAGTTATGATTACGGCTATAATACACAAGCTTATAATCAAAACAACCAACGTACAGGTGGTCTTGGTGCTAGTTACTCAACTTCAAGCAGCAATGTACATGTAACTACTACTACTGCACCATCATCAAACGGTGTATCATTATCTCAAGCATCTTCAAATGGTGGTAACTTATATACTGCTGGTCAATGTACTTATTACGTATATGATCGCGTAGGTGGTAAAGTTGGATCAACTTGGGGCAATGCTAATAACTGGGCAAATGCTGCTGCAGCTGCAGGTTATACAGTAAATAATAAACCAGCTGCTGGTTCTATTTTACAAACAACTCAAGGTGGATATGGTCACGTTGCATATGTTGAAAGTGTAAATAGTAATGGTTCAGTACGTGTATCTGAAATGAATTATGGTCATGGTGCTGGTGTTGTTACTTCACGTACAATCTCAGCTAGTCAAGCCGCTTCATATAACTACATTCACTAATCAATTTTAAATATTAATAAAAAGAAGACCGAACTATAAGTCACTTTCTAGTGATTTCATAGCTCGGTCTTCTTATATTATATTAGTGCAACTATTATTTACTCATCAAAAATGTCGTAACTTATCATTCGACATAGTCAATAACCAAACGAACCAGGTAATATCAATATATCTCACCTGGTTCTTTGATTATAAACAAATTCAAATAAATTTCTTGATTAGTCTTTCTCATAATAATTGGCAATTTATTAATATGTTGTTTAAAAGAATTCGTTTAGTCTAATATTTCACGGTTAAATTCCGCTACAAAACTTAACCCCTACTCTAATTAGAAGGATATTTATCATAGTTAAAACATAATGAAGATATAATCGCTACAATTTATACCTATGTAATTGTTTTAACGTATTTACTATTTTCCACTTATTTATTAATTTAAACTTCATTTTTATTAATTTTTTTAATTCCTATTCCTGTAAAGCCATATATCACTGCTATAATTGCGCAAATGTAACAAGGAACTGTCCAAATAAAGAAGTCATTAACATTTACATTTAATTGTTGTGCATAGTATATACCTGAAGTACCCCAAGGAATTAAAGGTAACACCATTGTACTTGAATCTTCTAACGTTCTTGATAACACAGTTTGTGATAATTGTCTTTCTTCAAACATTTCTTTCATTAAAACGCCAACCATAATGATGACGATAGAAGCTACACCTGCCGCAAAAACTAACATAAGACAACATACAACTGTTATTAAAATCAGTGTCCCTACTGAATTAACACCTTTAGAGACAGTTTTTAACAATACGTCTAAACAACCTGTTCTTTCTACTATCCCCGCAAATGCATAACCGCAAAATATCGTAACAATAATTTCGGTCATACTCATCATACCGCCTTGCTCAATAAGTGCTTTAACATTATTCGACACATGGCTATGATTCGTCATTGTATGGCTAAAGCCATTAAATGTCGCTTTAAATCCATCAACGATATTGAAATGATTATTAAATGTACCGACTAATAATGCACTTAAACTTGATATTAACATCGCAGGTACTGTAGATATTTTACATAGTAAACAAATGATTATAACAATTAAAGGAATCCATACAAATACATTGATATGATATATCTTTGCAAGTTCATGTAGTAATTGTTCAATTTGTTTAGGATTAGTTTGACTATGGTAGCGTAATCCAACAAAAAACCAAACAATTAAACCTATGATTGATGCAGGAATTGTTGTCCACATCATCGATTTGATATGTGCAAAGATATTCACCTTTGTAACTAAAGCTGCTAAATTGGTAGTATCAGAAAGTGGCGACATTTTATCACCAAAAACAGCTCCAGCAATAATTGCACCGGCAGCCATACCACTATCAATGCCTAATTGATTTCCTATTGATATTAAAGCAATCCCTGCAGTGGATGCAGATCCCCAAGCAGTCCCTGTTGCTACTGAAGTAATTGCACTAATTATAAAAGCTGATACTAAATAATAACTCGGATTTAAGAAATTAAGACCATAATAAATGAGTGCCGGAACTGTACCTGAAAACATCCAGCTACCAACTATAATACCTACTGCTAAAATGATAAATATAGCTGGCATTGCTGTATTTAAACGTTTAGAAATTCCTTCTTCCAAATCTTCCTATCGTAAGCCTACACGGTATGCAATACAAGCTGCATATGCAGAAGAGATCAATAACAATACTTGAATAGGTATGTTAAATATTACAAAACCAGTAGTTACTACTATTACCATAACTATAATAGTAGATATCGATTCTAAAAAAGTTGGTTGTCTTTTCATATATTTTCCCCTTATCTATACTTTTCTTTTTGAAACAAGACCTCTTTCCTTTCAATATTTTTGACATGTAATTATTCTAAATCTAATTTATCTAATCCTAATTCTTCTACAGTTAAACCATCTTCAAAGAAATCACGTTCTAATATAGTAGAAGCAATGACAATGACTGCATCTATATTAGGTGTAGGTACATCTATGACACGGCCTAAACTTGACCATAGCACTAGACCATATGCAATATCCTCTGTCAGATATCTATTTTCCACATGATTAGGACCTGGAATTTGAGAAAATACTGGACTGGTATTAAATAATCTATTTAATGGTTCGTCTTCATCTTTACGTTCTAAATACCCTCTTTGAATTCTTGATTCTTTAGCGGTTTCTAACTCAAAACCTAATTTACGTCCTAAATTTAAACGTTCTAATTCAATGCCATGAAGTAAACGTACCGTATGTTTTGTTATTCCTTCTTTATATAATGAGAACTCTTCTGCATAATCTATACGACCTACATTTAATAAAGTTGGCCCTGGATGAACTTCGGGGTTACCATTTTCTAAATTAGTTTTAAGTAAACTTTCTTCTTTAACTAGGTTTGGATAAATTTCTGATACTTTATCATAACTATCATTCAATTCTTCTCTGTTAAATGTTGAGAAATAAACTCTACGTACGTTTAAAGATAAATCAACACGTGCTTCATTAAAGTCAACACGAGTCCCATATGTTAATGTATTCGCTTCTGCAAAATTAGGCATAACATCAATATGTCTGTCTTCTAATACATTCATAAAACGAATAGATGCCATAGAAGCTGCAATGTTAAAGAATATTAATTGATCATTTGTCACATGATAAGACATCACTTTTGCATAATATTCTATAAATGAAGAAGGAATAATAACTTGAATAATTTCTGTATCTTTCATTACATCTTCAATATCATCACTAATATTAGTGAATTCTATAAATTTTTCTTCGCCTTCATTATTAAAATCAAACCCACCACGTTCAAATGCTTTATTGAACTTTTCAATAGATTGATTTCGGCAATATAATTTAACATCATGCCCTTTGTCTACCATATCTAAAGCAGCTGTTACTGCACCATTACCTGATCCAATAATTGCAATTTTCATATAAAAACCTCTTTCTTATTTATATTTCATTAAAAAGGTGGAACTAAAATGGCTTTATAAAAAGTTATCCTAGTCCCACTCTATACCTTCGTAAATCATTAATAATTTTACATTTCTACATTATAATTGTTAATACAATATGATTAAACTATTTATTTAGTTTAGTCACCATTTACATATTAAATTTATATATAAACTTAGGTTACAGAATACTTAATGACGAAACTAATAATTTTATATATCCTATTTTAAAATAAATAAACCTGTAGATAGACGATAAGACAAAACATGTTATTATATAAACTAAAAACTTATTTATTAATTTATAAACATTTGATATAGTAAAGATGTAATAAATTTAATTTACATATAAAACGGGGGTATTCCTATGGCAGAACAATTTCAAGATAATGAAATATCTGATCAAACGTCTCAAATGGTTGATTCGAACGATGAAGATTCACGTCTTATGTCTATGCTAATATATCTACTAAGTTTATTTAGTGGCATTATTGGACCGATTATTATTTGGGTTATTAAACGTAAAGAATCTAAACTTGTTGATAAAGCTGGTAAGAACTATTTTAATTTTGCTATTTCGTATACTATTTGGACAATCATTCTTACAGTAATTATGTTAATACCTTTTATTATCGGTTTAAGTATGAATAATGATACTGCCGCAATAATTGGCATCATCTTCTATATTGTTGGCATAATTGCATTATTAGTTTTATGTTTACTATCATTTATTTTTACTATCATTGCATGTGTAAAATATTATGGTGGTAAAGAATATTTAATTCCTTTAAGCATAAGATTTTTCAAATAATTTCTGGATAGTTTATTACAACCTCTTGTAATATATGTTTTTTAGAAATGTTACTTATATTAAAAAAATAGATTTACAACGCCTTTGGAAGCGTTAACTATATTTATTACCATGATTTTTGTTTATTACAACAAGAGTCATGGTTTTTTTAATTTAATTACGATAGTGTAACAACACACACAAAGTCATTGATATCTGTTAAAGTTACTCTTGTCGTAAAACGATTAAAACTTAAATTGGTAAATGAAGATGATATTTGGATCGCTACACCATATCACTTTACATATTAATACCAAACAAATTCGGGAGGATATTTATCATGAAAAAAATTGCAACTATTACTACATTAACAGCAGGCATTGGCGCTGCATATTTCGGTACAACATCTCATCATGCAGATGCTGCTGAATTTAATCAACCAAATAATCAATCATATAATACAACACAGACTTCAACTACAACTACTACAACATCTACTACTACACAGAACTCTTCATCTGGTAATTTATATACTGCTGGTCAATGTACTTGGTACGTATATGACAAAGTTGGTGGAAAAATTGGTTCAACTTGGGGAGATGCTAGAAATTGGGCATCAGCAGCACAACAAGCTGGTTATACAGTAAACAACACACCTAAAGCAGGATCAATTTTACAATCATCATCTGGTGGCTACGGTCACGTTGCTTATGTTGAAAATGTTAGCAGCGATGGATCAGTTACAGTTTCAGAAATGAACTATAATGGTGGACCTTTCTCTGTTAGTACACGTACTATCTCAGCAAGTGAAGCTGGTTCATACAACTATATCCATATCTAGTATTGATAGTAATTTGAATAATGAATACAAACTTGTAAATGATTAATTAATCATTTACAAGTTTTTTTATGTTATAACACTTACATTTTGCCTCTTATCACCGATTTTGAGAGAATAGATTTATTGTTATTTTATTAGGAGGAATACGATATTGAAATGGTTAAAAGTCATTTTAGCAGGATTAGTAGAAATCATATGGGTTACTGGTTTGAATAACGCTGATTCATTTATTAGTTGGTTAGTAACACTTATTTTTATATTTTTAAGCTTCTATCTTGTGATTGATACTACTAAAAGCTTACCTGTAGGTACTGTATACGCTTTTTTTGTTGGTATAGGAGCTGCAGGTACAGTTATTGTTGATATGGTCTTTTTCAATCAACCTTTTACATTTATTAAATTATTTCTAATTATATTATTAATATTAGGAATTGTCGGTTTAAAACTTTCAACGAATGAAGATGTTGAAGGAGGTCATCAATAATGTCATGGATATATCTCATCATCGCTGGTTGTTTAGAAATTACTGGCGTTGTATTTATGAATGAATGGTCTCGAACTAAAAATAAAATATTTATGATTTTAATTGGGATAGCTTTTGTCTGTAGTTTTAGCACATTGAAGCTTTCAATGACTGAAATACCTATGGGTACTGCTTATGCTATTTGGACAGGCATTGGTACAGCGGGAGGTACTATTATAGGTATGATTTTTTATAATGAATCTAAAAATGTATTTCGTATTATATGTATTGCAATGATATTAGCTGCTGTAATCGGATTACGATTAATAAGTTAATTTGACCTATTCTTATAGTTGAATTAATTGTTAAGACTCGTATCTTTTTATATACTGTTGATAAAAGGAGTGATTAGGATGGAAAAGGTATTTATCGCAGGTGCAATTCCAGAAGTTGGATTAGAACTTTTGAAAAAGCATTTTGAAGTAGAAATGTATGATGACGAAGGTTTAATAAGTAAAGAAGCATTGATAAATGGTGTTAAAGATGCAACAGCATTAGTAAGTTTACTATCAACAAACGTCGATAAAGAAGTTATTGATAGTGGTAAAAACTTAAAAATCATTGCAAATTATGGTGCTGGCTTCAACAATGTCGATATTGACTATGCACGTGAAAAAAATATCGATGTTACAAATACGCCGAAAGCTTCAACTAACGCAACAGCTGATTTAACAATTGGTCTTATCTTAAGTGTTGCGCGTCGTATCGTTGAAGGTGATGAATTATCTCGTAATAAAGGATTTGATGGTTGGGCACCTTTATTCTTTAGAGGACGAGAAGTATCTGAAAAAACTATTGGTATTATAGGTTTAGGTGCAATTGGTGGTGCAGTTGCAAAACGTGCCCGTGCATTTGATATGGACGTGCTATACACTGGGCCTCACCGTAAAGAAGAAAAAGAAAGAGATATCGGAGCTAAATACGTAGACTTAGATACTTTATTGGAAAATGCAGACTTCATTACTATAAATGCTGCATACAATCCTGGTTTACACCATTTAATTGATACTGAGCAATTTAAGAAAATGAAATCAACGGCTTACTTAGTAAATGCAGGACGTGGCCCTATCGTCAACGAACAATCATTAGTACAAACACTAAAAGATAAAGAAATTGAAGGCGCTGCTTTAGACGTTTATGAATTTGAGCCTCAAATCACTGATGAATTAAAAACATTAAAAAATGTAGTACTAACACCTCATATTGGTAATGCAACATTTGAAGCAAGAGATATGATGGCTAAAATTGTTGCTAACGACACTATTAAAAAAATTAATGGCGAAACGCCTCAATTTATTGTGAATAATAAATAATGGTAATTAAAAACAGCAATCAAGCTCATCAAAGAGCTTGATTGCTGTTTCTCTTTTCTTAATAACTTTATGTCTCTGACACAAGTACTGCTAATCTAATAAAATTCTGAAGTAACTCTTTATTTTTCTTTAGATTTATAAAGAAATTTAGTTTGATTAGAGGCAATTTTATTAGGTAATATCTTCATAACAGTATTTCTAGCCTTAACCATTAATCTATTTTGATATTGAGCTATTTTACCGATTTTGCGTGATTTTTTAATCACTTTAGATGTATGATTGACTCTTAATTTATCATAACGTTCTAGTGCTTTAGTAAAATCATATTCTTTTAGACAATTAGCTAATACAATTGCGTCTTCCATTGCTTGGCCTGCACCTTGTCCCATATTTGGAGTTGTAGCATGTGCAGCGTCACCTAATAAAATAGTACGTTCTTTTACAAAGGATTTGAGTGGTTTCATATCATAAATATTGTTTAATATAATACCAGTTTCACTTTGTTTATCTAGAATATGTCTTACTTCATTTGGGTAATGGTTAAAACGCGCTTGTAAATGTGGTTTACCAAATGATTTGTATTTAAGATCATTTTCTTTGGTATTAATTGTTATAAACCAATACGCTTGATTGCCTACAAGAGGAACAATACCTACTCGACCTTTTCTACCCCAAAATTCTTTTGCTACAAATGGATCTTCTAATTGGACATCATCCACTAAACCACGAAAACATGTATAACCTTGATATTGTACTTTACTTTGTTCATCTATAGTATTTCTCACAGTGGAATGAATACCATCTGCACCAATACACAAATCAAATGCTTCACTTTCCTGTTTAATAAAATGTAACGTCACCTTTGAGTTATTATTATCTATTTTAGTTACATTATGATTTAAGTAAATACTGTCAGGTTCAACGTACGATTGAATAATATTAATTAGTTTTTGACGAGATAATGTCACATTAAGTGTATCTTGTTTAAGAAAAGCAGTCATTAATGGATTATTTTGTTCATCAAATGTTTTCATTGCTGTTAAATTTTGACCTGCATTTTTAATACCTTTAGCTAAATCGTGATTATGTAATTTTTTAATCACATTATCGCCAATACCTATCCCAGCACCTATTTCTCTAATAGCGTCGTTCTTTTCATATACTTTAACTTGATGACCTTGTTCTTGTAAAAGTGCAGCAGCAGTTAATCCACCAATACCTGCACCGACGATTGCGATTTTCATATGATTCCACCTCATCATTGTGATTCTAATATATTTTATCACATCTCAAACTTTAAAAAATTTCGGTCCTTACAACTTAAATTTCAAATTTCACAAAAAAGGAAGTATACTACATCATTACAGATGAATAGTAACTTCCTATCTAACGTTAATCTTTTGTATTTGAAACCGACTATAAGTAAAAATCTTTTCTAACTTTATCTTTTTTTATACCAAATTGTTCGTAATATTTTTTCATAAACTTGGCAATATTATCTGCCCAATGTATATCACTAGCATATTGATTTTGTCCGGGTTCTTGTGGATTCCATCTCATTTGATACAAAGAAATTTGCTGATTTTCAAAATATTGCTTTCTAACAAATTTTGCACCACCTAAAATAGCCTTTCTAGGTGAATTCCAATCTTGCTTTTTAGCATAACTTTTACCAGTATGCACTGCATTTTCATCGAAAGCACCTATACCATAAAAGTTATAATAATGATGTTTACCATCTTTAATGCCATGAGCTAAATCTGATTGTCCATTACCTGTTTCAATAATAGCATGACTGATTAAATAAATAATATTTACTTCGTATTTATCTTGGGCATCTAAAAAGCTTTTTCCTTGTTTTTCTAATATACCTTTACCTTTTAGTATCTTATTTACTTCCGCTTCTGACATAGGAACCTTTTCAGATATGTCCATGTATTTTAGTTTATTGTCACAACGGTGAATTGACATTGCTTTTTTAATATCAGATTCATTCGCCTTTTTAAATTCACCATTTTCTTCTTTTGTATTTAGAACACCTTTATTTTGTTGTCTCGATACTGCTTCATTAAATGAAACACGTTTATCATTGTTAAATAAATTAGTATCGAAAATAATATACAAAATACCAAAAATAATAATTAGTACAATGATAACTAATGTACTCAAGCGGGCTTTACTCATATTTTTCATTTATTCAAAGCTCCTATTTATAACTATTTAGATAATACGAAATAAGCAACGACAATTGCCACGACAACTATAAAGAAAGAAACATTAATAGCAATCTTCATTCCTGTTTTATCTCTGAAGAGTACATTAAATATAACTAAGCTAATAGCTAATGACACTGCAAAAAAAGTAATGGCTAACACTAATTTCAACATAATTAAAAAGATAATACCTATCACTAATAACACGTTGGATACAATTGCCATTGCTTTTAATATATTAGGATTTATCATACGACACCTCTATTCTTTAAAATAATATTTAATATACATGATACATGATTTTTTAAATTTCTGTCGACATAAAGAAAAGAGATCAGAACATCATAGGAGAATATGCTTATCCTAGATAAAATGTTCTGACCTCAAATGTTAATTAGTCTTCTCGAGACATGCCTTTTAATAAGTTTAGCATGTATGTAAGACTACGATTCATATCATCATCTTTTAATACACCCATTAAGCTTCTAATCGTTGTTTTAGAGTTAGAGCTTGCTTGATTTGCAACATGCATACCTTTATTAAGTTTATTAAGCATTTCACTTAAATCTTTAACATTTAAGTCTCCTAATAAGAATACTAATGATGCCATATTTGAAAGTAATCCTGTATAAATATCTTTATTAAGTTCAACAGCAAATTTATTAATAATTACTTGTCTACCTTTAATACCACCATTTAATGCATCTAATATTTTCGCTTCATCTAATACTTTAACTAAGCGTATGGCTTTTAAGATACTGTCTTTGTTTTCAGATATAGCATCCAATACTTCGTTAAGACTTTCTGATTTAACTTGTTCGGGTGACTTTTGCATACGTTTGATTTCAGTTATTCTTTCTGCCATTAGTCATTCACCTGATTTCCCGGGAAAACATAGTCCTCACGATCCCATTTTTTATCAACTCTAACACTGTATTGTGGATTACGTTGTTTATCTACACGGAAGTTAGTTGGATTCAATGGTGACTTACCACGTTTAGAAATCACTTCCATGCGAGTGCTAGTTCGTTTATATGATGGTGTATCTGTTTCAGGATCCACATCACTATTCGTAAGTGCATTGATCGCACCCATAGCACCATTTTCAAGGGCGTCATTATTTAATGGAATATAAATTTGTTTGCCGCTCACTCTATCAGTAATATGTGCTAATAAAGTAGCTTCACCTGATTCAGAAATGAATTTTAATTCTGCGCCTTCATGAATACCTCGATCTTTAGCAAGTTCTGGTGAGATTTCAACAAATGCGTTAGGCATTTTATATTTAATCATTTCAGTTTGATACGTCATATTTCCTTCATGGAAATGTTCTAATAATCGACCGTTATTAACGTGAAGGTCATAAACTTCATCTTCTTTAAAGTAATTATCAAACGTTAATGGATAAAGTTTAGCTTTACCATTATCAAAATTAAATCCTTCTAAATAAAGTAATGGTTCATCTGTGCCATCTTCATGAACTGGCCATTGTAAACTATTGAACCCTTCTAAACGCTCATAACTTACACCTGAATATAAAGGTGTTAAACGCGCAATTTCATCCATAATTTCGCTAGGATGTTGATAATTCCAATTAAAACCTAAGCGATTAGCAATAAGTTGGAAAATTTCCCAGTCAGGTTTAGAATCGCCTTTAGGTTCTAAAGCTTTATATAAACGTTGAATACGACGTTCTGTATTTGTGAATGTACCATCTTTTTCTAATGATGGGCTTGCAGGTAGTACAACATCAGCATATGTTGCTGTATATGTTAAAAATTCATCTTGAACTACCATAAAGTCTAATTTTTCGAAAGCTGCTTGCACGAAATTGATATTTGAATCAACAATACCAGTATCTTCACCGTATAAATATAGTGAATTGATTTCACCATTATGAATACCTTCAATCATTTGGTGGTTATCACGACCTGGTTTTTTATTTAATTCTACGCCATATTCTCTTTCGAATTTAGCACGAACATCATCCGCTTCAACACTTTGATAACCTGTAATTTTGTCTGGCATACTACCCATATCACTACAACCTTGAACATTATTATGTCCACGTAATGGATAAGCACCTGTACCTGGTTTACGATAGTTTCCTGTAACTAATAATAAATTAGAAATAGCAGTACTTGAATCACTACCGATATCTTGTTGCGTAATACCCATTGCCCAACAAATAGATACTGATTCAGCTTTGGCTACTTCATTAGCAAATTTAATTAAACGTTCTTTTGGAATACCAGTTGTTTCTTCTGCAAATTCCATAGTGAATGTTGACAATGATTCATAATACTTATCAAAATCATCTACCCATTCATCTAAAAAGTCTTTGTCATGTAAATCATGGTCGATAATATATTTTGTTACTGCACTTAGCCAAACTAAGTCAGTTCCTGGTTTAGGTTGATAGAATTCATCAGCACGTTCAGCCATTTCATGTTTTCTAATATCAAACACATGAGATTTTTGGCCAAATAGTTTTTGTGCACGTTTCATACGTGACGCGATAACCGGATGTGCCTCTGCAGTATTTGTACCAATAAGTACAGTCATAGCTGCTTTTTCTAAGTCTTCAATACTACCAGAATCTCCGCCGTGTCCAACAGTTCTAAATAACCCTTTTGTTGCTGGTGCTTGGCAATATCTTGAGCAATTATCAACATTGTTTGTACCAATAACTTGTCGTGATAATTTTTGCATTAAATAAGATTCTTCATTAGTTGCCTTAGACGAAGAAATAAATGCTAAATGGTCTGCATCATGTTTTTCTTTAATTTTAGTAAAGTTATCAGCGATTACATTTAACGCTTCATCCCACTCTACTTCATGGAATTGTCCATCTTTACGTACTAAAGGTTTAGTCAAACGTTGATCTGAATTAATATGGCCCCATGAGAATTTACCTTTAACACATGATGCAATTTTATTTGCTGGTGAATCGTGTGAAGGTTGTACTTTTAATACTTCTCTATCTTTAGTCCGTACTTCAAATGAACATCCAACACCACAATATGTACATACAGTTTTAGTCTTATTGATACGTTCTTTACGCATTTCTGCTTCAGAATCTGAAATGGCAAATAATGGGCCATATCCTGGCTCAGCCTTTTTAGTTAAATCAATCATAGCAGCTAATGAACCTGGCTCTGTATCAGTCATATAACCAGCATTACCTTCCATATTGACTTCCATCATTGCATTACATGGACATACTGTTGCACATTGACCACAAGATACACATGAAGATTCATTAATAGGAACATCATTATCCCAAATTACTCTTGGATGTTCTCTGTCCCAATCAATACTAATTGTTTCATTAACTTCTATATCTTGGCATGCCTCTACACAGCGTCCACATAAAATACATTGGTTCGGATCGTAACGATAAAATGGGCCATAATCTTTTTCATATGGCTTTTCTTTATATTCATAAGTTTGATGTTGGAGCCCCCACTCATCCATCGTATTATGAATTTCACAATCACCGTTGTTATAGTCACAAACTGTACAGTACAACATATGTTTTTCTAAAATACGATCTAGTGCTTCTTTTTGAGAAGCTTGAACATGGTCTGTTGTTGTATTAACTGTCATTGGTCTATCGATTGATGTTCCACATGCTCTTTCAATTTTGCCATCTATTTCTACTGTACAAGTATCACATGTTTGAATTGGTCCCATTGATTCGTTATAACAAATCGCTGGTACAAATGTATCTCTTGAACGTATGAATTCTAATAAATTGGTACCTGGTTCAACTAAATAATCAGTTCCGTCAAGGGTAACGATTAAATGTTCTTTCATACTTTCACCCCATTATATATATTTCCGTAATTGCTAACGTCATTTTCTTTTATTCCTATCCAACTACATGCCCCACATATATGAATAGATAGAATCATATTAATTGTATAACTTAAAACATACAATGTTAAGGACTTTTTACATTTTAATATAAAATTAAAGCTTTTGAGAATTGCAAAAAAAAGAACAATGGTATTAACTATTAACACCATTGTTCTTTATTAATTGAAACTATGAATTTTTATTACATATTAAGATTTTCTTTTAATAAATTAGCATTTTCTTGAAGTGAACTATCGCTTGGTACAAAGTAATATAATCCATCGTCTTGTATGCCACCTTGTCCATCTAGTTGATGACGATTAACCGTATCATTTGCATCTTTATATTTACTTCTAATAGTATTCAGTTCACCTAATGATAAATCTGTCTTCACATTTTTTTGGATTTCATTCATTAAAGATGGGAAGTGTGCAATAGAAGATGCGCTAGTCATTTTATTTGCCATAGCTTCTAATATCAGTTGCTGACGTTCTTGACGTCCGAAGTCACCACCAGCACCTTCTTCTTTACGACTTCGAATAAAGCTCATTGCTTCTTTTCCATTTACGTGTGTTTTCTTTCCTTTTTCAAAATGAACGCCATTAGTTGTAAAAGTATCATTGCTGACAACATCTATACCGCCAAGTGTATCAATCATATCGTGTAATCCGTCCATATCAATGGTTGCATAATGATCAATAGGTACATTCATTAATTTTTCTAATGAATTGATAGACATACTAGGCCCACCATAAGCATAAGCGTGCGCTATTTTCTCTGTTGTACCCTTTCCTACAATTTTAGCTTGTGTATCTCTAGGAACACTAACTATTTCAGTTTTTTTCTTTTCTGGGTTAATTGATAATATCATAATCGTATCACTACGAGAGCCGCCACCCTGTGCCTTACGTTCAGCATCTGAATCTACACCAAATAGTGCAATTGTAAATGGATCACCATTTTTTAAATTAACCTTTCCATCTCTCAAGTGAGAATGGTCTCTATCTAAAGGATTATGTATTTTATCGCCAGTGATAAAAATTTTAGCAACGACATAAATCACTGCTACTAAGGCTAAAATAAATAATATTCCGATAAACCAAACTAAAATTTTTGCGGGTAGACTCATTTTATTTTTTTCTGATCTGCGCACACCTATCACTCCTTTTCCTTAACTGTGTCACATACTACATACCTTAATTATTATATAATAGAAAATTAATTTTACTATACTTCTAAAGTCTTATTATACAAAAATTAATTTAAAAGAATAATCTAAGTGTCAAATATGGACATCATATAGTGATGAGGCAATATATTTATAATATTACTTTCCGTATCCAGAACCACTATTTAAAATTTCAAGGACTTCTTTATAACATCCTTCATTACTTATAATAAATGGCGCTGCAGTTGATAAGTCTATTTGTTTGCCATCCAATGAACTCATTTTTAAACCAAGTTCTTTTGCAAATAAGAATTGAGCTGCGATATCCCAAGGTTTAGGATTAGTATTGATATGTGCACCAAATTGACCTTTAATCACTCTTAATGAATCTAAACCACATGATCCTATAATTCTATGTCCAAAGGATGCCTCATATAATTCATGCATTGTTTCATCATTCAACACTTGTGTATTAAATGATAGAATGGCATCTTTTATATCTATGATTGGCGGGGCTAATAATATTTGGTTATTATCATATGCACCTTTATTTTCAATCGCTTTATATAAATGTCCATGTGGATAATCATAGATATATGATAATTTAGGTTCTCCATCTACGAAATAACCTAGAATTATACAATAATCTTCTTGCTGTTTAACTAAATTCGCTGTACCATCTATAGGATCCATAATCCATACATGGCCTTGCCTAGGATCAATCCCTTCATTGCTCTTTTCTTCAGCAAATAATTGATGATCTGGTAAGTGGTTACTTAAAAATTGTTGAAATTCATTTTGGATTTGCTGATCAACATTCGTCACTAAATCAAATCGATTTAATTTTGTTTCAGTATGCATATCAAAAATTAATTTAGGGATAATATTGTCTATATTTTCTAACCATTCTGTAACCATTTGATCTATATCATTTAGTTGATAATTAGTCATCTATAACACCTCTTTATTTTTTTCTATTTATCATTGTATGTTCAAATTTTATTTAAAAACTATAATTCATTAAAATCTACTCTAACATAGTCATAATATATTGTACTTAAAAATTTTAGTCCTACATTAACATTATTGACATAAAAAAATCGGCTAGTCTTATGCTAGCCGACAAATAGAAAGGAAAGTAAGTAATAAATAATTGAAGATGTTTTAGTGTAACTCGAACGATTATCAGCTACCTGTTATATAGCTCTACCCCTTTGTTAATCGCTCCCCCTGTTACAAATAATATATTAACATAAATGTTTTTTATTTGTAAGCGTTTTCTAAATTTTTTTTGAGATATTTTCACTTTTTATTTCTAAAATAAGCTACAAATGTCATCATTGTCGCTTATATGATATAATTATTGTAATATGTAATGTTTATTGGAGGTGACTTTCATTGAATAAATTAGAACGTCAAAATCGACTGATACAAGAAATTCAGCAAAGTAATAAGATTACTGCTTCTGAATTAGCAAAAAGATTTAAAGTTTCAAAACGTACAATTCTTAGAGATATTGATGATTTAGAAAATCAAGGTGTACAAATACATGCATCACATGGCAGTCAAGGCGGCTATAAAATTCAAGAATCACAATCAAAAATTGCGCTAACTTTAACAGATGCTCAACTTTCTGCATTATTTCTTACTTTAAATGAAAGTCAATCTTATTCAACTTTGCCCTATGCGAAAGAAATTCAGTCTATTTTGAAACAATGTTTAAGTTTACCGCAAACACGTATACGCAAATTATTAAAAAAGATGGACTATTATATAAAATTTGAAGACACTACTCAGGTTACATTACCCAATATTTTTTCTGATATTTTAATATACTGTTCTGAGCGTAAAGTGATGCTAGTAGATTTTTACGAAGAAGATCGAACTGTTGTTGAAAATGTAATCTTTATTGGATTGTTGTGTAAAGATGGTCAATGGCATGCTATCGTATTCGAAATTGGCTTAGGTTCCACTAGAGAACTTTTAATAAGAGATATACAAGACATTTCTTATTCATTTGAAAAAACAATTAAAACACAAGATATAACAATTGATAACTATCAGCAATTTTTATCAGACCCCACCAGAAATATAAAGAACCACTCCTAATTCATTAGAGGTACTTGCACTTTAGTGCGTAGTAACTCTTATGCATGAACTCTTTAGTTCATGCGAACCTTTTGTTCTTAATAGCTTATTGCTATTAAGTAAGTCATACTAATTTGTTACACAAAAAGTATGACTTTAAATGATTTCTATAACTATCTCACTAGGCGACAATATACATATAGCCTGTGACATCTTTTATGTCACAGGCTATACTTCGTTTTTCTAATAAACAATAAATAGCGTCCATATAAATGATATGAGGTTATTTAATATGTGAATGGTAATTGAGGACGCTAAATTTCTTTTAGCTTTTAAATAACTAACCACCAATATAATTGCTAATATAAAGTATGCCCCAAATTCAAATGGTGATTTCGCACCACTAACATGTATTAAAGTAAACGTTACTGCTGAAATAATCCCCATAAAAATAAAATTAAACTTCTTACCTAACTCTCCGATAAGAATATGTCTAAACACCAATTCTTCAACAATAGGTGCAACAATCACAATTAAAAGAAACGCTATAGGTAAAAATAAAGGTATTTTGAATAATTGATCAAGTGCTAATTCATTTTGCGTTTCACTATACTGTAATGACTTCGGTAAAAATTGCATCAACCACTCATAAAGCGATGATGCCCCAAGTGCTATAAGCAACATGGCAATTAATAATATCCAATGCTTTTTTACATAATTAATTCCATTACTAAATCTTTTGGAAAATGATTTTAAATGCATTAGGTAAAAACTTAAAATTGCAATAATATAACTCATCACTTGTGCAACAGTCGCCATCATTGACTGCATTAATTTATCTGGGTGAGTATAATGTATATTTAATATCCCAAAACCTACCATAGAAAATATTATCAAACCAATAAAGATAATTGGTATTAATAACAAATCTCTCCACGCAATATCTTTAAAACGATACCCTTTATTCGAAAGTTTCATATTATGTATCCTTTCTTTTTATCATTATATCTAAACGGAGGCTTTATGAATTCACAAGAAACATTTACCCACATAGAATTAAAATTAACTCAACTCATTATGATAACTGAAAAATTAAAGTATTATATACTATTTAATCATAACAAATTCGAGACTACATTAAACGAATTTACCACTTTACTCATTGAAGAATCTCACTGGATGACCTCACAATTATCAGATCAATTTAAACCTACTGATCCAAATTTAAACAATTATAAAAACTTAATCACCTTTCTCAACGAACATCCTTTTAACATTACAAAAAATGGAGATAGTTGCCAAACCATCAATCATTATCAATTAATGATTTTCGACAGTTTAACTTATTATAAATCTTATACCAATTAAAAAACTTCTTTCTCTACAATATTTAATGAATACACATTAACCTCTAAACAACTATTTATTTTAATTTTTATTGTTTTTTAATTTTTTTGTAAAAATTTTATACTTTATTCTAATATGCAAATTGTAAATTAATAATATTAGCGTTATAATCGGATATGATTAAGCAATTATTTGAGGAGGATGATTATGCTTGGTTTCTCGGTATCTATAGGACAAAGATTGAATGAATCTTATATTCTATCAATGGTATCTCAGGGATACGATACCATTTTTACTTCTCTTCAAATACCAGAAGAAGATGATCAATTTAAACTGTCGCATTTGGGAGAATTGTGCCAGTTATTATCGCAATATTCAATCACTTTTATTATTGATGTAAATCCTTCTTTACTTAATCACCACTTTTACAGTTTATTAGATCAATTCTCAAACGGGGAATTTGTTATTAGAATTGATGATCAACTTAATGTGAATCTTATTCTTGATATTCAAAAAAGAGGATATCAATGTTGTATTAATGCTAGTACAATAACGCATCATATATTATCTACTATTTATAGTAATCCAAATATTCGAACACTTATTTATTGTCATAATTATTATCCTAGACCTGATACAGGATTAAGTTTGTCATCACTTCAACAGCAAAATAATCTTATTCATTTGTTCGATCCAAATGCTAAGATATTTGCTTTTATTCCTGGAACAAACTTAAGAGGTCCTCTATACAAAGGCTTACCTACAATAGAAAATCATAGGCATGAACATGCTTTTCAAGCTGTACATGAACTACAACTAACTGGTATTAATACTATCGTTATTGCTGACAATGGTTTGGAAATCAATTTAGCTAAACAACTTTATCAAATATTTGTTCAACATCACTTTGTATTGCATATCAATAATGTCGAAAATAATGATAATCATTTATTAAATCTATTATATGCAAAACACCATGTAAGAATTGATTCGCCCGAACATGTCTTACGTTCTCAAACATCTAGATTAATGGTGAATCAGAAAATTACACCTATTGGTATCGAACAACGTTTGCCTGGAGATATTACTATCGATAACCACCTCAATGGTCGTTATGAAGGTGAACTTCAAATTATTAAAACTTCTCTTCCAGGACATTCAAATATCAATCGTCTTGCACGTATTTGTAAACAAGATCTTCCTTTTCTTAAAATCATGCAGCCAGGCGATACTTTTGAATTTATATGTTTAAAGGAGACATAAGCATTGAATGATTTAACAACTGAATCACGTAACGCACAAACAATGCATTTAGATGAAATGTCAATTCAAGATGCACTTAAAACAATGAAGCAAGAGGATCAATTAGTTCCTAAAGCTATAGAATCTATTATTCCAAAGTTAACAAACGTTATTAATGAGTCAATTGCAAAATTTAGCCAGCACGGTAGATTGATATACATTGGTGCAGGTACAAGCGGTAGATTAGGTGTACTAGATGCTGCTGAATGTGTACCCACTTTTAACACTTCACCAAATGAAGTAATAGGTATTATTGCTGGAGGCCCTAAAGCGATGACAGAAGCTGTTGAAGGTGCCGAAGATAATGAAGCGCTTGGTCAAAAAGATTTAGAGAATATTGGTTTAACTGAAAATGATATTGTTATAGGTATTTCTGCAAGTGGGCGCACACCTTATGTTAAAGGTGCTTTAACTTATGCTAACAAAGTGGGTGCTACTAGTGTTTCAATCTCATGTAATACAGACAGTAAAATGAGTAAAGTCGCACAATATGCATTAGAAATACCTGTAGGTCCAGAAGTACTAACAGGATCAACACGTTTAAAATCAGGAACGGCACAAAAACTCGTTCTCAATATGATTTCTACAATGACAATGATAGGTGTTGGCAAAGTTTATGATAATTTAATGGTAGATTTAAAACCAACCAATCAGAAATTAATTCACCGTTCAATATGCATCATTAAAGAAATATGTGATTTAAATGACGAAGAAGCAAAGTTACTCTATGAAAAAGCCGATAAAGATATTAAAACTGCTATTGTCATGAATTTAAGTGACATAACCAAAGATGAAGCACAACAAAAATTACTACAACATAATGGAGTGATTAAGCAAGCCATCAAAGGTTAAAGGAGGCTAATTCCATGAGTAAAGAAGAACGACTTGCTCAAGAAATTATAAAAGCTGTAGGTGGCATCGAAAATATACAGCGAATAATGCATTGTATGACTAGAGTTCGATTAACTATCATTGATTCAAGTATTGTAAATTACGATAATCTACATCAAATTGAAGGTGTCATGGGTATTGTCGAAGATGATCACCTTCAAATTATTGTTGGCCCAGGTATTGTTAATAAGGTCGCTAATAAAATGGCTGAATACAGTCATGTACCATTGGGTGAAGACATCAATCATTCAGAAAATCAAAGCTATAAATCACAAGCTGAACAACTTGCTAACGAAAATAAAAAGCATTATCAAAATTCAAGAAAGCAAAGTAAATGGCAACGTATTTTAAAGTACATTTCTAACATCTTTATCCCCTTAATCCCGGCATTTATAGGGGCAGGTTTAATCGGTGGTATAGCTGCAGTATTAAACAATATGTTAACTGCGCACATGATATCTGGAGATTTCATGAAACAACTTGTTACCGTATTAAATGTTATTAAAGATGGTATGTTAGCTTACTTAGCCATTTTCACTGGGATTAATAGTGCTAAAGTTTTTGGTGCTACACCAGGTTTAGGTGGTGTTATAGGAGGTACAACATTATTAACAGGTCTAACCGATGAAAATCCTATAAAAAATATTTTCACACGAGAACCTCTTGTTGCTGGTCAAGGTGGAATTATAGGTGTTATATTTGCCGTTTGGATCTTAAGTATGATTGAGAAGAAACTACATAAAGCAGTACCAGAATCAATAGATATTATTATCACACCCACCCTATCACTACTTACCATTGGTTTATTGACGATATTTATAATAATGCCAATTGCTGGTTTTATATCAGATGGTTTAGTGCATGTTGTGAATTGGGTGATTGACGTTGGTGGTATCTTTAGCGGATTTATTATTGGTGCCTTTTTCCTTCCATTAGTCATGTTAGGACTTCATCACGTTTTTACACCAATCCATATCGAGCTTATTAATAGTACTGGCGCAACCTATTTACTACCTATCGCTGCAATGTCTGGTGCTGGTCAAGTTGGTGCTGCCCTTGCTTTATGGGTACGCTGTCGTCATAATCAACCACTTAGAAATACTTTAAAAGGCGCATTACCCGTAGGTTTCTTAGGTATAGGGGAACCATTGATTTATGGTGTAACGTTGCCACTCGGTAGACCTTTTTTCACTGCATGTCTTGGTGGCGGTATTGGCGGTGCTGTTATTGGAGGAATTGGTCATATAGGTGCTAAAGCTGTTGGACCTAGTGGCTTATCTTTATTACCTTTAATCTCAGATAATATGTATCTAGGTTATATTGCTGGTTTAATTTCAGCATATATAGGTGGCTTTATCATGACATTTTTATTTGGAACTACAAAAAAAATGAGAAACTCTTACAAACTGGGTGATTAAAATGACGAACATTTTATATGAAATAGATAACCAGTATCCCTATTTAACAAAAAACGAGAAAAAAATAGCAAATTATATTCAAAATGCACCACACGAAGTCATAAAGATGAATTCTCAAGATCTTGCACAAGAACTTGATACGAGTCCATCATCTATTATCCGATTTAGTAAAAAATTGGTAGATGGTGGTTTTCAAGAATTAAAAATCGAACTATCAAAGTACATGCCTAAAGAAACAACTGTTTATAATGTTGAATTAGTTGATAATGAAAGCACCTCATCACTTAAAAAGAAGATGCTTGCTCGTGCAAATGGTGCATTAACTAAAGCAAATAGTAATCTGAACGATAAAACCGTAGATCTCATTTGCGATCAATTCAAACATTCTAATAGAATATTCATTTATGGATATGGTGCATCTTTTGTCGTAGCGACCGACTTATATCAAAAGCTTTCACGGATTGGTATGAATGCACAGCTTGCACAAGAAACACATATTTTCACTACGATGCTTGCTTCTTGTGATAGTCGAGATTGCGTTGTTTTTATCACAAACAATGGAACACAAAGTGAAATGCAATCTATTGCTAAAGTAGTTGAAGATTATCATATTCCAATTGTGACAATAACTAGTTCACCCAACAATACCATTTCTCAAATGTCAGATATCGTACTAGATTATGGTGAAACTGATGAAAATGAAATGCGCATGGGCGCTACAACATCTTTATTAGCACAAATGTTTACGATTGATGTTCTTTATTATCGATATATTGCTTTAAACTATCAATCTTCTTTAGACTTTATTACACAATCTAAAATGGCATTAGATAATTATAGAAAGCATCTTTCTAATATTGACTTTAAGCATTAATTAAATAGGATTAAGTTTAGACTAAAATATTGTCTAAGCTCAATCCTATTGTTAATTATATACATTTCAAATATAGAAAAGCAGCACTAACGCAAGTTTAATGACGTTAATGCTGCTTTTTAAATTGATTTTATTTTAATGAATTATCTTTTTTTAAATTTTTCTCTGCTTTATTATATCTAATAAAGTAATAAATAGTTACAGCAGTTAAGAATACGATACCAATTACTACTGATACTACAGTTTCTTTATTAAATAACATACCGATTAAAACAATAATTAGAAACGCTATTGTTAAGTAACTTGCAACTATACCACCTGGCATTTTAAATGGATGGTTTTTAGTTTCACCAGGATGTAATTTTCTAAAACGAATATGACTGATTAAAATCATAAACCAAGGAATCATACCAGGTAAAATTGAAGCACTATACACATATACAAATATACTATCTGCACCTTTAATAAACATTGGTAAAATAACGTTTAATAAAGCTCCAATTAAGATTCCTATAGAAATTGCTAATACCGTATAAATTGGTACACCATTTTTCATAACTTTAGTAAAAATCTTAGGTAGTTGACCTTTACGTGCTAATGTATAAATCATACGACTCGCACTAAAGATTCCTGAGTTACAACCAGACATTGCTGCTGTTAATACTACAAAGTTAATTAAACCAGCTGCGAATGTGATACCGACTTTAGCAAATGTTGCTACAAACGGACTTCCGATGCTTCCTAACTCATCCCATGGATAAACTGTAACGATAACAAAGATGGCACCAAGATAAAAAATAAGTATACGCCAGATAACACCGTTAACTGCTTTTACAATATTTTTATGTGGATCTTTAGTTTCACCTGCTGAAATACCAATTAATTCAACACCTTGATATGAACCTATAACGATTGATAGTGCAAAGAAGAAACCGACTATACCATTTGGCATAAATCCACCATGTGACCATAAGTTAGAAAAACCAACTGGATGTCCACCATTACCTAAGCCAAATAATATTAAACCAAAACCTGCTATAATCATTAAAACAATTGTTATAACTTTAATTAAAGCGAACCAAAATTCAAATTCTCCAAAGGCTTTTACTGATACTAAGTTAGCAGCTGCTAATAATAAAATAGCTATAACCCCTGGAATCCATTGAGGTAAATTCGGGAACCAATAATTCATATATTCTCCGACAGCTATAACTTCACTCATACCTACGACTACCCACTGGAATATATTACTCCATGCTGTCATATATCCAGCTGCTGGGTGTATGTAATCACTAGCAAATGTAGCAAAAGAACCAGTTGTTGGATTAATATAAATCATTTCTCCCATAGCACGCATGATTAAAAATAAAAATATACCCGCAATTAAATACGCAAATATTACTGACGGTCCTGTCCATTTGATTGTACTTGTTGCTCCCATAAACAAGCCAACACCAATCGTACCGCCTAGTGCAATCATCTGCATTTGACGTGCACTTAATCCCCTTTGTAATTCGTTATTCTCCATGTTAATAACACACCTCTTTTTTACTAGGATAAAATAATAATAAACTTATTGACGCAATTATACTATAAAATGACAAAATTGAAACAATATTTTAACAATTTATTGAAATCGCTTACAAAACTATTATGACAGTCTTTTGCAAACCCGCAATTTTACTGGATTTGCAATAATTAATTAATTTCAACTTTTTTAAAAATTTCTTTAAAGAGATTTACTTTATGGTTCATTTTAGGTTTATGATATACTTTTCATATATTTATTAAGGAGTACATTATGAGTAAAACATTAATTCAAAAAGCATTAAAAATATCAATCATATTTTTAATTATCTTTTTCTTACTCAATTATTTTTCTGTTAAAAACCCAAATCTACTACCATTAATTGGTAAGTCACTACTGGCAGCAATTGTTTTCTTTATCATATATGTAGTTGCGTTTACCATTTTAAATTCTCCTGAGAGAAAAATGAAATTTGGAACTACTTTGCCTATAGCCATTATTATTGGATTAATTATTGGTGCTATGATTTCACATATAAAAATAGGCGTTTTAATAGGGATTGTAGTGGGTATTATCGCAGGATTTATTTGGGAATATATTGAAAATAGGAACGGAGGACAAAGTTAATGTCTGTCATTATTGGCGTAATTATTCTTATCTTATTAATTATTAGTTTAATACCAAATTATAACGCTTTAAAATTAGCTAAGTCTCAAGGTCAAAAAACCACTCGTTTTGCTATTATGGTTGGTATTGATGCGATATTAATTGTATTGATTCTAGTTACCTTGTTATTAAAAATTATGTAAATGAAATATTTTAATCAGTAAAAATCCGCTTCAAACTGAGTAAGATCTACTCATAATTGAAGGGGATTTTTTATAATCTACCTTGTAATAATAAGAAATATCCAATTGTCGCTAATATTAAATATATCATCGTACCAACAAGAAAAGATCGCACATGTATGTGTAAAGGAATACGTTTATTAAACATAGGACCTAATATCAAGTTTCCAATACCGATAATGATAGGTCCAGCTATGAAAAACAGGATAGTATAAAACATACCATACCTCCTATTTACGACTAAAGAAGCGCTGAACAATATTATCGAAATCAATATCTTTAGCTACATAATTAACAGTAGAAAAGTCTTGTTCTTCAGTCATAACATTTGTATTTACAATAACATCCAAACCGGCACTATTTGCAGCCGTTGCACCATTTACTGAATCCTCAATCGCTAAGCAGTTTGTCGGATTATAATTTAGTTATTGTACTGCTGTTAAATAAGGTTCCGGATTGGGCTTAACATTTTCAACATCTTCTCTACCTACTATCACTTCTATATATTTATCTAAACCTAGTTTATGAAATGTAGGTAATATATCTTCTCTATGACTACTAGTCGCAATTGCCATCGGTATATGGCGTTGCTTTAAATATTCCATTAATTGTTGAATCGTTTCTATTATTGGTAAATGTCCACTTGTATCATTATGTTCTTTATAAATAGCTGCTTTTTTCTCTGGGCCAATAAGTGCTTCAAGATAATTATGAAGTTCAGTTGCTGCCCCACCTATTGATCTTCTATAAAATTCTAAAGTAATTGGTGATTCATTATGTTTAGTTAAATGTTTATTAATGACATCAAAAAGATGTTTTTCTGTATCGATTATAGTTCCATCAAAATCAAAAACAACTGCTCTATACATATGCGTACTCCTTTATCTTTTTATAATAAAAATTAAATCTCAATGTCTCATATTTTAACATAATCTAGATACTATCTTAGTTAAAAATGGGATTTAATCTTCAGATAAATGAGTCAATTAAATATCTTTACTTCTAGAAGACCAATATTTTGCAAGAATAGGTCCTGAAATATTATGAACTAAGCTAAATACAGCCCCTGGCACAGCAGCTAAAGGACTAAAATGAACTGTTGCAAGTGATACTGCTAAACCAGAATTTTGCATACCTACTTCTATCGCTACGGCTTTTTTATCTTTATAATCCATTCGGAATACTTTAGCTAATACATAACCGATTGTATAACCAAGAATATTGTGTAAGATAACAACTACAAAAATTAACAATCCTGTTTTCAAAATTTGTGTTTTACTACCTGCGACTACAGCTGCCAAAATAAGAGAAATGGCAATAACAGAAATTAATGGTAATGCTGTAGCTGTCTTTTGAACAAAACGTCTTGCTACCTTTTGGAATACAAATCCTATAATAATTGGAATCAATACTACTTGAACGACTGACCATAACATACTGGCAAATGAGACCTTCAACCATTCATGTGCAAAAATATAGATTAATGCTGGTGTAACAAAAGGCGCAATTAAAGTTGATACACTCGTTATCGCTACAGATAATGCTACATTTGCTTTAGCTAAATAACTCATTACATTACTAGATGTTCCACCTGGACAGCATCCAACTAAAATCACACCTATGGCAATTTCAGGAGGTAATTGAAAGCCTTTAGCAATAAGAAATGCTAAGGTAGGCATAATCGTAAACTGTAAAATAACGCCAATAATGACAGGTTTTGGTGATTGTAAAACAATTTTAAAGTCTTTAGGATCTATAGTCATCCCCATTCCTAACATAACAATCCCAAGCAAGTATGGTACGAAACCACCTAATATTGAGATGTGTGAAGGAAAAATAAATCCAAGCACAGCAGCAAATAACATCCAAAATATAAATGTTTTTGTCGCAAATTGACTGATTCGATTTAACATATAAACACACCCTTAATAGTTAATAATGACAAATATTATCATAACTATTTATAATGGACAATGTTATTTTCAGAATTTTCTTATATTTTAAGTTATTTACGGTCCCTGTAATTAGATTTTAATAAAGTCCTTTAATCCATGATTCTCATAGTATTGACTAATGAAATATTCTTTTTTTACTAGTCTTCATTCAAAAGTCCTAGTGAATATCAAAAAGAAGCATGGTACAATCATTTTAAAGCAACAAAAACTATTACCCTACTTAACAATAAATTTCTAAACCATGAATGTTAGCAATCGGGAGGCATAACATGTTGATAGACAAATTTGAAACTTACATTATAAATATCGCAGATTTAAAATCTCGATCATCTCGCAAATCATTATCAAAGCTATGTAAGCAGATTAAATTTTGCGAATCCTTTCAATATCAAATATTTAAACAACAAGGTATGTATGCTTTAGAAGTGAGCTTACCAAAACAACAATTACCTTATTTTATTAGCTTTTTAAGTTTTCATAATTTCACTATTTATCAAATATTATCACCAAAACAACTTGATGAACTACTTGATTCAGATCATTTATATCAATCAGCTAAACGATTTGAACTATCTATTGACGGATTACAAGATGCTTTTATTAAAGACAAAGTGATAGATATAATGAATATGTTTATGAATCATTATGATATTAGTTATACATTAAATAAAAATTGTGCAAGTATCATTTGTCCACCTGAAGTTTTTTCTAAATTATTACATACAGTAGCAACACGTAATATAGATATCCTATCAGCTGGTTATAAATCTAAAATGATTCATAAAGCTAGAATTTCCTAATTCAATTAACTATAAAAGGGATTCCAAAACGATATATTTTGGAATCCCTTATTTTTATTTATTATTTATCATTTTCATCATAAACCAGATGTTCAAACGATTCTCTAACCTGTGGTACAGACATTCCTACTACCACTTGAACACTTTTACCACTTTTAACTAGACCGTGAGCCATTTGATTATGTGTAAAATAACTACTATCTTCTACTTTATTTTCATCTTTCACAGTTAAACGTAATCGAGTTGTACAGTTAGTCACATCTTTAATGTTCTCTTTACCGCCTAAACCATCTAAATAATATGCTGCTTTATCATCATACTCATTCCCAGTTGACGTATGTTTTGTAGCATCTTCTTGTCCTTTTTTCTCTTTATAATCTTGTTTAGAGAATAGTTTAACTTCTTCTTCATTTTTGCGTCGTCCAGGTAATGGAATATCAAATTTTAATATTAAGAATCTGAATAAAACATAATATATACCTACGAATATAAGTCCTATTACCACTTGAATCATATATGTCATCCAGTGTTCTTTACCAAGTGGTATCCAGTTAGTAGCTAAGAAATCTAGGACACCACCACCCATATTACCAACTAAACCGAAACCGTACATAATTGTATCCATTGTTGCAGCTAACAATGCGTGTAATACAAATAAGAATGGTGCGATAAATAAGAATGTAAATTCTAAAGGTTCAGTAATACCTGCTACAACAGCTGTTAATGTTGCAGGTATTAATAAAGCTGCTACTTTTTTACGGTTTTCTTTAGGTGTTGTTGAATACATAGCTAATGCAATACCTAAACAACCAAATACTTTACCATTTCCTTGTAGCATAAAGCCATATGGAAATTGTTCTTTTAATGGTTTACTGCTTTCGGCAAATTGATTTAAATGTTGTAACCATTCCGCTTTAAGTCCATGATTCACGACTACTGGTCCAACTTCAATTGGTGCATAAATAAAGTGATGTAAGCCAGTAGGTATTAATACCCTTTCTAAGAAGTGGTATAACCATACTCCTACATAGCCTGAACCAATAATAAAATGTTGGATAGATGCAATACCATTTTGAATAGTTGGCCATACTACGCAAGTAATTGCAGCAACAGGTAACATCACAAAGAAAGAAATCGTTACTACAAATGTTAGACCTTGGAACACACCTAACATTTCTGGTAAACGTTTACTATAGTAGCGATTATGTATCCAAGTAATGATCCCTGAAATGATAATACCACCTAAAATATTAGTATCTAATGTCTCGATACCCGCTATTGCTTTTAATCCAGTAACATTTTCTACACCTTTTTCCAAGTTAGCACCAAATGTATGTGGCCACTGCGTTAATATCGCATTGATAAATGTATTAAACATTAAATAGCCCATTAATGCTGCTAGTGCGGCATGACCTGGTGCTTTTTTAGCTAATGATAGTGGTAATCCTACTACAAATACGATTTCCATATGATTGAAAATAACCCAACCACCAGATTCTATCACTGACCAAAATTTAAACCAAAACGTATGTTGATCTGCTAAACCACCCATTATAGTAGGATTTTTAAATAAAGTTGCAAATCCAAGGACAATACCAAAGAAAGCAAACATTAATACCGGCACAATCATTGCGCTACCAAATCGTTTGATTGCATTCATTATAATAACCTCCACATCCCAATGTCGTTTTATTCGTATCAAACCTCGTATTTATAAACAAGGTGTCACCGAAATATCTTATATCTAATATATAGTAAACGCTTACATACTTTCAATATCATTGACGAATTTTGAAAGTATTTTGTATAATCAGATTATGTTTTCATATGATGAAAATTTTTTCAACATTAATAAATGAGGTGTCATCATGATTTTAGATGAACGAGTTAATATGAATTTTAATCAACTTAATGACAACGATTTGCAAATTGCACATTTCGTTAATAACCATATAGATTTATGTAAAAATTTAAAAATACAAGACTTATCTCAACACACACATGCATCTAATGCGACTATTCACCGCTTCACGCGTAAATTGGGGTTTGATGGTTATAGTGATTTCAAATCATTTTTGAAGTTTGAAAGTGAAAAGAAAAATCAGTTACCATCTGACTCTATTGAATCTTTTAGACAAGAAATTGAAAATACATTTAGTTATTTAGATAGAATTGATTATGAGTTATTAACAAATAAAATGAACGAGGCTGGCACAATATACTTATATGGTACGGGGCGAGCACAAATGAATGTGGCTGAAGAAGCACAACGTATCTTATTAACTATGCACAAAAATATTATTATTCTCCATGATGTTCATGAATTAAAGATGGTTTTAAACAAGACAGTGCCTCAAGACTTGTTCTTTATCATTTCCTTATCAGGCGAAACATTTCAACTGAAAGAAGTAACTCAGCTATTAAAATTACGCCAAAAATACTTTATATCAGTAACAACGATGAAAGATAATACATTAGCCCAGCAAGCCGATTATAATGTTTATGTATCTAGTAATACTTTTTATTTAAATGATGGCACTGATTATTCTAGTTTTATCAGTTATCATATTTTCTTTGAAACATTACTTCGAAAATATAATGAACGTAAGGAAAAAGAAGAACTCAAATAAAAAAACGCAAGCATCGGTAACCTAAATGTTTAGGTTAAACCAATTTGCTTGCGTCTTTTTAATTATTTTTTTGTTCTTCAATTTCTTCTAATACAGTATTCATTTTATCAAACATTAATTCGAAACCATGTGCTGTAGAGTCATGATATTCTTTCTTTTTCTGTTTGTACTCAAGATTAGTCAATCTTCTTTCACGTTCAATATAAGATTGGTAATAGAAAAACATTTGTGTGCCACCTGATTCACGTTCGAAGAATTCAACTTCAATAATATCTTCTTCGTTACTTAATCCAGGCATACCAATAGTCATTTTGACAAATTCATCCATCACTAATTCTTCATAAGTACCTTCAATAATATTTTGCTTACCATTTCTACTATCTACAATACGGTACTTACCGCCTTCTTGAACGTCAGCTTCAAATGATTTATTCGTACGTTTAGACGTCATAAACCATTGTTTTAAAATATCTTCTTTTGTCCAAGCTTCATAAATAGTTTCAGGTGAATATTTAAATAAACGTTCAATATCAATTTCTACATATTCATTTTCCACATTATACTTTGCCACTATATGTCACCTACTTTCACTCTTATTTCTATTCTAACGTATTTACTCAAACTTCCAAACATTTATCCTTAAAAATGCTTAATCTTTATACATTTAATCTAATTTACCATTAAACCCTATTATTTAAACATCTCTATTATAGAAACTAAGGATAACATTACTTTCATAACAACCATTTAAAAAATCCGAGACTTAGTTCAGTCTCAGATTTATATTAAAATATGATTCATTAGTCAACATTTACGCTATCGTTTTTTTAATTTTGGATAACCTAAGATGATTGCTATTAATCCACAAATACCTAACATAATCGGATAAATACTATAAGGTACTAGTAAAAATGGTGAGATGCCTGCTACACCAGCAGCAGAAATAACTTGGGGACTATATGGTAATAATCCTTGGAAACAACCACCAAATATATCTAATATACTTGCTGATTTACGAGGATCAACATCATATTCATCAGCAATATTTTTGGCTAATGGTCCTGACATAATAATTGAAATCGTATTATTAGCAGTTGATATATCTGCAACACTGACTAAACTAGCAATACCTAATTCCGCGCCTCGTTTAGATCTTACTCTGTCTCTAACGAAATTGAGCAACCAATCAATCCCGCCATTATGTTGTATCAGACCGACTAAACCACCAATAAGTAAAGCAATCATTGCAATATCTTCCATTCCGATAATACCTTTGGATACTGCGTTTAATAAACCTTTCCATCCGAAAGAGCCGTCGATAAGGCCAATCATTCCAGATAAGACTGTACCGCCAATCAGTACAATAATAACATTAACGCCCACTAGTGCTAATATCAGTACAAGTAAGTACGGAATGACTTTAACTAATTGGAAATCATAACTTTTAGAATGATCCATAGAAATTCCATTCGTTAATAAAAATAGAATAATAATTGTTAAAATCGCACCTGGTAATACAATTCTAAAATTGACTTTAAATTTATCTTTCATCTTTGTATGTTGTGTACGTACGGCTGCGATCGTTGTATCTGAAATCATAGAAAGATTATCTCCGAACATCGCACCGCCAACTACCGTAGCCATTGCTAAGGCTGCTGATACGTCAGTAGCTTGTGCAAAACCAAATCCAACAGGTGCAATCGCTGCAACTGTTCCAACTGAAGTACCCATAGAAATAGAAACAAACATACAAATGATAAATAAACCTACAATGATTAAGTTTTCAGGAATAAGTGACAAACCAAGATTAACAGTTGAACTCACGCCTCCCATTTTCTCTGTAGTCGTTGAGAAAGCGCCTGCCAAAATAAATATAAGCATCATCAAAATAATATTTGAATGTCCTGCGCCTTTAGTAAACACTTCAACTTTTGTAGCAAATTTTTCTTTACGATTCATTAACAAAGCTACGATAACAGTTATTGTAATCGCTACATTTAAAGGCATAGTGGTGAAATCTCCTGAAATAATACCTACACCTAAAAATAACAGCATAAATAATAATAAAGGAAATAACGCCCAAGCATTACCCTTCTTAGTTTTTTCCATAATTAGACCTACTTCCTATATTAATAAAAAATACCTCTTTTCTAATTATTTAAGAAAAGAGGTTTGCCTTCAATTACTATCCCCTTATCTTCAAACCTCAATTGGTTTCTGGAATTGGCACATTATTATATGTTGCCGAAGCTTCATAGGGCCAGTCCCTCCACTTCTCTAGATAAGTGATTTGCATTTAAATTTTACGTTACAAGATAATTCCAATAACGTCAATCATAAATTATAATTTCGTCGTAAAGTATTTATCATAGATAATTAATCCTATTGCTACTAATAATAGTAATCCAACGGCTATACCAAAGACAATCCACCATTTTAGATAAAGTGAGATTATCATAGCTATAATAGAAATAATGGTAACGATTATGGCTACTATTTTAAGTTGACGTTCAAGTTTTTCAGAAATGACTTTATACTCATGATTAGATTTTTTTAACGTTTGTTCATCGATTTTTAATTTAGTTTCTAAAAAGTAAATGAATGAAGATGCTAATAATAATAGTAAAAACCCAATCCAAGGGTTTGCGCTTTGTAATAAAGCTACTGAAGCAAAACCTATATAAAAAATCCCTGCAATACAACCTAATAATCGATCTATGATTGGACTAATCCATATCTTGTTATGTTTAATATTTCGATTTACAAAATATAAATTCTTCAATATATTGCTAATAACGAATATTGGTACTACTAAAAAGAAAAACCATTTAAATGATGGGAAGAATGGAATAAAACTTATACCTATAACTAATGCAATAAAAGGAATTAATCTAATGATTTGATCTTTATTCATATAGTGTGCTCCTTTATATTTAAAAGATATTTATACAACTAACTAATCACTTTCCCCTATTATTTCTGATTACTGTAATTAAAGTTAAAGCACTTTACATAATTTTATTATTTATTTTGTATTATAATTATACATTATTCGCATTTAATTTCCAAATTCATTTTGAATTTATTTAATTTAAACTATATGTTAAACATAAAAAAGTCGATAAAGCATCTTAGCTTTATCGACTTAAATTTCAATTATCCGTTTAAAATTTCTAATCTATTTGAATGCCGCCTGTGACACCAAATACTTGTCCAGTTGTATAACTAGATTCTTCTGCAGCTAGTAAAACATAAGTACCAGATAATTCAACTGGTTGACCTGCTCTACCTAATGGGGTTTGTTGACCAAATTCAGGAATATTAGATTGTGGTTGGCCTCCTGTAATTTGTAATGGAGACCAGAATGGACCAGGTGCGACGCAGTTAACTCGGATACCTTTAGGACCAAGTTCTTCAGATAAACTTTTAGTTAGTGAAATAATCGCTGCTTTTGAAGCGGCATAGTCGTGTAATATTGGGCTTGGATTATATCCTTGTACAGATGATGTTGTAGTAATTGATGCACCTGGTTGTAAATAATCAAGTGCTTTTTGAACTGTCCAAAAAATTGGGTATACGTTAGTTTCAAATGTTTCTGAGAATGATTGTGTATCAAATCCTTTAATGTCATCATGATATTGTTGATGACCTGCGACTAATGTTACATTATCCAATCCACCTAATTGTTGATAGGCTTCTGCGACCATGTCATAGTTAAATTGTTCATTTCTAACATCACCAGGGATAAGCACTGCTTGTTGTCCTGCTTCTTCAATGACGTGTTTAACTTCTTGTGCATCTTTCTCTTCACTTGGAAGATAATTAATTGCGACATCTGCACCTTCTTTAGCATAGGCTATAGCTGCTGCACGTCCAATAGCTGAGTCGCCACCTGTGACTAACACTTTAAATCCTTTTAATCTGTCATGACCTATATATGATGTTTCACCACAATCTGGCTCTGGTGTTAAATCACTTTGCAAACCAGGGAGTGATTGTTCTTGTTTTTCATATTCAGTTGTTTTAAATTTATTTCTTGGATCTTGTGCTGACATTTCAAAATCATCTCCTAATATCTATATGTTCTGTTTATACCCAAGTATATCTACTCTCTAATCATTTTTAATTTTTCTAAAATTTAATTTAATAAAAAACACAGTTACTATTGATTTCTTTTTAAAATACAATAGCAACTGTGTTAATTTTATTGATTTAGTAATTTTTTAACTAACTCTACAAAATATGAAGGAACCTTTTCCAATATACGTTCATCCGGATCAAATAGAGGATGATGTAAATCATATTCACTGTTTGAACCAATAAATACAAATACACCAGGATAACTTTCAGTGTAGCCTGAGAAATCTTCTCCGATTGTCAGTGGCAAGTCCATAATTGAAACATTATAACCAACTGTTTCTGCCACTTCAATTGGGGTCTCTGTTAACTGATCATCATTAATAACAGTACCAGGCAATCTAGTATAATGACATTCTACTTCTATATTAAATGTCTTCGCTAAGCCACTCGCTATATCTTTCATTCTTTGTTCAATATAATCTCGATGTTCAGGTTTAAATGACCTCACAGTTCCTTGTACATATGCATGATCTGCAATAACGTTCCATGTATTCCCACATGAAATTTCTCCAATAGTAACAACTGCGCTATCAAACGCAGATAAATTTCTACTTACAATTGTTTGTAGACTATTGATAAGCTGTCCTAATGCTACAGTTGGATCATTTCCTTGTTCAGGTTTAGCAGCGTGTGCCCCTTTACCTTTAATTTTAAATTCAAATCGGTCGACAGCAGAAGTAATTGCTCCTTTTTTAATAGCAAATTCGCCTATATCCATTGTAGGATAATTATGAAAGCCTAAGACCGCTTTGACTCCATCTAATGCTCCTGTTTTAACTATTTTTCGAGCACCATAACCTAATTCTTCAGCAGATTGAAATATAATTCTTACACGTCCGTTTAATTCATTTTCTTGTGCTTTTAATTGAGTTGCCACACCTAAAATACTAGCCATATGTATATCATGACCACAAGCGTGCATAACGCCTTCATTAGTAGAAGTAAATTCATGTTCTACTTGTTCATTAATTGGTAGCGCATCTATGTCTGTTCTGACAGCTATTAATTGCTCGCCTTGACCTACTTCAGCAACTAATCCAGTATCTAATGGTAAATCTAATATGGTAATGTCGTGTGCTTCTAAAATACGTTTAAGTCGTTGTGTCGTTTCATATTCCTTTTCTGATAGTTCCGGAAATTGGTGAAAAGTCCTTCTCCAATTCACATAATCAGTATAATTAGTCATTTGTAACATCACCCTTCTTAAAGAGATAAAATATAATATAATAAATAATCGTGCCCACTATTACACCTATAGCTAAATTATTAGTCATAAGAATAAGTATGATAGTTAATAACATAATACTACTATGCATAATCGGCGCTTCTTTAATATGACTCACTGTACGTCTATCGAATGTATTAAGAGAAACTGTTACTAATACAACAGCTAGCACTACCATTGGAATTAAACCAACTATTGGCCCTAATAACACCATACATAATACTAATAAAATACCAGTCATTAATGTAGATAGCCGAGTTGTTGCGCCCATTTTATAATTAAATTTAGATTGTCCTACTAACCCACTAGAACCATAACCACCGACAATACCTACGATAATGTTAGAAATTCCTTGTCCTCTTATTTCTTTATCTTTATTAGATGTTGTGTTACTGATTGCATCCATCATATTCGCAGTTAAATTAGTTTGAATGACTGAAATCACTGACATCGTAAATGCATACTTAAATATAATCAACCAATCAAAAATTGTCATTGATGAATTTAGGGATGTTAATTGTGGCATTTTAAATTTAATATTAGCTAAATCGTGAACATACTGTAAATGTGGGTGAATCATTGTCGTTAATAACGTAATGATGATAATAGCTACTAATGGTGCAGGTATGGTTTGAATCCATTTTCCAGATAGATAAATCACTATAAAGGTTAAACACGCAACGATATATGTAGATAATGATACACCGAATATATATTTAATTTGAGTAGTTAATAGTAATATCCCCAATGCATTCATAAAGCCAATGACAACAGTTTTAGGGATATAATTAAGTAATTCATCTATATGACAAAAGCTATATATAATTAAAAGGACACCCATCATTATTGTTGCTAAAAATAAATAATGTGTGCCATATTGATTAACTAAAGGTGCACCTATAATAGATATGCCACTACTTGGACCTGAAACCATTGCAATTCTTTTTCCCAGTATACTCATTAAGCACATCATTAACCCACAACTCATTAATCCAATTGAAGGTGGAACATGAACAATAAAAGAAAATGCTATAGTTACAGGTAATAAAGCTAACCCCATTAAAATACCGGAAAGTATGTTTTGTCGATATTGGCCTTGCCATTGTTTTAAGTATTGCGTTCGTACCAACATCATGTGTAGCCAACTCCTTATAAATTCATGTTAACACAATTGTCAAACTATTCTAATAAATGCACATTTTTTCTCTTATATATAAAAAGAACCGTGTCTTCATATCGACACGGTTCCACATGGTTAAATTATGAATGAATTAATCTAATGAAAATTCGTTATCAACAATGACTCTACCATCTTTGATAACTTTTTGTGCATGGTTAATACCAAAGTGATAAGGAATATATTCGTGGTTAGGTGCATTCCAAATAACGATATTGGCTTTGTCACCTTCATTAATTGTACCTGCATCTAAATCAATCGCTTTTGCTGCATTAACTGTAACAGCATTCCAAACTTCATTTGGAGATAGTTTTAATTTTAATGCAGCAATCGTCATAGCTAATTGTAAGTTATTCGTTACACTACTACCTGGATTGTAATCCGTTGCAATAGCAATTGCACCGTTATTATCTAACATGCCTCTTGCATCAGCATAGTCATTTTTATCTAAATAAAATGTTGTAGCTGGTAATAGTACTGCTACTGTATCACTGTTTTTTAATTTTGCTTTACCTTCAGCGCTTGAAGCAACAAGGTGATCTGCAGAAATGGCATTTTCATCAATTGCTAATTCTAAGCCACCTAATGGGTCTATTTCATCAGCATGAATTTTCACTTTGAATCCTGCTTCTTTAGCTTTTTGCATATAATGTCTAGATTCTTCAACTGAGAATACACCTGTTTCACAGAAGATATCTGCAAAATCAGCATATTCCTTAACTTCTGGAAGTAATTCAATCATTTCATTTAAGAATGCTTCATTTGATTCTGCTTCCTCAGGTACTGCATGTGGTCCTAAGAAAGTATGTTTCATATCTAATCCATATTTCTCAGCTAAACGATTAGATACTCTTAATTGTTTAAGTTCATTTTCTTTATCTAAACCATAACCACTTTTACTTTCAACACCTAATACACCATGTTGAACCATAGTTAATAAGTCATGTTCTGCTTTTTTGAATAAGTCATCTTCGCTAATTTCACGTGTAGCTTTTACTGTTGAAAGAATGCCACCGCCAGATTCTAATATTTCTAAATAAGATTTCCCTTGACGTTTAAGTGACATTTCGTGTTCTCTTGAGCCACCGAATATTAAATGCGTATGTGCATCAATTAAGGATGGAGATACTACTTTACCAGTAGCATCTATGATTTGTTCTGCTTCATATTTATCTGTATAAGGACCAGAATAAACAATCTTTCCATCTTTTACTACAACTGTACCATTTTCAATAACATCTAATTCATCAAGTTCTGCACCTTTTAATGGACGATCAGTAGATTTTGGTAAAATAAGTTCTTTGATATTTTGAATAATTAAATCATTCATTATTTATCCTCCGTTTCATCGATCATAGGAATTTTGATGCCTTTGTCTTTCGCAGTTTGAATTGCGATATCGTAACCAGCATCTGCATGTCTCACTACTCCCATACCCGGATCTGTAGTTAATACACGTCCCAAACGACGATCTGCACGTTCTGAACCATCAGCTACAACAACCATACCAGCGTGTAGAGAATAACCCATACCTACACCGCCACCGTGATGGAATGAAATCCAAGAACCACCAGCTGCAGTGTTAATTAAGGCATTTAATACCGCCCAGTCACCAACTGCGTCACTGCCATCTCTCATACCTTCTGTTTCACGGTTTGGACTAGCTACTGAACCTGAATCTAAGTGATCTCGACCAATAACGATTGGTGCTGAAATTTCACCGTCACGAACTAATTTGTTTAGTGCTAATCCCATTTTCGCACGTTCTTCATAGCCTAACCAAGCAATTCTTGATGGTAAGCCTTGATAAGCAATTTTTTCTTCAGCTAAATCTAACCAACGAATTAATTTTTCATTGTCTGGGAATAATTTTCTCATTTCTTCATCTGCACGTTCGATATCTTTTGGATCTCCACTTAAGGCAGCAAAACGGAATGGTCCTTTACCTTCACAGAATAATGGTCTAATGTATGCTGGCACAAATCCTGGGAAGTTAAATGCATTTTCTACACCATTGTCGTAAGCAACTTGACGGATATTATTACCATAGTCAAATGCTACTGCACCTTGTTTTTGGAATTCTAACATTAATTCTACATGTTTAGCCATTGAGTCTTTAGATAATTCAACGTATTTCTTAGGATCTTCTTTACGTAATTGTTTAGCTTCTTCTACTGAATAACCTTGAGGTACATAACCATTTAATGGGTCATGTGCACTTGTTTGGTCAGTAATGATATCAATTTTGAATCCTTTGTCTAAAATAGCTTTGTGTAAATCTACTGCATTACCAACTAGACCGATTGATAAAGCTTCCCCTTTTTGTCTAGCATCTTCAGCTAATTTTAATGTTTCATCTAAATCTTTAGTTTTTACATCACAATATTTTGTTTCTACACGTTTATTAACACGTGTTTCATCGACTTCAACACAAATTGCTACACCATTATTCATTGTTACAGCAAGAGGTTGAGCGCCGCCCATACCACCTAATCCTGCAGTTAATGTCACTGTACCAGTTAAATCACTGTTATATTCTTGGTTACCAAGTTCTGCGAAAGTTTCATATGTTCCTTGAACAATACCTTGTGAACCAATATAAATCCAACTACCTGCAGTCATTTGTCCATACATGATTAAACCTTTTTTATCTAATTCATGGAAGTGATCCCAGTTTGCCCATTTAGGTACTAAAACTGAATTTGAGATTAACACACGTGGTGCTTCTTCATGAGTTTTAAATACTGCTACTGGTTTACCAGATTGTACGAGCATTGTTTCATCTGCTTCTAAGTCTCTTAATGTATTTTCGATTGCTTCAAATGCTTTCCAGTTACGTGCCGCTTTACCGATACCTCCATAAACAACAAGTTCTTCAGGATGTTCAGCTACCTCTGGATCTAAATTATTATAAAGCATTCGTAATACCGCTTCTTGTTCCCAACCTTTACACTCGATATCTAAACCTTTTTTTGCATGAATTTCTCTCATTACTATCTCTCCCATCCGAAATAATATCTATAAATTCAAAGTTTTTAATATGTACACTTATAGAATAACCTAAATAATCAAATAATTTAGACTATTGAACATGTACTAAATTAAGTTCTTACACGCCCATTATATTATGCTAAAATATAGATAACAAATATAAATAAACTAATTATTTATAGATATAAACTATAACTAACTGGAGATGACTTATGAAAATCATTCAATTAGAGTACTTTTTAGCCGTTGTTAAATATAATAGTTTTACAAAAGCTGCCAATTTTTTACATATTAGCCAGCCCTCTTTAACAGCTGCTATTAAAAAGATGGAATCAGATTTAGGCTATGATTTATTCATGCGCACAACAAAGGATATTAAAATAACCGAAAAAGGTATTCAATTCTATAAATATGCGGAACAATTAGTTCAACAATATCGATCAACAATAGAAAAGATGTATGATTTAAATATTTCATCTGAACCGAGAATTAAAATTGGTATTTTAGAATCAACAAGCCAATGGATGGCAAATGTTATTCACGCTCATCATACTCAATATCCAAATCAACAATATCGTATTAATGAGGTACATGATCAACATCAATCAATTGAACAACTTATTAACTTTGATGTTCATTTTGCTTTAACAAATGAAGAAATTAGGCACCAAGATATAACTTCAATTGCACTTTACAAAGAATCCTATATTTTACTAACACCTAAAGATGCTTTTCCTAAACAAAAGACAATTCAACTAGATAATCTACCATTAATATTACCTAATAAAAGCTCACAAGTTCGTAAACATTTAGATGATTATTTTAATAGAATGAGTATACATCCTAATATTATTATGGAATCTGATCGTTTTGAGTCAGCTACTAATTTTGTACATTTAGGTATAGGATATGCTGTTATTCCACGATTTTATTATCAATCGTTTAATACTAGTAATTTAGACTATATTAAAATACGTCCTAATTTAGGTCGCAAAATTTATATCAACTATTTAAAAAAGAGAAAGCACTCTGAACAAGTACTTTCTCTCATCGAACAATGTATTGAATATTGGAATTTATAATAAGAAATGGTGTACTAAGTTAGCAATCAGTTTCGCAGTTCTATTATCTTGATCATACTTAGGATTCATTTCTGCGATACTAACTGATTTAACCTTATCACTTGGTACAATACGTTTAGCTAATTCAAAAACTGTGTGTGGATAGATACCTAATACTGCTGATGCGCTGACACCTGGTGCAAAGGCACTATCTACAACATCCATACAAATAGTAAACATAATCACGTCATGATCATGAATAAAGCGTTCAATCATATCTTTAATTGGTGGGGATACTTGATGTAGCAATTCATCAGCATAAACAAATGAAATGCCTTTTTCCTCTGCGTAGTCAAATAACCCTTGTGTATTGCCACCTTGAGATATACCTAGAACCATATAGTCGGCATTATCATCTTGTTCAAGAATCTGTCTAAAACTAGTTCCTGACGTTGATTCTCCTTCATCACGTGTATCAAAATGGGCATCAATATTAATAACACCAATGGATTGATTAGGATAAACTTTTCTAGTAGCTAAATATTGAGCATAAGCAATATCATGGCCGCCACCTAGAAGAAATGTTTGTTTGTGATTATGAATAGATTTCGCTGCTAACTCTGCAAATTCTTTTTGTGTATCAATTAGTTGTTCGTTATCGTGCTCTACATTTCCGTAATCAACAATTTGTTCACATTGATTTAAATCTGGTAATCCTGCAAATGATTGTTTAATCGCATTAGGGCCTTCTTTAGCTCCAACTCGACCTTTATTTAGTTCTACGCCTTTATCAACGGCATAGCCTAACATACCTACACCTTTTTGTTCATTACTATACTCCACATTTCTTAAATCATTAAATTGAATCGTTTGAAAATGTCTAAATTGTTTAGAATCTGTTTCACTATCAAGTCTTCCTGTCCATAAGCTTGGTTCGGCTTGTTGATACATTGCTCTTCCCCCTTGATTTCATTCACTAACATTATATTTTAAGTATAACTTTAGCTTATTTTTTATTCAATGTAGTTATTTTATTCCCGATTCACTGAAATTTAATTACGTTTATAATTCATTCCTATTACATTTTGATGATAATTGAAATAGACAATTTATCTAACATCTTATAACATGTATAATTGTAAATAAAAATAATAATTGCTTGTTTCCGTAATGGAGGTTACATAAAATGAAAAACAATCGAATTTCTGGGTTTCAATGGGCAATGACAATATTCGTATTTTTTGTCATTACGATGGCCTTATTCGTAATACTTAGAGATTTTCAATCGGCAATTGGAGTAAAAAGATTTGTCTTCGATATTACTGATCTTTCTCCTTTTATCGCTGCAATCATATGTCTACTCGTCTTTAGATATAAAAAAGATCAGATGGCGAGTTTAAAACTATCATTGAGCCTTAAAGTTGTGGAGCGTATATTACTCGCTTTAATCATACCTTTATTTATATTCATCATAGGTATGTTCTGTTTCAACACGTTTGCAGATAGTTTCATACTTTTACAGGCATCAGATTTATCAGTTTCAATAACTGCTATTATAATTGGCCATTTAATTATGGCATTTGTAGTAGAATTTGGTTTTCGTTCATATTTACAACATATTGTAGAAGTTAAAATGAATACTTTCTTTGCAAGTATCGTAGTTGGTATCATTTATTCAATTTTCAATGCTAATACAACTTATGGTATAGAGTTTGCTGGTTATCATTTCTTATATACATTTGCATTCTCTATGATTGTAGGTGAATTGATTCGAGCAACTAAAGGTAGAACAATTTATATAGCTACTATTTTCCACGCTGCTATGTCATTTGGTTTAGTATTCTTGTTCAGTGAAGAAGTTGGTGACTTATTCTCTATGAAAGTCATCGCATTGGCTACTACTGCAGTAGGTTTAATCTATATTATTTTAAGCTTAATTATACGTGCCATCTTCTATAAAAAGACAAAACAAAGTTTAGACGAAGTTGAACCTAATAATTATTTAGATCACGTTAATGACCATTCTAATGATAGTGAAACTAATAATGAAAATAATCATAATCATATTCAAGAAGATGACGCATCTGATTCTCGTAAACATAATCAATCCTCTGATAATGAACAACATTCTAAAACGTCTATTGATGATGAACAAGAACATGACAATGATTCTTCTGATTATTTAAGAGAACATACTTCTTATAAACAAACACGCCGTTCATCACGTCGTTCATCAGTTGTATCTGAAGCACAGGATGAAATCAAGGACTCTGAAAATTCTAGCCCTAATAACAAATACTAATTATTTTAAACTCATCCATTCAATTTATTGAATGGATGAGTTTTTTGTTTTAAATATAGATATTTGGGGGTAAACTCTTTCAGTAATAATTTAATTGTAACTATGATTTTAAAAGGAGTAATACAATGAATATAAAAGATAGTAACAACCCTATTACAATTATCGGTGGTGGCATTGGTGGGCTGACTTTAGCTAGAGTGCTATATGTAAATGGTATTCCTGCTAAAGTTTATGAATCTGATGCCTCTCGTGATGCAAGAACTCAAGGTGGACAATTAGATATACATGAATATAATGGACAAGTTGCCTTAGAAAAAGCTAACTTATTGGACGAATTCCAATCAATTATACAAAAAGGCGCTGATGCCTCTCGCATCGTTAACCATAATGGTGACATACTTTTAGATTTACCGGATGATGAATCAAACGGACGACCTGAGGTATTACGTGGTGATTTAAGAGATATATTAATAAATTCTTTACCAGAAGATATGATTGTTTGGAATAAAAAAGTGGATCATGTTGAAAAATTAGATGATGCGAAATATAAAGTGGTATTTAGAGATGACACATCTGTAACTACAGACAAACTTATTGGTGCTGACGGTGCTTGGTCTAAAGTTCGAAACATCTTAACAGATATTAAGCCACATTATTCTGGTTATACATTTATTGAAACGTATCTATATGATGTAGATAATCAATATCCTGAGACTGCTCAAAAAGTAGATAAAGGTGCAATGTATGCTTTATCACCTAATAAAGGTATTGTTGCACACAGAGAAGCTGGAGACATCCTTCACACATATGTACAAATGAAATGTGATAGTGAATGGATCGATAGTATAGACTTTGCAAATGGTGAAATAGCGACAAAAACAATTGCTGCAGAATTTGAAGGTTGGTCACCAGAAGTAACTGCCTTAATTACTGAATCGAATAGTTCAATTACACCTCGTAAAATTAATGCGTTACCTGATACACATCGTTGGGAACTTCAATCAGGGGTTACTTTAATTGGTGATGCTGCACACCTAATGGCTCCTTCTGGGGAGGGTGCTAATTTAGCCATGTTAGATGGAGCTGAGTTAGCTGAATTGATAGCTGAACATAACAATAATTTTGATAAAGCAATCGAATTATATGAAGCAAAAATGTTCCCAAGAAGTGAAGCCGAAGCAAAAGAATCTCATGAATTATTAGATATTTGTCTTGGAGAGAATAGTCCTCAAAGTTTAGTTGATTTATTCAAAAGTGCTCAATAAGAATAAAATTTAGAAAAATAGCCTTAAGATGTTCTAACAAACACCTTAAGGCTATTACTTATATAATATAGAAGTAAAAATTTTATTATTCACGGTACATTTTTTTAACACCTTGTTGTGTACCTATAATGGCTTCGTCAGTAATATCAAGGAAATAACCTGTTTCTAATACACCCGTAATATGTATTAAAAACTCATGCATTTCATATGGATCAACACCTTTTGGTAAGGCACATTCTAAAATATAGTTACCATTGTCTGTAGTTACAGGCACATCTTCAGTAACACGACGTTGCACGATTACTCCATCAATTGTTTCTATTTTTCTGGCAACCTGATACCAATTAAATTTATCTACTTCTACTGGTAATTTAAATGTTTCTCCTAAATAATTGACTACTTTATTTTCATCAGCAATGACCACAAAACGGTCTGCCATTTCATCAATGACCTTTTCTCTAAATAAGGCACCGCCACCGCCTTTAATTAAGTTGAGGTTTGGATCGACTTCATCTGCCCCATCAATAGCTAAATCGATTTTTTCAACATCATTTACATCAACAATTTCAATATTTAGTTCTTTAGCTAAAAAAGCAGTCTTATTTGAAGTACAAACACCTTTGATGTCGTAATTCTTTTCTTCAACAAGTTGTGCTATTTTAGGAACTAACAATTCAATTGTACTACCTGTACCAATTCCTAGTGTCATACCGTCTTCAATTTGATTCAAAACATCATTCAATGTCATCATTTTAAGTTGTTTTACATCATTCATTACGTCATGAGCCTCTTTTCTAAATCGTTTACATTTCCTATTTTACATGACTTTTTTGATTTAACATACCTTATTTATCGTTTAATTTTTAATATATTTTAAAATTTTACATAAAAGCCTTGAGATATAGTAAACTATCATTTAAATACTTTAAGAGGGAGAATAGAAATGATACCTGTTTACGCTATTTCAACTGGGAAAATAGAATCGCTACAATATAAAGACTCAAAAACCATGCAATCAGCTATTAATAAGCGCCCTTTCGAAGGAGATATGTGGTTATCTAAATTAGGTTTTGTTGATGATGAACAAGCCTATAAAGACCACGGTGGACCAGATAAAGCAGTCTGTTGCTTTAGTAAATCAAACTATGACATGTATAAAGATGATTTAGAAAAACTGCCTGATTATGCAATGTTTGGGGAAAACTTAACTATTGAAAATTTAGATGAAAATAAAGTTTATTTTGGTAATCAATCTCGTTTGGGTGAAGCAATTATAGAAGTATCGGAAATCAGAGAACCTTGTTGGAAAATACAAGCAAAATATGGTTTACCCAATTTAGTGAAGCGCATGTCTAAATCAGGAAAAACAGGATTTTATTGTCGCGTAATTAAAGAAGGATTTGTCAGTCAAAATCAACATTTAGAATTAATTAAAGAAGCAGACCCGAAGACTCAATTATCGGTTCAAGAATTAAACGATATTTATTATAATGACAGAAAAAATACTAAGAGAATTTCACAAGCTTTAAAAAATCCATATTTATCCATGAAAAGATATGAAAAATTAGAAAAGATGTACCAACGTGCAACAAAATCATCATAATTAAAATACTTTCTAAGTATAAAGAAAGAGTGAAACCAATGGAATCAAAACCGTAGGCTTCACTCTTAATAATTACTTTTCATTTATTTCATAACTTGTTTGAGAATAAAATGTATCATTGGCTTTTAAGATAGACGAAGCGTCTTCACCATACATATTAATATCATTTGGTAAAAATTGAGATTCAATAGCTAAGCCAGAATTTGCCTTATAAATATTAGAATCACTATTCCAATCTTTTGGTTGATTAAATGTATATAATACATAATTTGGCATATCAGTTTTTACATCTAATTGAAACTCACCGTTATCTATTGATAATTGATGGTCTCCAACTTTGAATGGATGATCCAAGCCATTAAAAGTGTCAATTTGTTGTGCTAGTTGTGCATGTTTACTTTCAAATATATCTTTAAAGTATATATCATTACCATTAAAAATTTGATGTAAATCTAGTGTTTCGTCTGTATTTATTATATGTTGTTCATTAAGTTGATACATATTCAATTCAGAACTATATAGACGGTGGTTATCGATAACGTTATTATCTCTGTTCAAATTAAAATAAACATGATTCATTGGATTAAATAATGTTGTCTTCGTTGATGAAGCCTCATATTCAACTGTCCAACAATGATCGACATCATAAGTATGAGTAACTTTAACATCCATATTTCCTGGGTAATTATCATCTGTTTCCTTTAACGTTGTCTTAAAAATAATTTTTACTTGTCCCAATTCTTCGACTACTTCATAGTCAAATAACTTTGTATCTAGCCCGTGACCCCCGCCATGGATATGATGATTACCATCATTTGCTTCTAATTGGTATTTTATTCCATCTAATGTGAACGAAGCATCGGAAATTCGACCACCGTATCTTCCTATAGTCGCTCCAAATTTAAATGGATTATCAAAATAAAATTCGTCCGCTTCAACAACATTCCCTAGTACAATATTATTATCATGATATTTCCATGATACTATTCTTGCACCAAAATTTGTAAATACAATTTTCGTTTCTTCATTATCAATTTTAATTAAATCAACACCATATCTTTGATGCTCAATTTCAACATTCATTACTTATTTCTCCCTTTCAAACACGTTTTATTAAGCCCTATGTGGTAATAACATTATTAAAACGCCAATTACACATACTACAGCACCCAATACATCGTATTTATCTGGCATATTTTTATCAATGAACATAGACCATACTAAGCTCATGACAATAAATATACCGCCATATGCGGCATAAACTCGTCCAAACGTTGGAAATGATTGTAACGTCGCAATCACACCATATAGGATGAGTATGATACCACCAATAATACCTAGCCACGATGGCTGACCTTCTCTAAGCCATAACCATATTAAGTAGCCGCCTCCTATTTCACAAAGACCTGCTAATATAAAAATCATCGTTGAATATAACATCGTTCTATCTACTCCATCCTAATAAGAGGTTATATTAATCAATTATGGTTGATGATGTGTATCAATCAGTTATTATTTTATATTAACTTGTTTGCTAACTCATACACATTGTTACACTTTTTCACCTAATATTCCATAGATAATTATAATTTAAAGAGGAAGAATGTTATGTAAGCTTTTTCAAAATGACATTAACACTCTTCCCCCTCTTTTATTTATTTTTTCATTACTTTTTTAATTGAGTTAATAAGACCTTTTTCAAATGTTAAAACTGAATCTTTGTATGTTTTAATAGCAATCCATAACAAGATCACCATAACTACTAATGAAATCAACATACTTAATACAATTTCCCAAATTTGTAATTCCGTCGATTGAGCGCGCACCAACATTTCAAATGGGGCTAAAAATGGAATAAAGCTTGTAATTTTAGCCAATAAAATATCAGGTTTATATATACTGAAAATAGCTATATAAAATGCAATCATTGCAAATAAAGTTAAAGGCATTAAGGTTTGATTAATGTCTTCTATTCTGGATGCTAAAGAACCTAAAATGGCTGCTAATAAAACATAAGTTAATATACCGATAATCACACTTAAAATGCCTACTATAATAATTTGCCATGATATGTCACTCATTGATAAATCAAAACCTTTGAGCATACGCTTTAAATCAAAAGCATATATACAAATGATTGCAACCACAATTATCATAGCTATTTGTGTAAACGCTACTGCTATGACACCTGTTATCTTAGCCATAATATGTGTTATCGGAGACACACTCGTAATAATCATTTCTATAACTCTTGATGTTTTTTCAGTTGCAATTTCCATAGCCACTTGTGTTGCATAATTGAAAATAATAAAAAACATTAGCATTAAAATGGCATAAACAAGAATCATATTAAATACTTTTTGGCTTTCACTTAATTGTTGTCCTTTATCATCTGATAAGATGTGGCTATCTACTTTACTTTGAGATTGTAATTTTTTAAAATCATTATCGCTAAGATGCAATTTCGATGCTATTAGTTTTGACTGAAGATTTGTAAGTAAACCAGTCACTTTTTGTTGTTTTTCTTGTGAAACGTTATCTTTACTCAAAATGGTCGCTGAAAGTTGATGATCTTTATCCATTTTGATGATATAAGCTTCCTTTAATTTCTCGCTTTTGACTTGAGATTTCGCATCTTTTTGACTCACTCTTTCAAACGTTGCTTCCTCATCAATCACATGGCTCTGTTGTTTAATTGCTTTATATAATGGTTCATTATTGGTTACGACACCTATATGGTCATCATCACCTTTGAACATATCTATAATTTTGTCAGCATTTGATAAAGCTACCATCAAAATAATGACAATAACCATAAATATCATAAAGGATTTAGATTTAACCTTACTTTTATATGTTAATCCAAATGTAGCCCAGAATTTATTCATGAAGATCACCTACCTTATCAATAAAGATATCTTTCAGTGATGGTTCTAACACTTGAAATCGACGCACATAACCATGTGTTATAACTTGATTGTATATAGATTCAGCTACAGCCTCATTTTCTATTGTTAGTTTAATGTCATGCTTATTCACTTCTACATCAATAACACCTTGAATGCCTGTTAATTCTGGCATTGATTTATTAGTTTCGATAATTACCTGTTTATATCCATGAGAAGATTTAACTTCTTGTATATCGCCTGAAACTACTAGTTCTCCATGATTTAAAATACATACATCGTCACATAATTCCTCGACATGCTCCATACGATGTGAACTATAAATAATCGTCGAACCTTGGTTATTTAAATCTTTGACCGCTTCTTTTAGTAGTTCAACATTGACTGGATCTAATCCGCTAAAAGGTTCATCTAAAATAAGTAATTCAGGTTGATGAATCATACTTGCTAATAACTGAATTTTTTGTTGGTTACCTTTGGAAAGTGAATCAATACGTTTATGACGATTTTCAGTAATTGCAAATCGATTTAACCAATAATCTATATTTTTCTTAATAGCTTTTTTAGACATACCCTTCAAAGTAGCAAGATAAGTTAATTCGTCTTCAACAGTCATTTTTGAATGCAAACCCCGCTCTTCTGGTAAATAACCTATACGATTGTACATCGACTTATCTATAGTATGCCCCTCATATGTAATGTGACCTTCTGTTGGTTCACTTAATCCTAAAATCATTCTAAATGTAGTTGTTTTGCCAGCACCATTACGTCCTAAAAAACCAAGCATTTTTCCTTTCTCAAGTTCAATCGATATATCATTAACTGCTGTAAATTGATTAAATCTCTTTGTCACGTGTTCAATATTTAATGACATGGTTACCTCCCAAATTAATGACTTAATTCTACATAAATATAACATTAATAAACTAATTAATGAATTTAGAATTTACAATATGTCACACTTTACATTCATTTATGTAAGCACTATCATTAATCATATCGTAGAACATTATTTTATTGATAACTTCTTTAAGATAAAACATTACATAAAGGGGATAGACATAATGAGTTATAGTATTGGTATCGATTATGGCACAGCATCTGGACGTGTTATTTTAGTAGATACATCAGATGGAAAAATTATTTCTAGTTATGAAGAAACATACCAACATGGGACAATTGCTGAAGAATTAGGTGGAGAAACTTTACCTCATAATTACTTCTTACAACATGCTGGCGATTATCGCAATGTATTAGAAAATGGTGTTAAACATGTATTAGAAGAAAGTCAAATTAATAAAGATGAAGTAATCGGAATTGGCGTCGACTTCACAAGTTGTACTATTGTCTTTTTAGATGATAACTTCAAACCTTTACATATGAATGAAGATTTAAAAAATCACCCACATGCCTATGTTAAATTATGGAAACATCACGGTGCCCAAGATGAAGCAACACAAATGGTCGAAGCTAATGAAAAAGCAAATCAAAATTGGTTAGACTATTATGGTCACAGTGTTAATAGTGAATGGATGATACCTAAAATTCTTGAGGTAAAACATAAAGCACCTGAATTATTAGAACGTGCTCATTATATTATGGAAGCCGGAGACTATATGACAAGCTTGCTTGTTAATCAAAATATCCGATCAAATTGTGGTATAGGATTTAAAGGATTTTACGATGAAGTCAATGGATTTAATTACGATTTCTTTGAAACTGTAGATTCAGAATTACCTCAAATTGTGAAAGACAAATGTGAAGCACCGGTTATTCAAATTGGAGATAGTGCAGGTTCATTATCAGAATACTACCAAAATTTATGGGGATTATCTTCAAATGTTCAAATATCACCTTATATGATTGATGCACATTCTGGCGTATTAGGTGCAGGTGCCATTGAAAAAGGAGAATTCACTCCAGTCATTGGTACAAGTACTTGTCACTTAATGTTAGACCCTAAACAAGAACCCATTCAATCAATTACAGGTTCAGTTAAAGATGCTATTATACCTGGATTATATGCATATGAAGCTGGGCAAGCTGCTGTAGGAGACTTGTTTAGTTACTCTGAACGCATGGCTCCACATGAAATTGTTGAAGCCGCGAAGAACAAAGATATGGATGTATTACAATACTTAGAAACGCTAGCAGAGCAAATCCCTGTTGAAGAACAACATGTAGTCGTGCTAGATTGGCATAATGGTAATAGAAGTATATTAAGCGATAGCCATTTAACTGGTAGTGTCTTTGGTTTAAAATTACAAACACCATTCGAAATGGTACACCGTGCTTATTTAGAATCAACTGCATTTGGAACTAAAATGATCATGAAACAATTCGAAGATAATGACATTCCAGTTCATACAGTATATGCGTCAGGTGGTATACCTAAAAAAAGTAAATTACTCGTAGATATTTATGCCAATGTATTAAACAAAAAAGTAGTTGTCTTAGAATCATCTAATGCTACTGCTTTAGGTGCTGCTATGTTAGGAGCTAACGTCGGCGGTGCTTACGAAACATTACGAGATACTGTACAACATATGAAACAACCGATTTATTATGAAAAACAACCAGATCCTGAAAAAGTAAAACATTACGAAAAATTATTTAATAAATACCGACAACTTCATGATTTATTAGGTAGAGAACATGCTGAATTATCTTATATTCATGAAACTGAATAAGCAACTTTAAAAACAGCTATTCTTGCCATTGTTTATCAACATGGCAAGAATAGCTGTTTTTAATTTTTAATACTTTTATATTTAAATGTAATGACTAATGAAATAATAACAATGAACAGGATTGAAATATAACTAGATATTGGCCAATGCCCCATTATTACTTCAATAACTATATCAACAATACTGACTACCATTAAAGCAATTAATTGCCAAATTGTATTAATCGCATATGCATTAACAATTCTACGTCTCTCATATTCATCACTGAAGTTATAATTAGGCAACATATTTAAAGAACGTTCTTGTGTATTAATCTTTTCTTTTGCTGAAACTGTCGGTGTATCAGATATTTGAATACGACTGTCTTTCATCAATATCATCATTATAATTGGAATAAGCAACCCTAAACTAGACCAACTATTAACCATCACCTCACTGCTTACCACTAAAGGGATAATTACATTATTAATGACGATTAAATAAATCATGAGCACTATAAAAAATATAATGTGTTTCTTTCTGGCTTTACGATTTAAATAGTTTTTCTCATTTTTATTATTTACGTAAATTATTGTAGTATCCGTTGTTTCTTTATTTAAAGATAGTTTACAGACTGTCACGATTAATATAAGTAAACTACCTATCAAATATGGAGACAAATATTCACGTTGAATATCAAACATTGCTTGGAAATAAAATATACAGGCAATTACAAATATAGATATCGCACTCGTTTTTACTAAATGATTTTTGAATAAATTATTTTTGAATTCATCTTTAAATTCTAATTTATTAAAAATAACTATTCATCCTCCCAAAATAAGTCGTTTAGTGTGACTGACAATGTTTTAGCTATATTTATACATAATTTTAATGACGGATTATATTTATCATTTTCAATCATATTAATTGTTTGTCTGGAAACCCCTATTCGTCTTGCTAGTTCTAATTGCGACATCTTTTGATGTGCTCGATATTGTTTCACTCTATTCAACGCATTCATCCGCTTCTTTCGATAAGTATTATCTTAATTTTACTAAATCATTTACCCATACGTCAAATATATACGACATCTACTAGAATAAATGATGATTTCTTATATAAAAAGCTAAGGTCTCACTATGACCCTAGCTTTACATTACTATTTTAAATTTCATTATTATCATAATTATGTTTCTTATTTGCTTTATCTACTGGATTATAATTATTATCACTTATCATTTCAGACCCTTCATATTTTGGACTTGGTCCATAAATATTTGTTTCTCTCTGACTGTTTAAACAACAAATAACAATATTATAAATACCAAAAATCCAAGAGATGATTGTAATTAACCAATAGATTAGTAATAACCAACCATTTTCTGAATGTCCAGTTGCATTGACAACCCAATTAAATATATTTAAAAATACTGCAATACCAAATCCAATCATAGGTATCCACATTGTGCGTGAAGTATCATGGAATCGACGAGCTAATATAGCTAAATTCGGAATAATTGTCACTAGTGAGTAAATGGCTAAATATAAAACGGATATCACTAGACTAAAGGCACCAATACTAAGTGCAGTCGTACTTTGACCTGAAGAGATACCTATAGTCAGCCCTATTGCACCAATAATCAATAAAATAATACCAGGACACATAAATATTAAATGCCCTAATTGCATAAACCAATATTCACTACGTCTTGATCTACCTTTAAAATTAAAATAATTTGACCAATATAATTTAAATGATGCTTTAAAACCAACTTTCTCTCTCATCTTAGCTGCTCCTTTCAAATCATCAATTCAATTTATTTTATTACTCATATCAATTTTGATACATTAATTAAGTAATAATATTGTTAATACGGTCATTGTATTAAATAGATAGACTTTAAAAAATATAAATCAAATATTTTTTAAGAATTTCCAAAATAAATTATAAAAACAAATATTTTTATAGAGGAGTTCCATTATGGATTTTAAAGAACGTAATACAACAGATATTGCAAAATCATTATTAGGAGTCCGTGTTATTTATCAGGATAATCATCAAACTTATAGCGGTTATATTGTCGAAACTGAGGCTTATTTAGGTTTTGAAGATCGCGCAGCTCATGGCTTTGGCGGTAAACAAACACCTAAAGTTACTTCATTATATAAGACTGGTGGAACAATTTATGCACATGTCATGCATACACATTTATTAATTAACTTTGTTACTAAAGATAGTGGTGTTCCTGAAGGTGTGCTTATTCGCGCAGTAGAACCAGAAGACGGGATTGAAGCTATGAGAATCAATAGAGGCAAAGATGGATTTGAATTGACTAATGGACCAGGAAAATGGACGAAAGCATTTAATATTCCGCGTGCCATTGATGGATCTACTATCAATCAATGTCGCCTATCAATTGACATAAAAAATCGGAAACATCCTAAATCGATAGTTGAAAGTGGTCGTATTGGTATTCCAAATAAAGGAGAATGGACAAATAAACCACTTCGCTATACAGTCAAAGGTAATCCATATGTATCTCGCATGAAAAAATCAGATTTTCAAAACCCTGATGATACATGGAAATAAAGGAGAGGATAGCACTAAAAATAGTGCCATCCTCTCTTTTAATAAATTTTATTTTACTGTAATATCACCGGAATCATTAGATAAATTGACTTTGTTGTCTCCTTTACCTATTTGATGTTGTTTTAATTCTTTATCATATATATTCGTATCTCCAGAATCGTTTAAGGCAGTAAATGATGTGTTTTTGGCTTTGTTTTTATAATTTATATGAATATCTCCACTCTCATTTGATACATTTAATGGTTGATCAGGAATACTTTGTTTCATTTCTATATCTCCTGAATCATTTTTTATTTTACCTTTTGTGAAATGAATGTGTTTCATTAAAATATCACCCGAATCATTATTGACTTTCAAATCACCTAATTTACTATCTGTCAAAGTGATATCTCCAGAATCAACATTGATATGCGTTTTCTTACTAACAACATTATCAACTTTTATATCCCCCGCGTCATCTTTTATTGTTAGTTCATTCATTTCTTTTGGTAAGGTAATAATAATTTTATTAGTGAACATAGTGCCTATTCTAAAATTGATATTAGATTGATTATGTTGGTCATTAATATGCCGTGTTCCTTTTTCGACTTTACTATCTACTTTAGCGTCTGAACTACCAATTGATTTTATCGAAAATGTCTTACCATGCTTTATTTCAACATCACTATTCTCAACATCCAATTGAATAGATTTTATATTGTTTTTATATTCTTTATTTAATTGCGTTTCATGATGTGCTGAAGATAACTTCTTACCTTGAGAAATAAGACCTATACCAAAACCAATGCTCAATATTAAACCAATTATAAAAAGTGTGATGATTAACTTTCTCATGGATGAACACTTCCTTTCACGAATGAGACATTCCATTTAAGATACATTACTGTTAATTTTAAGAACCATTTAATGAGAAGAATAGTAATTGCTAATAACATTAAACTAACACCAAACATTAATCCCGCCATATAAACATCATATAAAATAATTGAATTTGAGCCTTCAGTTGCAAATTTGATAATTAAAAATATAGGTGCACTGAAAAGTATTAATGTAAAAACAATTAATGTGAAAAAAATCGTTAAAATGAAGAATGCTGGTACTAATACAATAAAGAAATTAAAAAGTCCTAATCCCATCACTGCTAATATAGCTTTAAATATACTTTTTAAATTAGACTTCTCATCTACCTTTTCGATAGCCATAGTGGCGTTCAATTCTTTAGCAATCATTTTAGGATCTCCTAATTGTTTAGCTATATCTTCTTCAGATTTCCTTTCATTTTTACCACTTATAAAATGAGTTTCATATTCGTTATAAATATCTTGCTTGTCAGTATTATCCATATGCTTTAAATTAGCGACCAATTGCTTTAAATATCTTTCTTTATTCATTTGATTCACTCTCCTCAATAAACGTATTTACAGCATTAGAAAACAACTGCCATTCCTCTTTTAACGTCGCCAATCTTCCTTGGCCCTGTTCTGTAAGACGATAATATTTTCTCGCTGGACCTTCTGTTGATGGCTGATAATACGTAGATAGTTCACCGTTTTTAACTAATCTTCGTAATAATGGATATACAGTTCCTTCAGCAATTGTCATATAACGTGAGATATTTTGAACTAATGAATAACCATATTGATCTTCTCTTTTAATAATGAGCAAGACAATTAGTTCTAACGCACCCTTCTTAAATTGCGTATTCATAGGCATTCCTCCATATTTCATTTTAGGTACTAAACATTACACAGTAGTGATTATCTATAATATAGCACTCACTACTGTACATTGCAAGGTACTAAATAATAAATCCTCCACATAGGATATTCTTTTTTAATAATTTTAATATTATTTCTGATAATATCTATTGAAAATTAATACTTTCATGTATAAATACAAATAATATTTATTCTAAAACTAGATTTAATGGATTTATACGTGTATACTAGGTATAGTGGCTTTTTATAACGCTTACATATTTTAATTGAATAACACTTAAACATAGGTTTTGGGGTAACTTCTAAGGGGGAGTTAAAATGTTAGAATTAGATGCTATTACCACATTATGTTTAGCATGTATTTTATATCTGATTGGTCAAACAATCATAAACCATGTCTCGTTTTTAAGAAGAATTTGTATTCCAGCACCAGTGATTGGTGGCTTAATTTTTGCAATTTTAGTTGCGATTTTAGATTCCTTTAATATAGTTAAAATTAAATTAGACTCATCATTTATACAAAATTTCTTTATGTTAGCCTTTTTCACAACAATTGGATTAGGAGCATCATTGAAATTATTTAAAGTTGGTGGAAAAGTCATGTTATTATACTTTATGTTTTGTGGTATTATGGCTTTCTGTCAAAACGTCATTGGTGTTTCCTTAGCTAAAGTATTAAATATCAAACCATTATTAGGTTTAACAGCAGGTTCTATGTCAATGGAGGGTGGTCACGGTAATGCCGCTGCCTATGGTAAAACAATTCAAGATATGGGCATTGATTCCGCTGTAACTGCTGCTCTTGCTGCCGCAACATTAGGCTTAGTATTTGGCGGTTTGATTGGCGGACCTGTAGTTAAATTTTTAATCAAACGTTATAACCTCAAACCTGAACATAGTGATGATTCATTTAAAAACTATGGTGAAGTTGAATATAATCAAGCACTTCACGAAAAATATAAACCAACACAAATTTTCTTTATACAGTTTACAATTCTTGTATTCTGTATGGCACTCGGTACATACATAGGAAATACGTTTACTGATTTAACAAATGTTAATATACCAATGTATGTCGGCTCAATGTTCGTCGCTGTTTTTGTACGTAACATTTCTGAAGCATTTGGCTTTAACATTGTTGATTTAAAAATTAACGAAGAAATCGGTGATATCTCATTAGGTATCTTCCTATCTCTCGCGTTAATGAGTATTCAATTAACTGAAATCTACTCATTAGCATTACCATTAATTATCATAGTTCTTGTTCAAGTTGTATTCATGATCTTGTTCTCTATCTTCATTTTATTCAGAGGCTTAGGCAAAGACTATGATGCTGCAGTAATGGTTGGTGGCTTTATTGGTCATGGGTTAGGTGCAACACCTAATGCAATGGCTAATTTAGATGTCATTACTAAAAAATACGGTAACTCACCAAAAGCTTATTTAGTTGTTCCTATTGTCGGTGCATTCTTAATCGACTTAATAGGCGTGATTATTGTTATGGGCTTTATACAATTTTTCCAATAATTAAAAAACAGTACACATGATGGAACTAAGACATAAAGTGTTTTTGCTTATGTCCTGACAGTTTCTCATGTGTACTGATTTATTTTTGAATTTATTTTGGCAACTATAGTTAGGCCAATTATCCTCTATGAATATCTAAACCTCTTTGGTCTATCCACGATAATAAATCTTGGCTAAATATCATATCTTTATGAGTTAATTCATCAATATTTTTAGCGTCTATCATAGTCATTATTTTCTTCATATGATCTAAAAATGACTCTACATATTCAATCGTTTGCGTAATACCTGATTGTTCAACTTGATTTAAAAATGGTCGTGACATTCCAACTGCTTTAGCACCTAATGCTAAGCATTTCACTGCGTCTAATGGTGTACGTAAACCACCACTTGCAAAGACATTAAGCTTATCTTGATAATCGGTACTTTCTAATAGAGATTCAACTGTTGATTGTCCCCAATTTGATAAATAATCCATATCTTTATTTGAACGTCTCTCATTTTCAATATCAACAAAGTTTGTACCACCACGCCCGCTTACGTCAACATAAGCTACTCCAACGTTAAGCAGTGATTTGTACGTTTCTTTACTCATACCAAATCCTACTTCTTTTACAATCACTGGAACATCAACTGCTTTAACAATAGCTTCGATATTTTCCATCCAATTGGCAAATTCACGATTACCTTCTGGCATAACTAGTTCTTGTGGTGAATTAACATGTATTTGTAATGCTTGCGCATCTAATAATTCAACGGCTTTTACGGCTTTATCTACAGGCACATCAGCACCCACATTACTGAATATAATACCATCTGGATTAGTTTCTCTTACAATAGTGAATGACTCCGCCATTTTGGGATTTCGTAAAGCAGCATGTGTTGAACCAACCGCCATTGCTAATCCTGTTTCTCTTGCAACAATCGCAAGTTTTTCATTAATTTGTTTCGTCCATTCACTACCACCCGTCATTGCATTGATATAAACAGGATACTTTAAGTCAAAATGTGATGTACGCGTAGTTAAATCAACATCATCTACATCTATATTAGGAATTGAATGATGTACAAACCTTACTTTGTCAAAATCTGACAATGCAGCATCTTGTTGTGCCATCGCGATTTCAACATGTTCATTTTTTCTCTGTTCTCTTTGAAAATCACTCATTGCTATACCGCCCTTTCCAACTCATTCTTATTTTAAAATGCACAATTTAAAACCATTTCTTTTTTTTGAAAAAAATTATTAACACAATAGTGATGATTAACATAATAATTAAGCAAACAAAATAGCTATAATGCCATTTAAGTTCAGGCATATATTCAAAGTTCATTCCGTATATACCTGCAATAAAGGTAAGTGGAGAAAATATAACTGAAACTAATGTTAAAATTTGCATAATATTATTCATTCTAAATGATGTATAAGATTCATAGTTTTCTCTAATTTCATTCGTCATTTCTTGAGAAGTCTTAATGACGTTACTTTGTTTAATTAAGTGGTCATCTATATGTTGTATATACATTGAATGCTTATTATCTTTAATTAAATTACCTTCAGTTTTAATCGTATCAACTAACTCTTGCATTGGAAATAAAACACGTTTGATTTTAATTAAGTCAGAACGTAATTTAAATACGTTGTCCATTACATCTTTACTAAAGCGATCATCAACATGTCTATCCTCAAATGTATATACCTTATCTTCAATATCGTAAACAAAATTAAAGTATTTATCTACCATACTATCTAATATAAGAATAACAATATCTGCACAATCTAGTTCTGGATCATGGTGTTGTTCATTTACTTTAGCCACTCTTTTAAGCGATTCAAAACTTTGATGATGGTATGTGACTAATAATTTATCCCCTAAAAATACATTTAACGCTATTGCAGAATAATTGCGTACTAATATACTATGAAGAACTAAATATTGATAATCATCATACGATTTATATTTTGCTCGAGGAATACCATTAATGGCATCATCTATTTCTAAATTATTAAAGTTAAAATGATTTCTTAAAAATTCATTTTCTTGTGGTGTTGCGTCCTCAAAATCGTACCAAACAATTGTTGCTTCACTAGGAATATCTTCAATCCGATTCACCCTTTTTAAAGGTTCGGTAGATGTTTGGTATCGAATAGTCATTGTCATCTCCATTTACCCCCTGTTAAGCAGTTCTTCATTATTTTATCATGAATTGAATTACGTGTATGTCTTAATTTAATTTAGTAAAATAATTAGCAAGCACACAAAAAAGGAGTAGTTGTCATGTCTCAAACATTTAAGGTAAGTAAAACGGTGACTGAAGATTTTATCGATCATAATAATCATATGCATGATGCATACTATAATATCATTTTTAGTGATGTGATTGATGATTTTAATTATAGTCATGGTTTATCATTAGAAGAACGTGAACAATATAAATACACTACATTTACAATTGAAGAACACACTACATTTTTATCTGAATTAACATTAAATGAGCATTATGATGTTGAGTTATATATTTATGATTATGATTACAAACGTGTTCACTTTTTCTTAAGAATGGTCCGTAATAATGGTAATGTTGCAGCTACAAATGAAGTAATGATGATGGGCATTGATCAAAAACAACGACGCTCAGCTGCCTTTCCAGAAGACTATTACAAACAAATGCAACACTATGCTGACCAACAACAGCAAACAATTGAATGGCCAGACCAACTAGGCCATCGAATTGGTATACCTCATAAGGAGGATAAATAATGAATGATTCTATTCGCTATACAGTACAAAGTGAATTATTAGATTTATTCGATGATGTTAAATATGCGCTTAGTGACTTAAACGAACAAAAAGCCTTGACGATTAATGGTCCAGCTTCAAAATTATTTAAACGTGCAACACGAATGAGTTTCACTCAAGGTCAAAAACAAGCTATTGATGAAATAAATCAACTTCTTGAAAAATATGAAGATGACAAACAATTTCTTGAACACTATAATCAACTTGCGAATCGTGTACGAAATGATAATATTGAAAAAGTCTTTTCATTTAGTAATTTAACCGACATACCAAGTCATTTTGAGGACACAATTGCTGACTTATATTTTTCAAAAGGACAAAACTTCATTATTAAACATATTAATTCTATTATGGAATAATATAAAAAGGACGTTTAGCTAAATATTGAACTGCTAAACGCCCTTTTCTTTATTTATACATGCTATTTATTTAAAGCTTTGGTAATTTGTTTAACAACTTTATGTGATTCACGAATCGGATAAAGTGGAAAATCATGAACCATTCTTGGATATTCATAAAATTCAATATCTTGTCCAACTGATTCCAATGTATCCTTAAATAAATGCATATCTGGATTAATAATTTCTCTACCTCCACCAAACATAAACACTGGTGGTAACCCTTCAATCTTGCCATATTTCGGTGATACACGTGAATTGGTAAGTGGCAATTCATCTGCCCAACGTTTCATAATTTCATTCACACCAAATCTGCTCACTAATATATCTTTGTTTAATAGGTCATCAGTTATATCTTTGTTTGATAATGTCGCATCTAATAATGGTGAAATTAAATATAATTGACGTGGTACTTGTTCATTTTGTTCGATCAAGTTTTGCACTAAGTTTAATGCTAATCCACCACCAGAGCCATCTCCCATGACAATAATATGTTCTGCACCCACTTCAGATACTAATTGATCATAAACATCTTTAACAGCTTTTTGTGTATCATTGATATGATAATCAGGTGCTTTAGGATAAATAGGAAATACAACTTCATGTAACGTTGATAATGTCAATTTATCTAAGAATCTCCAATGAAATGGTGATGGTTGTAATGTATTATATCCACCATGAATATACAAAATTTTTCTTTTGGATTCATGTCTAAAATTAAATCTAAAAACTTGCATATCTCCTAGCATAAGTTTATCTAAATTGGCTTTCACATTCAGTGTAGATGGTTGCTTATGTTTTTTCTCATTTTCAATTTGTCTTTTTTCGAAAAATTTATCCACTGCTTCATCATTATCGAAAAATATTGAACGATTGTGTAGAATATATTTGTTTACCACTCTGTTCATTAAACGATTCTTCATAAATAACTAAACCTACCTCTTATCAATTTTTAAAATTAAAAAACAATTTGATTAAAAACCTACATTCGCAACATAAAAAGGGATATAATTTAAAGTATATTTTAATTTAGTCATGAATTTCATTTTATAAATTGTCTAATTTTTTACTGTCTTTGAGTAATCATTATTATAACAAAATCAGACTAGAAATGATAAAGAAAGATATGACTATTTCAAGGGAGGCACCTGCATGTCTAATCAACAAAGCAGATTGGAAAACTTTGACGATGCATTTCAAACGCAAGGTTTGCATCGAGGTAAACAATATGGCAAGAAAAAGCGTTCATGGGTAAGCATGATTATTCAATTAATTGTGCTTGTGTTGACTGCAATTACAGGTTATAGCATGTATAAACAACCCATATTCAATATTGTATTTGCCAAACAAACTATTGATTTTCATCAACTTAAAAATTTCCAAGATACTGTTACACAAATTGGAAATATTAATATCAATTTAGGTAATATTGATCAATTACAACAATCAATTGACCGATTATTGATTGTCTTTTACGCCTTTTTCGCATTATGTATTCTTAGTTTAATTTTATCGATTTTAACAATTATTTTTAATCGAAGTGCTTTAAAGGTTGTAAATATGTTGTTTCTTGCCATTATGCTAGTGATAACAATGTACTTTAGCTATATTATTCATACATTAGCTGAGAAAATTTCTGATTCACTTAAACAATATTACTTAACTGTCTCACCAGATCAGGTAGTGGTAGAAGCCGATGCTATTCACAACGCGCTTATTTTATTAGCTTGTAGCATTGGATTACTAATTATTAGTCTATTCTTTAGAAACAGAAAAATCCGTATTAAATAATATATCTTTTAATAATTAAAAGCGTGTCGAAAGATGATCTTGATAAAGATGTCTTTCAACACGCTTTTTGTGTTTTATTTATTCTTTAGTGGCTCTAACTCTTTTCATTCGTTCTTTTCGGTTCGCCTTAAACCATTCTGAACTTCGTTCATATATTGGCAGTAGATGTCTGTCTTG